>JBKJTN010000178.1:0-13226 GCA_046590275.1 Novosphingobium sp.
CATACCGGCCTCCCGGTCATGCACGATTTTCGCAATTCCAAAAATCGGAAGAGCGAAAATCGGAAGAAAAGTTTTGCGACCCGATTGGCCGGTCGAGCGTCACCGCCCGCGCAGCACGCCCTCCACCGCCTCGCCGATCTGGGCGACGCTGAACGGTTTGGGGAGGAAGTGCATGTTGGGGATGTCGATCTCTTTGCGCAGTTGCTCCTCGGCATAGCCGGACATGAACAGGAACGGCAGATCGGGACGCAGCTTGCGGATCTCGCGGGCCATCGCGGGGCCGTCCATGATCGGCATGACGACGTCGCTGACCACCAGATCGAACGGCTCTGCGCCGTCCGCCTGGACGCGTTCGAGGCCTTCCTCGCCGTCGCGCGCCGCGGTGACGGTGAACCCGGCGCGGACCAGCGCGCGTTCGGCGACGACGCGGACGGTATCCTCGTCCTCGACCAACAGGATACGCCCGCCGCCGCTCCATGCGGAGGGGGCGGGTTTCGCCGGGCTGGCTTCGACAGGGTCGGCCTGAGCGGAGCTGGGTTCATGGACGGGGAGATAAATCGAGAATGTCGTACCGCTGTGGGGCGATGGGGCCAATTCGCTTTCGGCGAAGATGAACCCGCCCGATTGTTTGACGATGCCGTAGACCGTCGAAAGGCCCAGCCCGGTGCCCTTGCCCAGTTCCTTGGTGGTGAAGAACGGCTCGAAGATCTTGCCGAGATGTTCGGGAGGAATGCCGCCGCCGGTATCCTGCACTACCAACGCGGTATAATCGCCGGCCGGAATGATCTCGCTGCGCATCCCCTGAACATCGGCCGAGGTGATCCGCCGGGTCGCGAGCGTCAGCTTGCCGTGATCGGAGCGGGATTGCATCGCATCGCGGGCATTGACGACCAGATTGACGATCACTTGTTCAAGCTGGGTCGGATCAGCGCGGACCGGGCCAAGATCGCGGTCGTGGGTTACCGCGAACTGGACCTTCTCACCAATCAGCCGCCGCAGCATTGCCGAAATGTCCGAGACGACATCGGGCAGTTGCAGCACTTCGGGGCGCAGCGTCTGCTGGCGCGAGAAGGCCAGCAGCTGCCGGGTCAGGCTGGCGGCGCGGTTGGAATTGGCACGGATCTGCTGGATGTCATCATAGTCGCTGTCGCCCGGCGTGTGGCGCAGCAGCATCAGATCGCAGGTGCCGAGGATCGCGGTCAGGACATTGTTGAAATCATGCGCGACCCCGCCCGCCAGCTGACCGACGGCCTGCATCTTGGTGGCCTGGGCGACTTGCCGCTTGAGCCGGGTTTCCTCGGTCGAGTCTGTGAGCCCGAGCAGCACGGCGGCATCCCCGAGACCGCGCACTCCGGCCAGGCTGAGCGATACTGGCTCGTCGGGCAATTCGCGCAGGCGGATCGCGATGTCGCCCGAATTGGACGAACCTTGGGCAAAGCGGCGGATCGCATCGGAGAGCGCGCCTTTGTCTTCGCGCACCACCAGATCGGTCGGATAGGTAGGCGGAGCCTCGCCCTCCAGCCCCGCCGCGCGCATGAAGGCCGGGTTGGCAAACAGCAGCCGTCCATCGCGGTCGGCCATAGCGAGGCCGAGCGGGAGCTGGCCGAGCAGCGCCTCAAGATGCGAAACGGCGGCCTGCACTTCACCGCCGTCACCGCCGTGGCCAACCCCGCCATCCACCAGCAGCATCAGCGAGGGGGTGGTATCGGGATCGAACGCGGTTGGCGCATCCGGATCCGTGACGGGCAGGTAATACATGGTAAGCGGCGTACCCTTGCTGCCTTCCCGCGCCCAGCTGATCCGGCCAAGCTCATCCTGGCGCAGCAGGGTCACAAAGTCGGTGCCAGTCAAAAGTGCAGCGGCATCACCGACGGCGCGCTGGGCAAAGCCCGCGCTGACTGCCCGGATCTTGCCATCGGGATCGACGATCGCGGCGGAAATTCCGGCAAGCGTCAAGGCCCGGCCGAGTTTGCCATCAAGCTGGAGCACGAGATCTCCAACCGGATCCGAAGCAGTCAGCGGACTGATCTGCCACACCAGGAAATCATCGCCGCGCCCGGCGCGCAGGGCCTCGCCGCGCCAGCGCGCGCCGCCGGTATCGGCAAACACCCCCTCGATCAGATCGGCTCTACCTTGGCCATCGCGCCAGCCGCTGCGCGCCGCGCGGGCGAGCCGATCGAGCGACGCGGCATCGACCGGCAGTCGCGGCGGCGCATGAGCTGTGCCGAACCATTCCTCATAACGGGCATTGGCACAGACTAGCCGCCCGGCCCGATCGGTAATGGCGACGGCCGTATCGGGACGCTCGATCGCCGCGACGGTGACGGACCAGTCCGGCAGGGCATGCTCCGCCTCGCGCTGGGGCGGTGCGCGCAGTGCGAAGCTCCGAGCCAGCCCGCCCAACGCCAAGACCCCGCCGCCAAAACCGGCAACCACCATTGGTTGTCCGGTTACGAACCACACCAGGATCAGGCTGACGAGCAGCCCTGCGCCAATCAGCAGCCAGTCCGAACGGAGCAAGCCTTCCTTGCCGGCATCGCGGATCGACTCGCGCACGGCAGCCATCAGGGCGCGGCAGTGCCGGAGGTCGCGGCGCGCTGCCTGCGCCGGGATTCGAGGCGGACGCGCCGTTTGTGCCCGGTCCACCAGCGCCAGATCAGGCTGGTGGCCAGATAGCTGACTGCCGCCGAGACGACCGCGATCACCACCAGCCCAAAAGCGGTGACGAGTGTTGCGCCGGTCAGCCAGGTCAACATATTGTCAAACTGGGTCTGCTCGATCGTCCGCGCGACCGGCTGCATCAGGGTCATCGCGTCGACCCGCAGCAGCCAACTGCCGACCTTGTAGGCCACCACCCATATGAGCGGCGTAGTGAAGGGGTTGGTGACGAAGGTCGTCAGCCCGGCAACCGGAACATTGGCGCGCACCGGCAGGCTGAGCAGCGCGGCAAACAGGATCTGGGCAAACGGCACGATAATCCCGACCAGCATGCCCAGCGCCACCCCGCGCGGAACCGAGCGGCGGGTAAAGCGCCATAACTCTGAGGCCAGCACGCGGCGGGGAATCCAGCGGCTGCGCTCCATCTGCTCACGCTTGGGCATCGTGCGCCTGGCCCAGCCAGCAAAACGGGAAAACAGGCTGATCATTTGTGCTCACGCATAATTCGGGCCTTGTCGCGTTGCCAGTCCCGGTCCTTGATAACGTGACGCTTGTCAGCCGCATTCTTGCCCTTGGCCAGCGCCAGTTCCACTTTCGCCCGGCCGCGGCCGTTAAAATAGATACTGAGCGGGACCAGGGTCATCCCCTTGCGCTCCACTGCGCCGTGGAATTTGGCAATCTCGCGCTCTTTAAGCAGCAGTTTGCGCGGGCGTTTGGGCTCGTGGTTGTAACGGTTGCCGTGGCTGAACTCGGGGACGTTGGAATTGACCAGCCAAACCTCGCCATTTTTGACCTCGGCATAGCTCTCGGCAATCGAGCCTTCGCCAAAGCGAAGCGATTTTACCTCGGTCCCGGTCAGCGCGATCCCGGCCTCGAACACATCTTCGATATAATAATCATACTTCGCCCGCCGGTTTTCAGCGACGATCTTTACCTTGTCGAACGGGGCGGGAGTCGGGCGGGCCATGATTAGGGGCCATGTAGGGCGCGTTGCGGCAAAAGGAAACGGGGGTTCCGGCCTAATTCGTCGTACCTGTGTCCAGCTCAGGCTAAACGGTAATATCAGCCTCTCATTAAACCAGCCCAGCATGTTCCAGCGCGGCATCGACTGCCGCGCGGGCCTCGGCATTGCAGGGGACCATCGGCAGGCGCAGGTCTTCGGTGATCCAGTCATGGACGCGGGCAAGCGCATATTTGACCGGGCCAGGGCTGGCGTCCTCAAACATCGCATAGTGCAGCGGATAAAGCTTGTCGTTAAGCTCGCGGGCTTTTTCGAGGTTGTTTTCGGCGCAGGCCGCCTGGAAATCGGCACACAGCCGCGGCGCGACATTGGCCGTGACCGAGATACAGCCCACCCCGCCGGCGGCATTGAACGGCAGCGCCAGTTCATCATCGCCGCATAGCATGCAGAAGTCCTTGCCGATTCCCATGCGGTGATCGGTCACGCGCGACAGATCGCCGCTGGCGTCCTTGATCGCGATGATCTTGGTCGGAAAGCGATTGGCCAGCTCGATCACCGTTTCGGGCTTGAGGTCGGTGACTGTGCGGCCCGGAACGTTGTAGAGCACGATCGGCAGTTCCGAGCTCTCGGCCAGAAAGCTGAAATGCGCGATTAGCCCGGCCTGGCTGGGGCGGTTGTAATAAGGCGCGACGCACAGCGCGGCCTTGGCGCCGGTCTTGCGGCTGAAGTTCATATGCAGCCGCGCGTTCATGGTATCATTGCTGCCGCAGCCGGCGATAATCGGCACGCGGCCGGCCGCCTGCTCGATGCAAACTTCGATCACCCGGTGGTGCTCGGCATTGGAGAGGGTCGATGCCTCTCCGGTAGTGCCGCACGGAACCAGCGCATTGGAGCCGTTCTCGATCTGCCAGTCGACCAACTTGCGATAGGCTCTTTCATCGAACGCCCCATCGCGAAATGGCGTTACCAGGGCCGGAATCGAGCCGGAAAACATAGACTTTACCCTTGCGCTTGCCCCATACAGGAGACGATCAATCCGTTCAGCGCCTGATAAGGAGCCTTAGCCCACGATGTCCAGCATGGTTCGCACAACAATTGCCTCTTTGCTGCTTTCGCTGGCTTTCGCTCCCCTCCCTGCAATGGCGCAAGCCGGGGCCGCCGATGGCGTGGAATGGGATCAGGCCCGCGCGCAGCTGCGCGCCGCGCCGCAGGGCAATATGGCGCAGGCGATCCAGCGGTGGAAACTGCTGACAAGTTCCGACCAGTTCAGTTTCACCGATTATGCCAGCTTCCTGCTGAGCTATCCGGGATTTCCCGAGGAAGCCAAGCTGCGTGGTTGGGCCGAACGCGCATTGGAACGGGGCTATCCCGAGCCAAGCCGGATGACGGCCTATTTTGACCGGTTCCCGCCCCTCACCAATCAGGCCCGGGCGCAGTATGCCCTCGCCCTTGCCGCATTGCGGCGTCCCGACGCCCTGACCGTGGCCCGCGCTGCCTGGCGCGGCGGAGCGATGAGCGATGCTGCCGAGGCGGCCTTGTTCACCCAACTTGCCGCGACGCTGACTCCGGACGATCACGACGCGCGGATGAATGCGCTGCTGTGGGCGGGTGTGACCACACAGGCCGAACGTCAGATCCTTTATGTCTCGCCCGCCGCACGCACTGGCTTCCTCGCTCGTTTGGGGTTGGTGGGCGGCAAGGACCCCGCCAGCGCCGGCCTCGTCATGGGCCCGGAAGTGCTGCGCGATGCCGGCTATGTCTATAACCGGTCGCGAATGTTGCGGACCAGCGGACAAGCCCAGGCCGCGGTCAGCCTGCTCGCCACCCGTCCGCCGCTGGCTGCGCCCCCGCTCGATCCGCGCAAATGGGTGGCCGAGCTACTGAACGCGGCCCGCAGCGCCGATGCCGGCAGCGCGGTGCGGATTGCCAGCGGGATCGACGACGCCTTCGCCCCCGGCACCGATATCAGCAGGCTGTCGTTCGCGATCCGCGACGATTACACCTCGCTGATGTGGTTGGGCGGGACCAAGGCGCTGAGCGGCCTTGGCGATGGCACACGGGCGATGCCGCTGTTCTACCGGTATGGCGCAGCGGCGCGCACTCCGCAAACCCGCTCAAAGGGCTTCTACTGGGCCGGACGCGCTGCTCACAGGGCAGGCGACGCGCAGAGCGCGACCCGCTATTTCGAGATGGCGGCGTCCTACCCCGATCAATTTTACGGCTTGCTCAGCCTTGAGCGGCTGGGCCGCCCGTTACCGCCGTTTAACGCGGCCCCCACCGGCATCGCCACGCCCGGTGAGCGCGCCATATTCGAGGCCAAGCCGCTGACGTTGGCGGTGCGCGAAGTGGCGCGCGAGGCTGACTGGCCGACCGCAGTGCGGTTTTTCCGCGAGATTTCCGATCAGGCTGTGACCGAGGGCGATCATCTGCTGGTGGCTAATCTTGCGCGCGAGCTCGGCCGCCGCGACTTGTCCGTAATCCTTGGCCAATCGGCGCATACCGACGGCTTCGGCAATTTCCAGACGATCTCCTTTCCGCAGATGCCGGTGATCCAGGGCGGCAACTGGACGATGATCCACGCGATTACCCGGCAGGAAAGCCAGTTTGCAATGAATGCGGTCAGCCATGCCGGCGCGCGCGGCCTGATGCAGCTGATGCCCGGGACCGCGCGTGAGCAGGCTGGCAAGATGGCAATGGAATATGATCATCAGTCGCTGACCGCCGATGCGGGCTATAACCAGATGCTAGGTAACGGCTATTTCGCGCGGATGATGGATTACTATGGCGGCAGCTACCCGCTGGCGGTTGCGGCCTATAATTGCGGGCCCGGCAATGTGAACAAATTCCTCCGGGCCAACGGCGATCCGCGCAATGGCAATATCGACTGGGTGGAATGGATCGAGCGGATCCCACTGGTTGAAACGCGCGGATATGTTCAGCATGTGATTGAAAATGCGGTTGTTTATGAGGCGATGAATCCTGCCAAAGCCAGCTACAAGGGCCTTAACCCGCTTAGCCACTTCCTCGGCAAGCGGACCCCGGGTTAGGCAGTCTTGCAGGTAAACGGCCCTCCGATCACGCCGTCAGGCATGGCCGCGCTGCGCGCCCGCTACGATCATCTGCTGGGCACCGAACGCCCCGCAATTGTCGAGATCGTCAGCTGGGCGGCTGGCAATGGCGATCGCAGCGAAAACGGTGACTACCTGTATGGCCGCAAGCGAATGCGCGAGATTGACCGCGAGCTGGCGCATCTGGCCCGGCGGATGAAAGCGGCCCGGGTGATCAACCCTGCAGCCCAGCAAGATCAGACCCGGGTGTGGTTCGGCGCGAGCGTCACCATTGCAGATGAAGATGATCTGCACCGCAGCATCACGCTGGTCGGCGATGACGAGCAGGACGCCAGCGCCGGTCTGATCGGCTGGAGCGCGCCGATGGCCCGCGCGTTGCGGGGCGCGGGCGTGGGGGATATGCGCAAGGTCGCTCTACCCGGCGGCGAAAAGGAATGGGAAATTGTGGCGATCGAATATCCCAAGGCCCGCGAAAATGGCTGACGTCATCAATCTGCGGCTTGCCCGCAAGGCCAGAGCCCGCACTGACACTCAAGCCGCCGCTGCGGCCAACCGCGCCAAATTCGGCCAGCCCAAGGCCGAGCTTAAGGCCCGCAAGCTGGAACTGGACCGCGTCGCGAAGCTGCTCGATGGCGCAAAGAGAGAGAGCGACTGATGCGGACTACTTTCAGCGCGGCTACCGTGCGGCTTTATCACCTTGATGGCGGCAGCGAGGGCGGCGCGGCCCATACGCTGCACTATGGCTCGCTGGCCGAGGCGCTGGAAATCGCTGCCTTGCAACCGGAGGAAATCCAGTACGGGCTGTTCATCGCCACCGACAACGACGTGGTGAGCTATCTGGATTTGCTTGAAGGTTGAAAAGTGCGGCCCGCCGTAAACCTAGTTGCGCCGCGCACGCCTGACGCGGCGTTTGGTTGTTGCAACCGCAACACCGGCGCCGGCCTCGTGGCGGTTGACGCAGCTATCCTGCAACCGGCTGGTGCAGACCGGATAGACCTTGTTCATCGCCTCGGCAGGAGGGGCGGTCAGCGCGCCTTTGTAGGGTCCGGCATTGTAGGTTGGATCAGCCGGCATTGCGGGCCGGACCGAACTTTCTGCACTTACCGGATCGGGCGGTGTCATCGTCGGAACATCCGTTCCGGGCGGATTGGCCTGAACCTGGATAACCGGAGGAACTTCCTGAGCTGCGAGCGTTGTCGCCGTGCCGCACAGAGCCACTGCCGCAGCACCAGCCAGAATAAGTCTACGCATCGTCCTACTCCTTTGAAGATTATATGAATGGCAACGCCAACCGAGCGACAATGTTCCCCGATCGGCCCTCCCGGCACCGCTACCTTGGAAGCAGGATGGAACGGGTGGGGCGATCAGATCGGATCGATCACCAGGCTTTCATAGGTCATCGCGTCGATCAGTTCCTGGCGCTGTTCAGGAGCGCGCCCGGCGAGGAAATCGAGCAAATCCTGCGTCAGCCGCTCGCGCTGCGTTGCAAACACCCCGTGCGCTTCTCCGCCATATTCAAGCAGTGTTGCATGCGGCACAGCTTTCGCCACTTCACGCGCGGTGGCATCGATCGGAACGGTCTTGTCGGCGGTGCCGTGGATCACCAGAGTCGGCATGGTGAAGCTTGCCAGATCGGGGCGGAAATCGGTGGTGGCAAAGGCCTTGGCCGCCGCCAGCGTAGGCCGCAATCCCGCCTGCATCGCAGTGATCCAGGCCAGCTGGAGGGTCTCATCGCTGACCGGATGGGCGAGCAATCCCACGCCGAAAAAGTCCTTGAAAAAGCCGGTGAAGAATTTGGCGCGATCATCCAGCATCCCGGCGGTCATCTCGTCGAACGTTTCCTGCGGCACACCATTCGGGTTGTCGCCGGTTTTCAACATATAGGGCACAACCGAGCTTACCAGCGCCACCCGGCTCACGCCTTTGCCGCCGAAGCGCGAGAGGTAGCGGGCTATCTCGCCGCCGCCCATGGAAAAGCCGATCAGAGCCACGTCCTCGCCCCCGGCATGGGCTTCGATCACAGCCCCCAGATCATCGGCAAACGTATCATAATCATATCCGCCGGACGGCTGCTGCGAACGACCAAAGCCGCGCCGGTCATAGGCAATCGCCTTGTGACCAGCTTCTGCCAGCGCCTGCGTCACGGGGTCCCAGCTATCGCTGGACAACGGCCAACCGTGGATCAGCACCACGGGCTGTCCCTCGCCCCATGACTTGACGTAAAGATGCGTGCCATCGCGCGTTTCAGTCATGTGCATTGCAAGTCTCCTCGATCATTGGACTGGATCAGCCATGCCAGTAGAACCGCTGCTTGGTGGTTATGTTCCAGCCATCTGAGGAGGCTGCGGTGGTCCGGTTTGGAGCGACCATGAACGGAAATTCCGCCCCGCCTTTCCTCGTGCCAGTCTTTCTGCGATGAGCCGCTGGTGATGCCCGGATCCCTTCGCTTTGTTGTTGCCGCGCTGGCGCTGGTCGCCACCCCTGCCCTCGCCCGCGATTCGCTCGGCATTTTCTCCGGCTGGGGGGCGTTTCGCGATGCTGGAAACAGCGCAAACGGGCCGCGCTGCTATGCGATCGCGATGGCGGCTCCATCAACCCTAGCGCGGGAATACCAGCCCTATGCCGCAGTCGGGACGTGGCCGAGGCGCGGCCTGCGCGGTCAGGTTCATTTCCGCCTGTCGCGCAAGCTTGCCCCGGCCAGCGCGATCAGCCTGAAAATTGGCCGGCAACGCTTTGCCCTGACCGGTGGTGGCGGCGATGCCTGGGCGGCCGACCAGCGGATGGACGCCGCGATCGTCGCCGCTATGCGCTCTGCCAGTGAAATGACTGTCAGCGCGCGCGGCGCAGACGGACGCGGCTTTTCGAATAGATGGACCTTGGCGGGTGCAGCGACCGCGATGGACGCGGCCACGATCGGCTGTGCCAGGCTCAAATAGGCCTGCTCGCAGTTGCGGTAGCTTTTCCGGCCCATTCCACTTATAGGCCCGCGCTTCATGGCCGACACAAATCTCATGGCGATCCCCGGAATGATCGATCCGGTGCCCACCCCCCGCGACATCACCCCGCGTGCGGATGGCCGTGTCGACCTGATCGGGCTGCCCCGCACCCGGATTGCCGAGCTGCTGAGTGAGGCCGGGCTTGATGCCAAGGCCGCCAAGCTGCGCTCGCGCCAGCTGTTCCATTGGCTCTATCACCGCGGCGTGACCGAGTTTGAGGCGATGACCGATATCGCCAAAACCATGCGCCCGTGGCTGGCGGAACGCTTCGTGATCGGCCGGCCCGAAATTGTCGAGGCACAGGTTTCAACCGACGGCACCCGCAAATGGCTGCTCCGCACCGCCGACGCCAATGAATACGAGATGGTCTTTATTCCGGACGAGACCCGCGGAACCCTGTGCGTTTCGAGCCAGGTCGGCTGCACGCTCAATTGCCGGTTCTGCCATACTGGGACGATGCGGCTGGTCCGCAATCTGACCCCTGGCGAGATCGTCGGTCAGGTCATGCTGGCCCGCGATGCGCTGGGCGAATGGCCCAAAGGATCGATGGCGGGGCTGGATAGCGGTGCTGAGGATGACGCTGATGAAGAAACCGGCAACTACACCTCCGATGGCCGCCTGCTGACCAATATCGTCATGATGGGCATGGGCGAGCCGCTGTATAATTTCGAGAATGTCCGTGATGCCCTGAAGCTGGTGATGGACGGGGACGGCCTTGGGTTGTCGCGCCGCCGGATCACGCTTTCGACCAGCGGCGTGGTGCCGATGATGGCCCGCGCCGGGGCCGAGATCGGCGTCAATCTGGCCGTCTCGCTCCACGCCACCAACAAGGAAGTGCGCGACGAGATCGTGCCGATCAACCGGAAATACGGTCTCGAGGAGCTGCTCCAGGCCTGCGCCGATTACCCAGGGGCTTCCAACGCACGGCGGATCACCTTTGAATATGTTATGCTGAAGGACAAAAACGACAGCGACGCGGACGCGCGCGAACTGGTGCGACTGATCAAGCGATACAAGCTGCCCGCCAAGGTCAATCTGATCCCGTTCAACCCTTGGCCAGGCGCAATCTACGAATGCTCCACGCCCGAGCGGATCCGCAGTTTTGCCGAAATCGTCTTTGCCGGCGGGATCAGTGCGCCGGTTCGCACACCGCGCGGGCGCGATATTGATGCGGCCTGCGGCCAGCTCAAAACCGCGTCCGAAAAGAAGAGCCGCGCCGAGCTTGATCGGCTGGCCGATGAAAAGCAGGCGGCGCTAGGATAGGCGCCCGCGCAATTCGTCGCAGCTATTGCCCGGCCCAACTATGACCGCGCCATTCACCTTTGCTGTTCATCGCCGGTTTGGGAACATGCAGCCAGACTGTGCGTTTGAATGAATTAGTCGGAATTTTGGAGAATATTATGAGAAACCTCATGCTAGCTACGGCAATGGCCGGGCTTACGCTGCCAGCCGCATCGGCCTATGCCGATCCGCCGCGCTGGGCTCCGGCGCATGGCTATCGCGCCAAGCATGGCGGGATCGCCTATCGTCAAACTGACAACGGCATCCGCTATTGGAAGGGTGAGGACGGCCGCTATCACTGCCGTCGCAGCGATGGCACGACCGGCCTGTTGGTCGGCGCCGCGCTGGGTGCGTTGTTGGGCCGCGCCGTTGATACCCGCGGCGACCGGGCAGTCGGCACGATACTGGGAGCTGCGGGCGGCGCGTTGATCGGGCGTGAGATCGAACGCGGCCGCACACGCTGCCGCTAGTTTTCCCCGCCCGGAACTGATTTTCGGGTTCCCTCATTACGGCTGGTGTGCTTGGTAAGAACTATGCCACCAGCCGTTCTCATTACTGGCGCAGCCCGCCGCATCGGCGCGGTTCTGGCGCGGGCCTTCGGGCAAGCGGGCTGGCATGTGGTAATCCACGTCGGCCACTCCCCGGTTGAAGCCCACGCGCTGGCCGCTGAACTCCCCTCGGCCGAGGTCGTGCAATGCGATTTGCTGGACGGCGACGCCGCGCTGGCGATGGTCGATGAGCTGGTCGCTCGGCTCGAAGATTGGCGGATGCTGATCAATTGTGCCGCTGTATTCAATCTCGATACTGCCGAAGCGATCGATCACACAATCTTTGCCGAGGCAATGAGCGTCAATGCCGAAACGCCGACCCGCATGGCTCAGGCCTTTCTTGCGAAAGCGCAGGCCAAGGGCGGGCGCCGTGTAATCCAGTTTCTTGACCAGAAACTGCTCAACCCCAATCCGGATTTCTTCTCCTACACGATGGCCAAGCACGCCTTTGCCGCCGGGGTAACGATGCTGGCGATGGGGCAGGAGCGTTCCGAGGACCGTATTTACGGCCTGGCCCCCGGCGCGATGATGCCAAGCTTCGATCAGGCCGAACAGGAGCACGAGGCGAGCGGGCGGATGAACCTGCTAAAGCGGCTGACCGATCCCGCCGAACTGGCCGATGCGGCGCTGTTCCTTGCCGAGGGCTGGCTGGCCAGCGGCGAGACACTGTTCGTTGATTCGGGCCAGCATTTGCTGAGCCAGCCCCGCGATGTGCTCTTTCTGGCGCGGCGAGTACCCGTAACCGATTGAGAATGTGAAACGAACTAGACAGAAATCCGCCTTGCCTTGGCGGAAAATTTGCGTGAGATTTCGCATATGTGGTTGCTCAACAAAATGCTCGCCGCGCTGGTCCGTGAAGGCCAGCTGATCGTTACGGATCATGATGGCAAGGAATACCGCTTTGGTGATCCCGCGGCCGATCCCATCCGTATCCGCCTGACTGACAAGCGGGCCGCCTTCGATATCGCCAGGGATCCGCGAATGGGCACCGGCGAGGCCTATATGGACGGGCGGCTGGTGGTCGACCCGCCACATGATATCCGCGACATGGTGCTAATGGTGATGGGCAACGCCAATCGGCCCGGGGCCAAGCTTCAGCCGCCCAGCCAGCTGAAGCGACAGTTCGATCGGATTGCTTCGCGGCTCGATCAGATCAATCTCCGCAGCCGGTCCAGCAGCAATGTCGTCCATCATTACGGGCTGACCCGCGAATTTTACGAGCTGTTCCTCGATGAGGACCGGATGTATTCGATGGCCTATTACCGCGACCCGGCCAATACGCTGGAGCGCGCGCAGCTCGACAAGAAAGCGCTGATCGCCGCCAAGCTGAACATCCCCCCGGGGCGCAACCCAAATATGCGGGTGCTGGACATCGGCTGCGGCTGGGGCGGGTTCGGGCTTTATCTCAACCGCCATTTCGGCTGCGAATTGCTGGGCGTCAGCCTGGCACCAGACCAGGTGGCCTTCGCCAATGAACGCGCGGCGGCAGCGGGCGTGGCAGACAAGGTCAAGTTCCAGCTGATCGACTACCGCGATGTCGAGGGTCAGTTTGACCGGATCAGCAGCATCGGCATGATCGAACACCTCGGTAAAACGCACTACGATGAATATTTCGCCAAAACCTATGCGCTGCTGGCCGATGACGGCGTGATGCTGACCCACACCATCGGCCGCGCCGGGCCGCCGGGATCGACCGACAAATGGGCCCGCAAAT
>JBKJTN010000107.1:0-13950 GCA_046590275.1 Novosphingobium sp.
GCATCACGCCACTCGCCAGCAGCGCCGAGGCCTATCAAGGCTATGCCGGGGATACGCTGGCCTCGGCGCTGCTGGCGAGTGGCGTGATGCTGCTCGGCCGCTCGTTCAAATATCACCGCCCGCGCGGGCTGCTGGGGGCGGGCAGTGAAGAGCCCAATGCGCTGGTCTCCGTCACGCGCGGGCCGGGGCGGTTCACGCCTAATTTGCGCGCAACCGGGGTCGAGATCCATGAGGGCCTCAGCGCCGTCAGCCAGAACCGCTGGCCTTCGCTCAAGTCCGACCTCGGCGCGATCAACGACCGGCTGGGGATGTTCCTGCCGGCGGGCTTCTACAACAAGACCTTCATGTGGCCGCGCTCGTTCTGGGACCGGCTCTATGAACCCGCGATCCGGCGGATGGCCGGGCTGGGCGAAGCGCCCACAGAGATCGACCCCGATCATTACGGCGCGACTTATGCCCATTGCGATCTGCTGATCGTCGGCGCTGGCCCGGCCGGGATCGACGCCGCGCTCGAAGCCAGCGGCACCAGCAAACGCGTGATCCTGATCGACGATCAGAATGAGGCGGGCGGCGGCGCCTTGGCATCCGGCGCTGTGGCCGTGGCTGGAAGAAAGCCTGAAAGATCTGGCCGCCGCGCCCAATATCACCGTGCTTAGCCGGACCACTGCGTTCGGCTATTACCACGACAATTTCATCGGTGCGGTGGAGCGGCTGACCGATCATCTGGCTGACATCGGCACAGGTGCGCGCGAGAAGCTGTGGAGAATCCGCGCGGGCGAAGTGATTCTGGCGCAGGGTGCGATTGAGCGCCCGCTGGTGTTTGCCGGCAATGACGTGCCGGGCGTGATGCTGGCGTCTGCCGCGCGGACTTTCTTCCAGCGCTACGGCGTGGCGGTGGGCAAGCAAGTGGCATTGATGGCGGCGCATGACAGCGGCTGGCACGATATTTTCGCACTGGCCCGCGCCGGGGTTGCCGTGGCGGCAATCGTCGAGGTTCGGCAAACCGTTGCTGCGGCGCTGCTGGCCGAGGCTCAGAAACTTGGGATTACGGTGCATCTAGGCCATAGCGTGATCGATGTGCATGGGCGGCTGGCGGTCAAAGGCATTACCCTTGCCCGCAACGATGGCGCGGGGGCAGCCCGGCTTGCTTGCGATGCGCTGCTGATGGCAGGCGGCTGGACGCCAAGCGTTCACCTGTGGTCACACAGCAAGGGTTCGCTCGCATGGCGCGATGATCTGGGGGCCTATGTGCCCGACCAGCCGAACGAAAAAGTTCGCTGCACCGGGGCCTGTTCGGGCAAATGGAACTTTGGCGGCGGGCTGGTGACGGATAGCCTGCCGACCCCGCGCGATTCTGCCCGGATCAAGGCGTTCGTCGATTTCCAGAACGATGTGACCGCCAAGGACATCCACCTTGCGGTGCGCGAGGGTTTCAAGTCGATCGAGCATATCAAGCGCTACACCACCACCGGAATGGCGACCGATCAGGGCAAGACATCCAACCTCAACGGCCTCCAGATTGCGTCGGTGGCGCTGGGGCGTCCAGTGGTCGATATCGGCCTGACGACTTTCCGCCCGCCCTATACCCCGCAGACTTTCGGGGCGCTGGCGGGCCATGCCAAGGATGCGCTGTTCCAGGCTACCCGCCAGACCAATATCGATGGCTGGGCGGCGGAAAATGGCGCGGTGTTTGAACTGGTCGCGCAGTGGCGGCGGGCGCGGTATTTCCCGGTCGCGGGCGAAGATATGCACGCCGCGGTGAATCGCGAATGCCGCGCAGTTCGCGCGTCGCTGGGCATTTTCGATGCCTCGACACTGGGCAAGATCGAGGTTGTCGGTCCGGATGCGGCTGAGTTCCTCAACCGGATGTATACCAACCCGTGGAAGGCGCTGGAGCCGGGGCGGTGCCGCTATGGCCTGCTGCTGAAGGAAGACGGCTTCATCACCGACGATGGCGTTTCCGCGCGGCTCGCGCCCGACCGGTTCCACCTGACCACCACCACCGGCGGCGCGGCGCGGGTGCTCAACATGATGGAGGATTACCTCCAGACCGAATGGCCGGACCTCAATGTCTGGCTGACCAGCACTACCGAGCAATATGCGGTGATCGCGCTGCAAGGCCCGAACGCGCGTAAACTGCTCGAGCCGCTGGTTGAAGGGATCGACCTGTCCGCCGGAGCCTTCCCGCATATGGCGATCCGCGAGGGGACCATCTGCGGGGTTCCGACGCGGCTGTTCCGGGTCAGCTTCACCGGCGAGCTGGGGTTCGAGATCAACGTGCCCACCGCCTATGGCCGCGCGCTGTGGGAACGGCTGATGGCCGATGGCGCGGCCTATGGCATCACCCCTTACGGCACCGAGGCGATGCACGTGCTGCGCGCCGAAAAGGGCTTCATCATCGTCGGGCAAGATACCGATGGCACAGTGACGCCTTATGATGCCGGTCTCGATTGGGCAGTCGGCAAGAAGAAGCCCGATTTCGTCGGGCGGCGCTCGCTCGCCCGGCCCGATATCGTGGCATCCGGGCGCAAGCAGCTGGTCGGGCTGCTGACCGATGATCCCACCGATGTGCTGGAGGAAGGGGCGCAGATCGTCGCCGATCCGGGCCAAGCGATCCCGATGAAAATGATCGGCCATGTCACCTCGTCCTATTGGAGCGAGACGCTGGGGCGTTCGATTGCGCTTGCGCTGGTGGCGGGCGGGCAGGAGCGGATGGGCGAGACGCTGTATATCCCGATGCCGGGCAAGATGCTGACCGCCAAAGTCAGCCCGATGGTGTTCTACGATCCCGAAGGAGCGCGGCTTAATGTCTGAGGTGTTGGCCCGCGCTGAACCAGTGACGCACGAGGCTTTTGTGCGTGAAGGCGTGTCGATCAGTCTCGCTCCGCCGATGTCGCGTTATTCGCTGCGAGCTCGCGATCCCGGGGCACTTGAAGTTTTGCTGGGACTGAAACTGCCCAAAAAGATCGGCACAACCGAAGGCGGCGCTGCCTGCCTAGGTCCGGATGAGTGGCTGCTCCGTGTGCCATTCGGCGCGAGTATTGCGATGGGCGAGGGTCTGCCGCTGGCAATAACCGATGTCAGCGAGCGGTCCGTCTGCCTGATCGTCGAAGGTCCGCGCGCGGCTGAGGTGCTGATGGCGGGTTGCCCGATCGATCTCTCACGGTTTGCAGTTGGTCGCGCGGCGCGGACGATTTTCGAGACAGTCGAAATAGTACTTATCCGCAGCAGCGAACACCGCTTCGAAGTTGAGGTCTGGCGCAGTTTCGCGCCGTGGTTACAACTGGCACTGACAACAGCGGCGGAACAGCTGCGATAGGGGAAGATAATGGCGGATTGGACGAAGGACATTGATCCGGGAGCTTATGGCAAGTCCAACCGCAGCTGGGGCGGGATGATCGTCAACCCGGCAGTGTTCTTTCCCACCGCCCTGATCTCGCTCGGTGTCATCCTGTTCAGCCTGATCTGGCCCGGCGCGTCAGCCGATTTTTTCGCCAATCTGCGCGCCGGGGCGGTCTCACAGTTTGACTGGTTCTTCATGTCGGTCGGCAATCTGCTGCTGCTGTTCTGCGTCGTGGTTGCGCTTTCGCCGCTGGGCAAAATCCGGCTGGGCGGGAAGGGTGCGTCCCCCGATTATTCGCGGGCCTCGTGGTTCGCGATGCTGTTCGGGGCCGGCATGGGCATCGGGCTGGTGTTCTACGGCGTGGGCGAGCCGGTCACCCATTTCACCGCGTCGCTGGCGGGCGGCGCGGGTGCACCGCTGGGCGGGGCGGCGGGCGATCCGGCTGCCGCCCGCAGCCTCGCAATGGCGGCGACGATTTTCGACTGGTCGCTCCACCCCTGGGCGATTTTCGCGGTGACCGGGCTGGCATTCGCGGTGTTCACCTATGATTTCGGGCTGCCGCTGTCGATGCGTTCGGCCTTCTATCCGCTACTGGGCAAGGCGGTGTGGGGCCGCGCCGGCGATGTGATCGAGGTGCTGGCGGTGCTGGCGACGATCTTCGGCCTCGCCACTTCGCTGGGCCTCGGCGCGCAGCAGGCAATGGCCGGGATTACCTATCTCTATGGCGTTACCAGCACGCCGCTGACGATTTTGGGGTTGATCGCGATCATGGCGGCGATCACTTTCCTGTCAGTGCGCGGCGGGATTGATCGCGGGATCCGGATCCTCAGCGAGGTCAATATGTGGGTCGCGCTGGCCTTGCTGGTGTTCGTTCTGGCAACCGGCCCTGCATGGCAATTGCTGACCGATATCGCGGCCAATATCGTGAACTATCTCAAACTGCTGCCCGCGCTGTCCAATCCGGTCGGGCGCACGGATACCGGGTTCTACAATGATTGGTCGGTCTATTACTGGGCGTGGTGGATCAGCTGGGCGCCGTTTGTCGGCATGTTCATGGCGCGGATTTCGCTGGGCCGGACGGTGCGCGAATTCATCGCCGGAGCGATGATCGCGCCCAGCCTGCTGGGTATCATCTGGCTGACGATCTTTGGCGATGCCAGCATTGCACAGCTGGTTTCGGGCAAGATGCCCGCGTTGGCCTCAGCCTCGCTCGATACCCAGCTGTTCGTGCTGCTTGGCTCGCTGCCGCTGGCGCAGATCACCTCGTTCGTGGCGATCTGCCTGATCCTGATCTTCTTCGTGACCGGGTGGGATTCGGGGACACTGGTGATCGACACCATGACATCTGGCGGTCGCACCGATACGCCGCTCAGGCAAAAGACGATCTGGCTGCTGGCAGTGGGCGGGATTGGCGTGGTGCTGCTGCTCAGCGGCGGGCTGACCTCGCTTCAGGCCGGCGCGATCGCCACCGGCTTGCCGCTGGCGCTGGTGCTGCTGGCGATGTGCTGGGGGACGCTGCGCGGTTTGCTGGCGCTCAACCGGCGGGAAGAACCGCAAAATGATGCGTGAGCCAGACGACCGCGGCGCAAGCGGCCAGCGCCAGCCAGGGTAACATCCCGGCGCGGGGCACTACCGGGGCTTCCTTGGCGGCATAATCCGCCTCGACCACCGCCGCGGGAAACACCCCCTTGTCCTGCACATAATGGCGGAACAGGAACACCGGGATAATCAGAGCGGCGGCGATCAGCCCATTGCGCAGCGTTCCGGCGCCCCAGACATCGGCGCCCGCCCCCATGAACACCATGTTGAGGAAGCCGAACCCGGCGGCGAGCGTCAGCAGCCAGGTCGGGCAGCGGAACGGGCGTTCCCAGCTGCCCCGGTCGATCCGGTGGATCCAGCCGGCCTGCAGGTTGAGGAAGTTGAAGATGAAATAGCAGACGTTGGAAATCATCAGCACCGCGAAATAGTCCGACGCCAGCAGCAGCAACAGATTGAACCCCAGATCGGTCCACATCGCCGCCGTCGGCGCACCGTGCTGGTTGACCCGCGAAAGATAGCGCGGCAGCCAGCCGTCGATGGAGGCCTGATAGAGCGTGCGCGACGAGCCCATCATCGAAGTCATGACGATCAGCAGCAGCGCCAGGATCAGCATGGCGATGAAGATGTTGGTGATAAGCACCCCGCCGCCGAGGATCTTGGCCAGCGCCAGGGCGACGCCCGAGCCGTCATAGATCTTGGGATCGAGCAATCCTTCCAGCCCGAGCGAGGCCTGGAACGCCAGCGGCACCAAAGTGAAAATGACAATGCACAACAGCCCCGCCGAAAGGATTGCTTTGAAGGTATCCTTCTTGGGATTGCTGAACTCGCGGGTGTAGCAGACCGCGGTTTCAAACCCGTAGGTTGACCAGCCCGCGCCGAACATCGCGCCTGCCAGCAAGGTCAGCCCCATGACATCCCAGGTGCCAAAGCTCATCTGCCCGGCGGCATCGCGCACGAACGGCAGCAGCGGGAACAGGTTTTCGGACGGAAGATCGCCGGTCAGGATTGGAACCAGCCCGACCAGAATGAGCGGCGAGAGGCAGACCAGCCCGATGATCTTCTGCGCCGCCGCGGCCCGCGCCGCGCCGTGGTGCTGGAGCACGAATGTCAGCAGCAGAAACAGGCTGGCGATGATCGAAACCAGATTGACCCTGAGGTGCAGCCCCTCGCGAATGAAATCGAGGCTCAGCAGCGGCACTTGCCAGGTGTTGATCGCGGCATCGGGCGCGAACAGGCTGGCCATGATGTAGCCTGCCCCCAGACTGGTGCCCAGCGCCAGCACCGGGGACCAGGCCAGCCAGTTGCACCACACCGAAATGGGCGCAATGAACTTGCTGTAAGGCAGCCATGCCGCCGCCCCATAGACCGAGGCACCGCCGGATTTCTGCGGATATAGCCCGGCAATCTCGGCATAGACGAAGCTCTGCATGAACCCCATCAGGATCGAGGCGATCCACACCACCCAGCTGGGCTGGCCGATCACGGTGGCGATCCCGCCCATCGTCAGCAGCACGCCCGCCGGAACCCCGCTCGAGGCCCAGAAGGCATCGACCCAGGTCAGCTGGCGGCGCAGCGTTGGTGCTGCGCCGCTTGCTGTGGAAGCTTCCCCGATCATGCCGGTCGGCTCACTCTGCGCCGAAGCGCATCTTGGCCGTTACCCCCCAGGTCCGCGGCTTGGCATAGACGCCTGCGACCAGTCCGGCGAACAACGAGCTGTCAAAGGCGTACGCACGGTAGCGTTCCTCGAACAGATTGTTGACATAGGCCGCCACTTCCCAGCGGTTGTCGGCCGAAGCATAGCCGATCCGGATATTCTCGACGTGGTAGCCGTTCTCGCGCTCAACCGGCGCGCACAGCACAGTGAAGCAGAACTTGCTGGTCCAAAGCGCGTCGGCCTGGAGCGAAGCGGTGCCGCTGCCAACCGCGAACTCATAACGCGCGAGCGCATTGCCCGAGAATCCGGCGGCCTGCGGCAGGTCATTTTCCACCACGCTGACCAGATCTGGCAGCAGGATGTTGCTGACCTTGCTGTCGAGGAACGATGCACCGACCGAGAACGTCAACCCTGAGACCGGCCGCAGATTCAGTTCGGCTTCAACCCCGTTCAGCTTGGCTGGCAGGTTGATCACCGACTGGATCGGGCCAACTTGGGCAAATGCCTGATAGTCATGATAATCGTAATGGAACGCGGCCAGGTTGAACGAGGCGATGCCGCGCTTGATCTTCAGCCCCAGCTCATAGGCATCGAGCACTTCGGGCTTGTAGGGGATGCCATTGAGGAAGGCCGCTTCGAAGCCCGCAAACGGCGTGCCAGTCGAGAAGGTAAAGCCCCCGCTTTTGCTGCCCCGGTTGAAGCTGGCATAGATCAGCGTGTCGGGATCGGGCTTGTAATCGATTTCGGCGCGCAGCGTGACATCGTCAAAGGTCGGCTTGGCCGATGCGCCGTTTACCGTCACGCCAGTGGTCTGGGGCGGGCCGCCGTAGCTGTTGAAAAAGGCTCCTGCGGTCGAGAAACTGATCCCGACCCCGGTGTAACCAAGCTCCGATCCAAGATAGCTGCCGGTCTTTGTGTCGCGCCAATAACGGACGCCGCCAATGAGTTTCAGCTGCTCGGTCAGCTCGAACTCGCCTTGCGCGAAGAACGCGAGCGATTCGGTGCGCTGCGAGAAGGCGACGCTGGGATCATAGCCGTAAAACGGCGAGGCGAACTTGCCGGTGTAATCGCCGTCGATAATCATGCCGTAAGCACCCGCGACCAGATAGGCCGAGCCCAGCTTGGTCGAAAGGCGCAGCTCCTGCGAAATCTGGTGCGATTTGGCGCCCTGGAAGAATACCACGCCAAGATCGGGCGAGGCATCGCCGCCCTCGGTGTAGAACTTGTTGAGCGTCTGATAGTCGGTCACAGAAACCAGATCGACATTGCCGATCCCGTAATCGAGCCGCAGCGTTGCACCGAACAGCTTGCGATTGACGTAGGACGGAGAGGTTTCCTCGGTCGCCCACGGAGTGCCGCCGCGCGACGGTGTGATCGCATCGTTGCGATAGCCGGTGGCGGTGGTGCCGGGGCCGGGGGTGCCGAAGCCGACCCAATAGGGGCAGGTCACGCCCACCGGTGTGAATTCGCCCTGGAACTGGGCATTGGGGCAGGCTGGTTCGCTCGAATAAAGCCCGGCCTGACGCTCCTTGTCGGCCTGGGCATAGCGCACTGTCACCTTGGCCTTGAAGTCCGCCGATGGTTCCAGCGACAGAATGCCGCGCAGCGCCCAATGGTTGTTGGCGCCGATATTCTTGAAGCCGGGGACGAGGTGCTTGATGAAGCCATCGTCGCGATCATATATCCCGGCGATGCGCAGGGCCGCGCTGTCGCCCAGCGGGCCGGACACGGCGCCTTCCAGAATGGTCTGGTTGTAGCGGCCATAGGTGGCGGCGACATAACCACCGAATTCGCGTGTAGGCTGGTTGGAGATGAACTGCACCGCGCCGCCGGTGGCGTTGCGGCCAAACAGCGTGCCTTGCGGCCCGCGCAGCGCCTCTACCCGGGCCAGATCGAACACCGGGAAACTCGCGGTGTTGATCGAACTGGCGTAGCTGTCGTCCTGGTAGACCGCGACCGGCGGTTCCTGCTGATCGCCGTAATCGTTCTGCGAAACACCCCGCATGTTGAACACCACCTGCGAGGAGGAATAGGCGTTGTATTTGAGGTTGGGGATGGCGCGGGCAATGTCGGTGGCATTGGCGATGTTGAGGTTGGTCAGCGTCGCTTCACCCAGCACGGTGGCCGAAACGCCAACGTCCTGCAGGCGCTGCTCGCGCTTCTGGGCGGTAACGACGATATCGGGTTCGGCGCCATCTTCGGCGGCTTGGGCCAGGGCGGAACCGGGCAGAAGGGCAATTGCAAGGGCGGCAAGCGCGCTGCTGCGGGCAAGCGTCGCGAACGAGCGTGGGGAACGATGGATCATCGATCAGTACTCCCTGGTTTGATTTTTCAGCCCACTTTTGTGGGTTATGCTGAACACAGTGCAAAAAGCGGGGACGCGCGACAAGGTAAATTGCCTTGAATCCGGCTTTCCAGCCTTAAGTTGAGTTTGTCTTATTTAAGAAATCATAATAACTGATGGGAAGGCGCCGGTCGGTGCACAAAGCTTCATCTGTCTGCCAGAGGGTCGTAAGGGCGATAGCCAGTACTCCTGCAACAGATGGTATTCGGCACCTATGCACAGCGATCCACAAGGTAATCATTCCCAGCCTGCCGGAACCAGCTTCGACACGGTCAACCCCGCGACCGGCGAAGTGCTGGCAACGATCCGTATCGATGGCGCAGCAGAGGTCGACCGTGCAGTCGCTCGCGCTGCCGAGGCGCAGCGCAAATGGGCCAAGGTGCCCGGCGCCGAACGCGGCCGGATCCTGCACCGCGCAAGCCAATTGCTGATTGCCCGTAACGATGATCTGGCCCGGTTGGAAACGCTCGATACCGGCAAGCCGATCCAGGAAACCAGCGCAGTCGATGTGCTGTCAGGCGCGGATTGCATCGAATATTACGCTGGCCTTGCCCGGACTATCGCGGGCGAGCATTTCGACCTTGGGACCGGCGCGTTTGGCTATACCAGGCGCGAGCCGCTGGGCGTGGTCGGCGGGATCGGAGCGTGGAACTATCCGCTCCAGATCGCCTGCTGGAAATCGGCCCCGGCGCTCGCCTGCGGCAATGCGATGATCTTCAAGCCGGCCGAACTCACTCCCCTGACCGCGATCGAGCTGGAGAAGATCTATCTGGAGGCGGGCCTGCCGGAAGGTCTGTTCCAGGTGGTGCAGGGCAAGGGTGATACCGGGCGGCTGCTCAGTCTCCATCCCGGGATCGCCAAAATGTCGCTGACCGGAGAAGTCGCCACCGGGAAGAAAGTGATGACCGATGCGGCCAGCACGCTCAAATATGTGACACTGGAACTGGGCGGGAAATCGGCGCTGATCGTGTTCGAAGACGCCAATCTGGACGAGGCGGTGTCGGGCGCGCTGCTCGCCAATTTCTATTCGGCGGGTGAGGTCTGCACCAATGGCACACGGGTATTCGTCCACCGCGCGGTACGCGATGCGTTCTTGGCCAAGCTGAAAGCGCGGACCGAGGCTATGGTGCTGGGCGATCCACTTGATCCGGCCACGCACATCGGCGCGCTGATCTCGGCAGCGCATATGGACAAGGTGCTGTCCTATATCGCGCTTGGCGTGGAGCAGGGCGCGACGTTGCTGACCGGCGGTAAACGGGTGACTCGCGGCGATCTGGCGAACGGCAACTTCGTCGAGCCGACCATCTTCACCGGGTGCACCGATGATATGGGGATCGTCCGCGAGGAAATCTTCGGACCCGTGATGGCGGTGCTCGAATTTTCGGACGAGGCCGAGGTGATTGCGCGGGCCAATGATACCCAATTCGGGCTCGCCGCTGGGATTTTCACCAACGATCTGACTCGCGCCCACCGGGTTGTTGCCGAGCTGGATGCCGGGACCTGCTGGATCAACACCTACAACATCACGCCAATCGAGCTGCCGTTCGGCGGCAACAAGCAATCGGGCCTCGGCCGCGAAAACGGCCGCGCTGCGATCGAGCATTATACCCAATTGAAAAGTGTCTATGTGGCGATGGAGCCGATCGATGCCCCCTATTGAGGCGTTCGATTACATCGTCGTCGGCGCGGGCTCTGCGGGCTGTGTGCTGGCCGACCGGCTGAGCGCGGCGGGCCATAGCGTCGCGGTGCTGGAATTTGGCGGGTCGGACCGTTCGGTGTTCATCCAGATGCCCAGCGCGCTGGCGATCCCGATGAATACCAGCAAATACAACTGGCACTATGAGAGCGAGCCCGAGCCGCACCTGGGCGGGCGGCGGCTGCACACCCCGCGCGGCAAGGGACTGGGCGGCTCATCCTCGATCAATGGCCTGGTTTACGTGCGCGGCAATCCGCTCGATTTCGAACGCTGGCAGGATGAGGGCGCGTCGGGCTGGAATTATGCGGCGGTGCTGCCCTATTTCAAGCGCGCAGAGCGGCATGCGGGCGGCGGTGATGAATACCGCGGCGCTGACGGCCCGCTCGACACGCGCCACGGCCCGCTCAAGAACCCGCTTTATCAGGCCTGGATCGATGCCGGGCGCCAAGCGGGTTATCCGGTGACCGCGGACGTCAACGGCGCTCAGCAGGAAGGTTTCGGCCGGATGGACATGACCGTTCGGAACGGCGCGCGGTGCAGTGCGGCCAAAGCCTATTTGCGCCCGGCGATGAAGCGGACGGGGGTAAAAGTCATCACCCATGCGCTCGCGACCCGGGTGCTGCTGGAAGGCAAGACTGCCGTGGGCGTCGAATATGAGCGCGGCGGGCGGCTGCACCAGCTGCGCGCAAACCGCGAGGTGATCCTGGCGGGCGGATCGATCAACACACCGCAATTGCTCAAGCTGTCAGGGATCGGCCCGGCGGCGGAACTCAGCGCGCATGGCATCGCTGTAGTGGCGGACCGGCCAGGGGTCGGGGCCAATCTTCAGGATCATCTGGAGTTCTATTTCCAGATGGCCTGCACCCAGCCGGTCTCGCTCTACCCCTCAATGGGCCTCATCGCCAAAGGCCTGATCGGCGCGCAGTGGCTGCTTTTCCGCAATGGACTTGGCGCGACCAACCATTTCGAAAGCTGCGGGTTCATCCGTAGCAGGGCCGGGGTCCGCTATCCCGATATCCAGTACCACTTCTTCCCGCTGGCGGTTAGCTATGATGGCAATTCGATGGCGCATGAGCATGGCTTTCAGGCCCATGTCGGGCCGATGCGCTCCAAGAGCCGGGGCAGTGTGACGCTGCGTTCGCGCAATCCGCATGACAAGCCGGTGATCCGCTTCAACTATATGAGCCATAACGATGACTGGGAGGAAATGCGCGCCTGCGTGCGCTTGACCCGCGAGATTTTCCAGCAGGAGGCCTTCGCTCCCTATCGCGGCCGCGAGATCCAGCCCGGCGCGAACGTGACCAGCGACGAGGCAATCGACGCCTTCATCGCCGCCAAGGTCGAAAGCGCCTATCACCCCTCGTGCAGCTGCAAGATGGGCGCGGCGGGCGATCCGATGGCCGTGGTCGATCCCGAATTGCGGGTAATCGGAGTTGACCGGCTGCGGGTGGTCGACAGTTCGGTGATGCCGTCAATCACCACCGGCAACCTCAACGCGCCAACCATCATGATCGGTGAAAAGGGCGCGGATCATATCCTCGGCAAGCCGCTGCTCGCGCCGTCCAACGCGCCCTGGCATGTTGCTGAGAACTGGCAAACGGCGCAGCGATGAGCCGCAGTATCCTTGAGCCAGCGCGCACAGTTGATGTGATCCGCCAAACCGATGTGCTGGTGGTCGGCTCTGGCCCCGGTGGACTCGCCGCAGCGCTGGCTTCGGCGCGCGCGGGGGCCGAGACGACCCTGCTCGAACGCTATGGCTGCTTCGGCGGCAATATCACCCAGGTCGGCGTCGAGGGCTTCGCCTGGTACCGCCACCCCGCCACGATCGACAGCGAGGGGATCGGCCGCGAGTTCGAGGACCGCGCCAAGGCGATGGGCGCGGCGATGCCCGAACCGCAGTCGATCAGCCACAGCCTCGACGCCGAAAGCTTCAAGTTCGTTGCCGATACGCTCGTTGAGGAAGCCGGTGTCATTCCGATGCTTCACCGCATGTTTGTCGCACCGATCTTGGAAGGCAACACGATTGTGGGCGTGATCGTGGAGAGCAAGGCAGGCCGCGAGGCGATCCTTGCCAAGCGTGTGATCGACGCGACCGGCGACGCCGACATTGCCCACCGCTGCGGCGCGCCAACGCACAAGCATCCGGTGAACGAGATGATGTCGGCCTCGGTGATGTTCTCGATGTGCGGGGTCAACAAGGCCCGGTTCATCGAGCAAGTAAAAGCCGATCCGCAGACCTACAAAGACTGGGCCGGCAATGGCGAATGGGACATCACCACCGACGGCAAAGAGGATGACATGTTCTCGCCGTTCTTGCGCAAGCCGTTCAAACAGGCGCATGCGGCCGGGATTTTGCCAGACAATCTGGCGACCATCGCCGGTACTTGGGGCACGGTTTCGGATCAGGGCGATCTGACCTATCTCAACATGGTGCACCTCTATCTGGACGGCACCAATCCCGATGATCTGACGCTGGGCGAAATCGGTGGGCGCAAACAGGCGATGCTGGCGGTCGAAGCGCTCAAACGCTTCATGCCTGGGTGTGAGCAGGCCAAGCTGCGCAATTTCGGGATGACGCTGGGTATTCGCGACACCCGCAAGATCGATGCGTATTACAACCTGGTCGATGCCGACGTGCGCGGGCAGGGACGGTTCGCCGATTCGATCGGCATTTTCCCCGAATTCATCGATGGCTACGGGCTGCTGATCTTGCCGACCACCGGCCGTTATTTCCAGGTGCCGTACCGGGCGTTGCTGCCACGTGGGATCGGCAATCTGATCGTCGCCGGGCGAACAATCGGCGGGGACAAGGTGAGCCATGCCGCGGTGCGCAACATGATGTGCTGCGCGGTGGCGGGGCAGGGCGCGGGGGTTGCGGCAGCCGTGTCGCTCAAAACCGGCACGGACTTTGTCGGGGTCGATATCGGCCAGGTGCAGGCCGAATTGCGCCGGCAGGGCGCGCGGCTGCACTGATAAGGGTGGGCGCGGCGATTGCGCCGATTGCTGATCTGCCGCGCGATCAACGCGGAGACTTGCTGTGCTGACGGCGATTGGCGATCAATATGAGCCGCTGCAGGCGGCCGGATCGAAGCACTAGGCCCTGATCCTAGGTTCCGCGGCGCTTTCGCCAAGCTGCGGACTGGGCGGTTACAAGCCGCAGCAGGTCACCTTGGACAATCGCGATATCAACCACGTGGAAACCCCAATCGGGATAAGCATCATCGCCGATGCTCGCCACGTCGGTGAGTTCGTGATCGAATGGCGTTTGCGGCACACCATTTACGCGAACCGCCAGGTAGTTGGCGTGCGCGCCCTTCACGCAGTTCCCCGATAGCCGCCCGGGCACGCGAGCGAACCGTGTGGTCAGCGCCTTT
>JBKJTN010000018.1:0-6319 GCA_046590275.1 Novosphingobium sp.
CCAAAAACCGATCAGGAGATAGCTGGCGAGCCCAACGCCTTCCCAGCCAAAGAACATCTGCACGAGGTTGTCTGCGGTCACCAGCATCAGCATCGCGAAAGTGAACAGGCTGAGGTAGGCGAAGAACCGCGGCTGGTCGGGGTCCTCGTCCATATAGCCCCACGAATACAGGTGGACGACCGCAGAAACCGTGGTGATCACCACCAGCATTACCGCGGTAAGCGGATCGACGCGCAGCGCCCAGTCGAAACTCAGTGTGCCCGACTCGACCCAGTGGAGCACCGGGGTGACGCTGGCGGTCAAGTCGCCGCTGAGGAAGCCGAGGAATACCGGCCACGACAGCGCACAGCTGACGAACAGCGCGCCCGTCGTCAGCGTCTTGACCGCAACGTTGCCGAGCATGCGGTTGCCCAGCCCGCCGACAATTGCGGCCAGCAGCGGCAGGAACACGATGAACAGGATGGAATTCATCAAATCCTCCCCGGTACGGGGAGGTGGCGCGAAGCGACGGTGGGGTTCCACCTATCGGCACCTAGTGCGCTGGCGGATAGGAGGGACCCATCCGTCAGTCCTACGGACCGCCACCTCCCCGGTTCGGGGAGGATTTTGCCCTCGGCGACCATCAACCCTTCATCCGGTTTACGTCATCGACCGCGATCGTGCCGCGCCCGCGGAAGTAGATCACCAGGATCGCGAGCCCGATCGCCGCCTCACCCGCCGCGACGGTCAAAACGAACATCGCGAATATCTGCCCGGTAAGGTCGTGGAGAAAGGCGCTGAACGCGATAAGATTCAGATTAACGCTGAGCAATATCAACTCAATCGCCATCAGAATAACGATGATGTTTTTGCGGTTGAGGAATATCCCCAGCACCCCGAGCACGAACAGGATTGCGCTGACCACGACATAGTGTTCGATCCCGATCACAGCTCGACCCCCTGCCCGACACCCGGCGACGTGTTGCGCGTGGCGTCCTGCGGCCGGCGGCGGACCTGCGCCGAGATATTCTGACCGCGCGAATCCTTGCGCTCGCGGTGGGTGAGGACGATTGCGCCGATCATCGCAACCAGCAGAATGATCCCCGACGCCTCGAAAAGGAACAGATAACGGCTGTAAAGCAGTGCGCCGATTGCCTCGATGTTGCTGACGCCCAGCATGGTCGCCGCGGTGCCATCGGGAGTGCCGAGCTTCATTGCACCCGCACGGTAGGCACCGATCCCGAGGATCAGCTCGGTCAGCAGCACCAGCGCCAACGCGAAGCCAAGCGGGAAATTCTTGACGAAGCCTGAGCGCAGTTCGGCAAAATCGATGTCGAGCATCATCACCACGAACAGGAACAGCACCGCGACCGCGCCGACGTAAACGATCACCAGCAGCATCGCGATAAACTCGGCGCCGACCAGCACCATCAGCCCCGCGCCATTGAAAAACGCGAGGATCAGCCACAGCACCGAATGCACCGGATTACGCGCCAGGATCGTGATCGAGCCCGAGGCGACGACCAGCGTGGCGAACAAGTAAAAGGCGATGGCTTGAATCACGCGGGCGCCCTAGCGATAGGCCGCATCGGCTTCAAGGTTCGCGGCCAACGCCCGCTCCCACTTGTCCCCGTTCGCCAGCAGCTTGGCCTTGTCGTAGAGCAATTCCTCGCGCGTTTCGGTCGCATATTCGAAGTTCGGCCCCTCGACGATCGCATCGACCGGGCAGGCTTCCTGGCAGAAGCCGCAATAGATGCACTTGGTCATGTCGATGTCGTAACGCGTGGTGCGGCGGCTGCCATCGTCGCGCGGCTCCGCCTCGATGGTGATCGCCTGCGCCGGGCAGACCGCCTCGCACAGCTTGCAGGCAATGCAGCGTTCCTCGCCATTAGCGTACCGGCGAAGCGCATGTTCACCGCGGAACCGAGGGCTAAGCGGGTTCTTCTCGAACGGATAGTTGATCGTCGCCTTGGGCTTGAAGAAATACTGCAAGGTCAGCCAGTGGGCTTTGACGAACTCCCACAGGGTGAAGCTCTTGATGAGGTGGGCAACGTTCATGCGAAATGTCCGGTGGCCATCAGATAGCCGCTGATAAGGATAACAAAGAACAACGACAGCGGCAGGAACACTTTCCAGCCCAGCCGCATCAGCTGATCATAGCGATAGCGCGGCACGGTTGCCTTGACCCAGCTGAAGATGAAAAAGAAGAACGCAATCTTGCCGAACAGCCAGATCCAGCCGGGAATCCAGTAGAGCGGCGCCCAGTCCACCGGCGGCAGATAACCACCCCAGAACAGCGTGGCGTTGAGCGTGCACATCAGCAGCACATTGGCGTATTCGCCGAGCCAATAGAGCGCGAAGCTCATCGAGGAATATTCGGTTTGATAGCCGGCAACCAGCTCGCTCTCTGCCTCGGTCAGATCGAACGGCGCGCGGGCGGTTTCGGCGAGACTCGAGATCAGGAACATCACCCACAGCGGGAACAGCAGCGGATTGGCGACGAAGCCGTTGATGATCCAGACATGCGATTTTTGCGCTTCGACAATATCGCCCAGATTGAACGATCCGGCCCACAGCACTACGCAGATCAGAATGAAGCCGATCGAGACTTCATAAGATATCATCTGAGCAGCTGCGCGCATCGCGCTGAAAAATGGGTATTTTGAGTTCGACGCCCAGCCCGCGATCACGACGCCGTAAACGCCAAGCGAGCTGATCGCGAGGACATAAAGCAACCCGACATTGATATCGGCCAATACCGCGCCCGAATTGAACGGGATCACCGCCCAGGCCATCAGCGCCACGGTAAACGTGATGATCGGGGCGATCAGGAACAGGCCCTTGTTGGCCGCGCTCGGTATGATCGTTTCCTGCAGGAACACCTTGAGGCCGTCGGCGAAGCTTTGCAGCAGCCCCCACGGCCCAACCACATTCGGCCCCCGCCGCAGCGCCATCGCCGCCCAGATCTTGCGATCGGCGTAGATGATCATCGCGACCGACAACATGAGTGGGAGGGCGATCAGCAGGATGCCCGCGATGGTGGCTAGGCCCCAGGCCCATTCATAGGTGAGGCCCCAGTATTGGAAGGTCTCGGTCATTCCGCAGCCTCCGCAAACTCTTCGCCGTGGAGCAGTTCGCCTGAACAGCGCTGCATCGTCTCGCTGGCGCGCGCGATGGAATTGGTGAGGTAGAAATCCTTGATCGGATAAGCTTCGATTACGCCCGAGGCCTTGGCTTTGCCGGCCTTGGGCAGAGCGCCAAAATCGGCCAGCCCTTCAACGCCGAGTGCCGGAACCGCCTTCACCATGAGGCCACGCAATTCGGCAAAACTGTCAAACCCGACCGAAACCCCCAGCGCATCTGCGAGCGCCCGCAGGATCGTCCAATCCTCGCGCGCGTCGCCGGGCGCGAACACGGCTTGCTCGGCAAGCTGCACCCGGCCTTCGGTGTTCACATAGGTTCCGGCCTTCTCGGTATAAGCGGCAGCAGGCAGGATGATATCGGCGGAGTGCGCTGCTTTATCTCCATGATGGCCGATGTAAACCACGATGGAATCAGAGAATTTTGTGTAATCCACCTCATCCGCGCCAAGCGACAGCAGCAGTTTCGGCGCGGCCCTTGCAATATCGCCAATCCCGCCCTTTTGCGAATAGCCGAGCATCAGCCCGCCCATCCGGCTCGCGGCCATATGGAGCACATTGAAGCCATTCCAACCGTCTCGCACCAGCTTGAACTTCTCCTCCAGATCAAGGCACGTACCAAGCGCGCCCTTGCCCAACCCTGCCCCGCCAAGGATCAGCGCCGGACGATGGGCAACCTTGAAGGCATCGGTCAGCGCGTCAGGTAGCTTCTCTAGCACCGCCAGATCATTGCCGAGGAAAGTGGTGGGGAAAGTCGTCTCCCACTCCGGCCCGATCACGAATACCTTGGCCCCGCGCTTGACCGCTTTGCGCAGACGGACATGGACCAGCGGCGCTTCCCACCGGATATGGCTGCCGACGATAAGGATCACATCGGCGGTTTCGATCCCAGCAAACGTCGAATTGAAGTTCACTGCGGCAAGGCTGGAGCAATCATAGTCCAGCCCGGTCTGGCGGCCTTCAAGCAGGTTGGAACCCAGCGCGCCAACCAGCGTCTTGGCGGCAAACATCGTTTCACAATCGAGCAAATCGCCCGCAATCGCCGCGACACTCTTGCCAGGCTTGACCTTGGCAATCGCAGCAAACGCCTCGTCCCAGGTGGCCGCGACCAGCTTGCCGTTTTTGCGCAACCACGGCTTGTCGAGGCGGCGGCGGGTCAGGCCATCGACCTGATAGCGGGCCTTGTCGGACAGCCATTCCTCGTTCACGTCATCATTGATCCGCGGCAGGATCCGCAGCGCCTCACGCCCCCGGCTGTCGATCCGGATGTTGGCACCGACCGCGTCGGACACATCGATCCCCAGCGTCTTTTTTAGCTCCCACGGCCGCGCCTCGAACGCATAGGGCTTGGACGTCAGCGCGCCGACGGGGCACAGATCGATCACATTGGCGCTGAGTTCATGCTTTGCCGCATGTTCCAGATAGGTGGTGATCTGCATATCCTCGCCGCGATACAGCGCGCCGATTTCATCCACCCCGGCGATCTCTTCGGAGAAGCGAACGCAGCGGGTGCAGTGGATGCAGCGGGTCATCGTGGTCTTGATCAGCGGACCCATGTATTTCTCGGTGACGGCGCGCTTGTTCTCGTCATAACGCGACGCACCTCGGCCATAGGCGACTGACTGATCCTGCAAATCGCACTCGCCGCCCTGATCGCAGATCGGGCAATCGAGCGGGTGGTTGATCAGCAGAAACTCCATCACGCCTTCACGGGCGAGCTTGACCATCGGGCTGTCAGTGCTGATGATCTGGCCCTCGGCGGCGGGCAGCGCACACGACGCCTGCGGCTTGGGCGGGCCGGGCTTGACCTCGACCAGACACATCCGGCAATTGCCAGCGATGGACAGCCGCTCATGGTAGCAGAACCGCGGAATTTCTTTGCCCGCCAGCTCACAGGCCTGGAGCACGGTAGCACCCTGTGGAACTTCGAGTTCGATGCCGTCAACGGTGACTTTAGGCATCGTGCAGCCCCTTCAATGCTCGCTCGATCCGAATCAAGCGGGCGCGATTTGAGAGTCCAAGAATCAGCAGCGCAGGCCACACCACGAATCCAATCGAACCTAGAAGCCAGAAGATCACGTATTCGGGGATCATTCCGCGGCCTCCCGCACATTCTCTGCTATCCGGCGCTCCAGCTCAGGGCGGAAGTGCTTGATCAGGCCCTGGATTGGCCAGGCGGCTGCATCGCCCAGTGCGCAGATGGTGTGGCCTTCGACCTGCTTGGTCACCTGTTGCAGCATGTCGATTTCCTCGACCGCCGCATCGCCGGTGCGCAGGCGTTCCATCATCCGCCACATCCACCCGGTGCCTTCGCGGCAGGGGGTGCATTGGCCGCAGCTTTCGTGCTTGTAGAAATAGCTGATACGGCTGATCGCGCGGACGATGTCGGTGCTCTTGTCCATGACGATGACGGCGGCAGTGCCGAGGCCCGAGCCGACTGCCTTGAGGCCGTCAAAATCCATTGGCGCGTCCCAGATTTCGGACGCCGGGACCAGCGGCACCGAAGAACCGCCGGGGATCACGGCGAGCAGATTGTCCTTGCCCCCGGTAATCCCGCCGCAATGCTTTTCGATCAGTTCGCTGAACGGGATGCTCATCGCTTCCTCGACCACGCAGGGCTTGTTCACATGCCCACTGATCTGGAACAGCTTGGTGCCCTTGTTGCCCTCGCGCCCGAAGGATGAGAACCACGAGGCCCCGCGCCGCAGGATCGTGGGGGCAACCGCGATGCTCTCCACATTGTTGACCGTGGTCGGGCAGCCATAGAGCCCTGCGCCCGCCGGGAATGGCGGTTTAAGGCGCGGCTGGCCCTTCTTGCCCTCAAGGCTTTCGATCATCGCGGTCTCTTCGCCGCAGATGTAAGCGCCCGCGCCGCGGTGCACGAATACGTCGAAATCATAGCCCGATTTGCAGGCGTTCTTGCCGATCAGCCCGGCGTCGTAAGCCTCCTGCACGGCGGCAAACAGCACCTCAGCCTCGCGGATATATTCGCCGCGAATGTAGATATAGGCGGCGCGGGCGCGCATCGCGTACCCGGCCACCAGCGCTCCTTCGATCAGCTTGTGCGGATCGTGGCGGATGATCTCGCGGTCCTTGCAGCTGCCCGGCTCGCTCTCATCGGCGTTGATGACCAGGAAGCTGGGGCGATCGGCGCGCGGCTCCTTGGGCATGAATGACCATTTGAGCCCGGTCGGGAACCC
>JBKJTN010000034.1:0-7255 GCA_046590275.1 Novosphingobium sp.
GTCACCAACCTGTCGGGCGGCGAACGTCGCCGCGTCGCGTTGACCCGGCTGCTGATCCAGAAGCCCGGCATCCTGCTGCTCGACGAGCCAACCAACCACCTTGATGCCGAAAGCGTCGAATGGCTGGAAAACCACCTCAAGGAATATGCCGGCGCGGTGCTGATGATCACCCATGATCGTTACTTCCTCGACAATGTCGTCGAATGGATCCTCGAAATCGATCGCGGCAAATACTTTCCTTATGAAGGCAACTATTCCACCTACCTTGAGAAGAAGGCCAAGCGCCTCGATCAGGAAGGCCGTGAGGACGAGGGGCGCCAGAAGGCGATCCGGGACGAGCTTGAATGGATCCGGGCCGGGACCAAGGGCCGCCAGACCAAGAGCAAGGCGCGGATCAAGGCCTTCGATCAATTGGTTGAATCGAGCGAAACCCGCATCATCAACAAAGCCCAGATCGTCATCCAGGTGCCCGAACGCCTCGGCGGCAAGGTGATCGAGGCCAAGAATATCTCGAAGGCTTACGGCGACAAGTTGTTGTTCGAAAACCTCTCGTTCCTGCTGCCGCCGGGCGGCATCGTCGGGATCATCGGGCCGAACGGCGCGGGTAAGACCACGCTGTTCAAGCTGATTACCGGCCAGGAAAAGCCCGATGAGGGCGAAATCGCGATTGGCGAGACGGTGCATCTGGGGTTTGTCGACCAGAGCCGCGATCAGCTTGATCCCACGCACAACGTCTGGGAGGAGATCTCGGGCGGGCATGATTTCATGAAGGTCAACAAGCAGGACATGAGCACCCGTGCCTATGTCGGCGCGTTCAACTTCAAGGGCACCGACCAGCAGAAGAAGGTCGGGCAGCTATCGGGCGGTGAGCGTAACCGGGTCCATATGGCCAAGATGCTCAAAGAAGGCGGCAATGTGCTGCTGCTGGATGAGCCGACCAACGATCTGGACGTCGAAACGCTGCGCGCGCTGGAAGATGCGATCGAAAATTTCGCCGGTTGCGCGGTGGTGATCAGCCACGACCGCTTCTTCCTGGATCGGCTGGCAACGCATATTCTGGCGTTCGAAGGCGATAGCCATGTCGAATGGTTCGAAGGCAACTTCGAGGCTTACGAAGAAGACAAACGCCGCCGCCTGGGCGATGCAGCGGATCGTCCGACCCGGTTGGCCTACAAGAAGCTGACACGCTGAACCTGAACGAAAACCTTACCAAACCATTCACCTTGCCGACAGCGCGACTCGGGTAACTCTGCATTCATGGTCGCCGCCGATGGTGTGGCGCGAGGAAATGGAGAACGGCTATGGCCGTCAGGTCTCTCAGGAATTCGAACCGCCGCGCGGCACTTTTCGCGGCACTCGCCGTGCTGGCATTGCCAAGCGCGGCGTTCGCCAAGCCAGATGACGGCGAGCGCAGCGAACAGCGCCACGGAAACAGTGAGGCCCGGCCTGATGGGGCCAGCAGAGGCAATTGGAATCAGGATCGTGGGCAGGCCGTTCAACGCGAGCAGCCTGCTCGGCCCGAGCCCGTCCAGCGCAGCTGGCGCGGCCCCAATACGAGTGGCTGGACCCCGCCTGCTTCAACGGTCGGCCGTGAAGCAAGCTCCCCGGTTGCGCGCACCCATACTGGTTGGGCCGGCTCTGGCCGGGACGGCAATGACGGCCGCCGCCGCGACCTTGGCAATGACGGAAACGGGCGCAATGACGAAAACGGGCGCGGCTGGTCTGGCCGTGGCTCGACCGAAGTAGCGACACCTGCACCAGGCTGGCGCGGACCGGTCCGCGGAACGGATGATCGGCGCGTCGAAACCCGCGGCGATGAAGGTCGCGGCACCCGCACCGATGATCGCCGGGATCGCGATGGCGGCTTCCGCGGCGGAAACCGTGATGACCGCTCTAACCACGGCTGGCGCGACCGCGATGGCCGCCGCGACAGCTGGCGCGACAACAACCGCACCGACAACTGGCGCGATGGCCGTAACAACGACCACAACCGCTCTGGCTATGGCGAAAACCACCGCCGCTGGGACAACAACTGGCGCCATAACAATCACTACAACTGGCAGAGCTATCGCACCCACAACCGCGATATATTCCGCTGGGGAAGCTATTATTCGCCTTATCGGAACTATAACTATCGGCGGTTGCGGATCGGCTTTTCGCTGGATGCGCTGTTCTACAGCAATCGCTACTGGATCAACGATCCGTGGCAGTACCGCCTGCCCGATGCTTATGGCCCCTATCGCTGGGTCCGCTATTACGACGATGCGCTGCTGGTGGATGTCTACAGCGGCGAGGTAGTCGACGTGATCTACGACTTCTTCTGGTAGATGGTTAAAGTTCGCCGGTGAGTGGACCGGACGATGGAGCCCCCGCAGCAATGCGGGGGCTTTTTCATATGCGGCTCAGCCTCGGCCCGGCAGCATCCTCCAGATCGAACCGTCGCGATCGATAAACTGGTGCTTGAGCGCTCCGGCAACATGAAGGACCAGCAGCGCCAGCATGGCAAAGGCCATCACCTCATGAAATTCCTTGAACACGCCCGCAGTTGCCTTGTCCTGCGCAAACGGCAGGCCGGGATAGGAAAACAGACCAAAGAAGGGCACAGACTTTCCGCCCGTTCCTGCCGAATGCATCATCCAGCCGCTGGCAGGAATCGCGATTATCAGGACGTAAAACAAGGCATGGGTAATTTTGGCCAGCGCCACTTCCCACATCTTCAGGTCTGCGGACAGGGGCGGAACTGGATGGGTGAAACGCCATAGGAGCCGTCCGACCGAGAGGATCAGGATAGTAATGCCGATCGCTTTGTGGTTGCCCATAAGCTGCGCGGCTTCAGCCTTGGGCAAGTCCTCGGCCACCAAAGCGCCGATGACATTCAGTATTATCAGGATTGCGATGGTCCAATGAAAGACCATGGCGCCGCGTGAATAGCGGCTGGCTGCCGGAGTGGCTGGTGGGGTGATGGTGCTCATGCCCTTGAAATGTCTTAAAGTGGTTCGCGACGCAAGATGCTTTCCGCTTGCCCTGCGCGGCAATCCCGATAGGCAGTCTGGCAGCGCCAACCCATTAACCAAGCCCTGAAATGTCCGCCACCGCAACCTATCCCAATCCGGACAAGTCGGCGCTGATCCGCGTCGGCACCGCCGTGCGCAAACGCCTTGCTGCGGATCCATCGGTGCAGAAAGTGCCGGTCGAGCAGGCAGAGATCTGGGCCGTGGCCCAGTTCCTTAGCCCGGCCGAATGCCAGCAGCTGATCGCGATGATCGATGTGGTGGCCAAGCCGAGCCGTGTGTTCGATCATGGCTATGGCGCCAATTTCCGCACCAGCTATTCGGGCGACGTTGTCCGCAGCGATTCGTTCGTTCGGATGGTGGAGCGGCGGATCGACGATCTGCTGGGGATGCCGCACGATAATGGCGAGACGATCCAGGGGCAGCGTTATTTGCCTGGGCAAGAGTTCAAGCCGCACATGGACTGGTTTTTCTCCAAGGCGTCCTATTGGAAGGACGAAGCCCGGCGCGGCGGGCAGCGCTGCTTTACGGCGATGGTCTATCTCAACGAGGTCGAGGAAGGCGGGACGACTGACTTCACCCGGATCGGTGTATCGATCCCGCCGCAGCAGGGGGCGATGATCATCTGGAACAACGCCCGGCCCGACGGCGTTCTTAACGATGACACGATGCACTGCGGCATGCCGGTGGTGCACGGCGTCAAATATGTGATCACCAAATGGTATCGCACACGCAAATGGGGGTAGGAATGAAGTTTTGGCGCAAGGTACCGCTGTTGCTCTTCGCTGCGGTTGGAGCAGGGTGCGCCGGGGTTGCCGCTGGACCCAATTCCGCGACTGCGATTGCCCAACCGCAGGCCACGGCGGCAGCTGGCGATACAGAGCTGATGGCATTGTTTCGCGACGATGCCCGCCGCAGCGATGCTCTCGATCCGCTTAACCTGCTGTATCGCGGCGGCGAGGTCGACGCAGCAGGCTTGTCGCGCCAGTTCACCGATGCCCAAGCCCGCGCATCGCTGGCATCGGTGCGCCAGAGTATCTCGGCACTGACGCGGATCGATCGCGCCAAATTGAGCGGCGAGCGACAGATTTCCTATGACATCTTTGCCCGCGACAAGCGCGAGGAGGAATCCTGGCTTCAGCCCGATGTCCTGGCGCTGACCGCCGTGCGGCCGTTCAGTCATTTTGGGGGCCTGCATATCGAGTTCCCCTCGCTGATGGCCAAGGACGGCACGGCCAAGTATGCCAATGAAGCGGACTATCGCCGCAATTTGAGCCTCGACCGGGCCTTTCCCCAGGTGATCGACAATGCGATTGCCCGCTTTCGTCAGGGCATGGCCAGCGGCGTGCTCGACACCCGGTTGACCACCACCAACATGGTCGCCCAGATTGATGCCCTTTTGGCGCAAAAGACGGAAGATTCGCCGTTTTACTCGCCAGTGCTCGCTTTCCCTGCCAACATTCCGGACGGTGCGAAGCAGCAGCTCCGCAGCGCCTATGCGGCCGCAATCGAGCAGGAACTCCATCCTGCCTATCGCCGCCTACGCAATTTTCTGCACGACGAATATCTGCCTGTCGCCCGCGCCACCTTCGGACTTTCGGCGATGAAGGACGGCAGCGGGCTATATCGCCGGCTGGTCGAGCGGCACACCACGCTCCCGCTCGATCCGGCCGAAGTGCACGATCTCGGCCTTGGCGAGGTGGCCCGGATCCAGCGCGAAATGGATGAGGTGCGGCAAGAGATGGGCTTCACCGGGAACCTTCGCGCATTCTTCGACCATATCCGCACCAGTCCGCGCTTTCATCCCAAGACCCGCGAAGAACTGTCAAACGGCTTTGCAGCTGTGGCCCGCACGGTCGATGCCCAGGTGCCGCGCTACTTCGCGCGCACCCCCAAGACCAAGCTGTTGATCCAGCCCTACCCCGCCTACCGCGAGAAATTCGAGGCTGGTGGCAGCTATAATCAGGGCGCAGCCGATGGCTCGCGCCCCGGCGTGTTCTATTACAACACCTATGACTTGCCGAGCCGGTTTCTGACCGGGATCGCCACGCTCTATCTGCATGAGGGCGCGCCCGGGCATCATTTCCAGATCAGCCTCGCGCAGGAGGATACCTCGCTACCCGATTTCCAGCGGTTCGGCGGCAACAATGCCTATGTTGAAGGCTGGGCGCTCTATGCCGAAACGCTGGGCTATTCGATGGGTCTGTACAAGGATCCGATGCAGCACTGGGGAACACTAGATGACGAAATGCTGCGCGCCATGCGGCTGGTGGTCGATACCGGGCTCCACACCAAAGACTGGAGCCGCGGGCAGGCGATCGACTATATGCTCGCCAATTCAGGTATGGGTCGCAGCGATGCTACCGCCGAGGTTGAACGCTATATTGCCATTCCGGGACAGGCACTTAGCTACAAGATCGGCGCGCTGACTATCCAGCGGCTGCGGGCCAAGGCGGAAGCGGCGCTTGGGCCCAAATTCGACATTCGCGCATTTCACGAACAGGTGCTGGGCAGCGGCGCCCTGCCCTTGCCGATCCTGGAAGCCAAGATCAACCGCTGGATTGCGGCTTCAATCCGCTAGGGCCTCGGCGATCAGTGTGCGGGTATTGGCGATCCCGTAAAGCACGATGAAGCTGCCCATCCGCGGGCCCTGGGAAGAACCAAGCAGCGTTTCGTAAAGGGCCTTGAACCAGTCGCGCAGGCCTTCGAAGCCGTAGTGCGGGTCCTTGCCGATCGCATAAACGATGTTCTGGATTTCCTCGGCCGTGGCATCATCGGACGTGGCGGCCAGTTCCTCGTCGAGCGCTGCCAGCGCGGCGGCCTCACCCGCTTCGGGCTTGCGGCGGTGCAAGGTAGGCGCGACCAGATCGCGGTTATAGGCCAGCGCCTTGCCGACCAACGCATCCAGCGCGGGATGCTTGGCCGGATCGGCGTCGGCGACATAATTACCAAGGTACGACCACACCTGATCGCGGGACGCACCGGCGCCCAGCACGCCGACCAGATTGAGCAGCAGCCCGTAAGTCACCGGCAGACTGTCCCCGGCCCCGCCCGCGTAGCCATTGGTACGCAGCAGATGCCAAACCGGATTGCCCAGCTGCTGCTCGACCGGCTGCTCGGTTAGCTTCTCGCGGAACTGCCAGTACTCATCGACCGCGCGCGGGATGATCCCGGTGTGGAGCGATTTGGCGCTCTTGGGCTCGCGGAAGATATAGAACCCCAGGCTGTCATCGCTGCCATATTCGAGCCACTGGTCGATGGTCAGCCCGTTGCCCTTGGACTTGGAGATCTTCTCACCCTTCTCGTCCAGGAACAGCTCGTAGATCAGTCCCTCGGGCTTCCGTCCGCCCAGGATCTGCGCGATCTTGCCTGATTGAACACCGCTGTCGGTCAGATCCTTGCCGTACATCTCGTAATCGACGCCCAGCGCTACCCAGCGCATCGCCCAATCGACCTTCCACTGCAGCTTGGCCTGCCCGCCCAGGATCGACTGTTCGACCGTGCGCCCGTCATCCTCGAAGCGGATCAGTCCAGCCTCGGCATCGATCACCGTAACCGGCACCTGCAGAACCGCGCCGCTGGTGGGCGAGATCGGCAGCACCGGCGAATAGGTCGCGGCGCGCTCGGCCCGGAGCGTCGGCAGCATCACGCCCATGATCGCATCGAAGTTGCGCAGCACGTTCTTCAGCGCATCGTCAAACCCGCCCGAATTATAGCTCTCGCTCGACGAGACGAATTCATAATCGAACCCGAACCGGTCGAGGAACACCCGCAGCATTGCATTGTTATGCGCGGCAAAACTCTCAAACTTACCGAACGGATCAGGAATTCGGCTGAGCGGCATGCCAAGATTGGCACGGAGCAGTTCGGCGTTCGGGACATTGTCCGGCACCTTGCGCAGCCCGTCCATATCATCCGAAAACGCCACCAGCCGCGTCGGCGCGCCGCCCGTGAGTGTCTCATAGGCGCGGCGAATAAACGTGGTCCGCAGCACCTCCTGAAACGTGCCGATATGCGGCAGGCCCGATGGGCCATAGCCCGTCTCGAACAGCATTGGCCTAGCCTGTCCATCTGGGCCATTCGGTTTGCCATCCGGATAGCGCCGCAGCAGCTTGCGGGCTTCCTCGAACGGCCAGGCCTTGGAGGTCTGGGCGGCGGCTTGATAATCGGCGTCGGTCATACGGCTGGCCTTACGCCCGGCTGGCGCGATTCCGCAAGTGCGAAGCGAAATGCCTCACCCGGGG
>JBKJTN010000135.1:0-16255 GCA_046590275.1 Novosphingobium sp.
TGCCGCGAGCGAAGTATGATCCGATTGATCCGGCCGCGTTCTCCGCGGTCTTGAGGCTCAACCGCGCTGGCGACGGGGTGACCATTACAGCCGCACCAGGAAAGGTGCCAAGCGGCGGACAACCATTGGCAGAGGCGGGCAGTGCCCTGCCGCTCAGCCTCGGCGCGCTGCTGCTGGCAGCCTTGGCGGGCGGGCTGCTGCTCAACATCATGCCGTGTGTTTTTCCGATTCTCAGTCTCAAGGCACTGAGTCTTGCGCGCGCCGGGGAGAGCCAGGCCCACGCCCGCGCAGAGGGGCTCGCCTATACGGCGGGCGTCTTGCTCGCCTGTCTCGCATTGGGCGGGCTGCTGCTGGCACTTCGCGCGGCAGGACAGGAGGTGGGCTGGGCCTTCCAGTTGCAGGAGCCGCTGGTGGTCGCTGCACTGTTGCTTTTGTCAGTAGCGATCACCGCAAATCTGCTCGGACTGTTTGAGTTCGCGGTGCCGGGTTTTGCGCAAACGGGCTCTCGCAAAAACGCCTTTGCCACCGGGCTGCTAGCCGCATTTGTTGCCACCCCCTGCACCGGACCGTTCATGGCCGCCGCAATGGGCGCGGCGCTGCTGCTGCCGGTAGTACAGGCATTGGCGCTGTTCGCAGCGCTGGGGCTTGGTCTGGCACTGCCGTTTCTCGCGCTGGCCTTTATTCCCGCACTGCGCCGGATGCTGCCAAAGCCTGGCCCGTGGATGGGACGATTTCGCCAGGTCATGGCGGTGCCGATGGGGCTGACCGCGCTGGCGCTGCTGTGGCTGGCAAGCAGGCTGGGCGGGTGGAGTTTTGCGCTGGCCTGCGCCGGAATGGCGCTGTTCCTGCTTGTCTTGCTGAACCGCACCGGGCGCTGGCAACGACTGGGGTTGGCCACGACCACACTGGTCTTGGCAGGGTTGGGCGGGATTGTTCTGATTGGAGCCGTCGTCCTCCCCCAAACAGTCCGCGCGCCCTCGGCCGAAACGCAGGGTGTCCTCCCTACCAAGCCATTCAGCGAAGCCGCGCTGGCGGCGGCACGTGCCTCGGGCAAACCGGTGTTCGTCTATTTCACCGCCGATTGGTGCCTGACCTGCAAGATCAACGAAGGCGTCGCGATCGAACGCGAGGCGACCCGTGCGGCCTTTGCCAAAGCCGGAGTTGTGGTGCTGAAGGGTGACTGGACTCGCCGCGATCCGGCGATAACCCGCTTTCTTACTGCTCAGGGAGCGGCCGGTGTGCCGCTGTATATGTGGTATCCGGCAAGCAATGGCGCGCCGCAGCAATTGCCGCAGGTGCTTGGTCCTGAAACGCTGGTTGCGCTGGCCGCGAGCTAGAGCATGATGCGATAAAGCTGAATCGCACCATGCTCTATAATTCTTTGTTGCCGCGTGATTTATTGCGAAAAACCGGTTCCCACTTTTTCGCATCACGCTCTAAACCAGCCAGAATTGATTCACGCCCTCGCCAGCATATTCGATCCGCGCCTTCCGGCCCTGCGCGCGCTGATTGCGCAGGCTGGCCAGAGCGGCGGGATTATTGCTGTTGGCACAGATCCGCATATGGCCGCACCGCGCAACGATCGTACCGGTTTCGCCGCCCTTGCCGGGCTGGATCGTGAAACTGTCGATTACCGCCTCACCCGTGAACTCATTGGCGTAACCATATTGGGCCGGCAGCGTCCCCAGCTTGCGCCAGCGGCTTGTCGTCCAGTCGGCCGGGTCGGTCGAATAGACCCCAGCCGCATATTTGCTCATTATTCCGCCATTAGCACCGACAAAAGCGCGCGATCCGGGCGCGGCGCGGCAGCGCGCGACCGCCTCGGCGATGGCGTGGGCGGTATAATTGTTCCCGGCTCCGCCGAAAAACGGCAGTCCGCCCGTAAGCGTAAGACCACGCGGATCGGCCGGATCAAGGCCGAACGCGTCGAGCACATTGAACACCGGGATCGCGAAGCAGGAATAGAGGTCGATATGGGCAAACGCAGCCCAGTTCGTTTCGGCTAGATCGAGCGCCGCTGAAATTGCGGTGACCGAAGCCGGGCTTCGCTCAAGATTACCGCGGGTCAGCAACGAAGGTTCGGCGCAATCGGCCACGCTGTGAATATGCACCCAGCGGTCCTCCGGCACACCCAGCCGCCGCGCTTCGCCGACACTCGCAAGCACTATCGCCCCGCCCTGATTGACCTGATCGCGCGAAACGACCAGCCGCCCGTACGGCTCCGCAACCAATCGGTTCCGCTCGGTCAACGTGGCCAATTCCTCGGCGCTGCGCGTCGCAGGCGCAGCGGAATGCGGATTGGCAGCAGCAATGCGGGTGAATGGTGCAAACAACTGCCCAATCGAAAGCCGATATTCGGCAAGCGACAGACCCAACCGCTCGCGCCGGACATTCTCGGCGATCGCATAGCCCGCAATCGGCGCGCCAACCCCGTGCCGCAAGGCGGTGAGATCATAGACGCCGTCATGACCATAGCCGCGATCCTCAAGTCCGCCGCCAATCGATTCTGACCAGTCGCGCGATTCCCCCCGGCCGACAAGGTCACGCACCGTGGAAATGGCTTCCGAACCGACAATTGCTGCCAGCTTGGATCGTCCAACGGCAATCTCGCTGGCTAGTTCGCCGACTAATGTTTGCGGCCCCTGCCCACCCACAATCTCGAGGATTGCCCGGGCCGGATTGGCATCAACGCGCCGGGCTATCGAACGCGGCGGGTTGTCCGAATGACCGAACGGGGCGCCATAGCGGGTGCCCGAAATCTCGAATTGGCGGATTGCAGCGAGCGTATCGAGCACGGGGGCCAGCGGCACGTTTGCATTGGCATCCGCCAGCGCCTCCGCCAGCGCTGCTCCGGCCAGATCCATCGGCGAGCGCCCGAGATAAGCCGCTTCGCCCACCCGCTCAGACACTTGCCCCACCCCGATGATCACCGGGGTATTGTCTGGCACCTGGCTCACAGCGCCCGTCCTATCGATTGTTGCATCGGGCCCCTCCTGCGGATTGCGGCTGGCCTGCCCAAGCCGGAAACACAGGCTTGGGTCAAGCGTTGTGGGGTTTACCAGGGTTCACAGATCTGATCAGGTCTTTGAGGCAGTCGATCCGCGCGACTTGCGCGAACCGGCCGCATGGCAGCCCTTTACGCAGCAAGCAGAAGTATCCTTGCCGGGCAACGCCGGCGCGCTGACGGGTATCAACATCGTGGAGACGGCTTCGTCCCCTGTGCAGATCGGGACTGCCCGCATGTTTGCCGCCGACGCCGAAACACCGCCCAGCGCGGCTGGCAACAGGGCTAGAATGCCCAGCATCGCTCGGACCCTCATTCCTCATCCTCCGCGATCAGGATCCGCGCTGCAGCCCCGTCCATATCCTCGAACTGGCCGCGTTTCAGCGCCCAGAAAAACGCGACCAGGCCGATCCCGCCCATGATCAGCGCCAGCGGAATGAGGATCGCCAGGCCGTTCATTTCGCGGCCCTTACCAGCCGGAGCGAATTGGCAATCACGATCAGCGAACTTGTCGACATCGCCGCAGCGGCGAGCAGCGGGGTAATCAGTCCTGCCATCGCCAGCGGCACGGCGAGAAGATTGTAACCGATCGCCAGCGCGAAATTCTGCCGCACCACACGCATCGTTGCCCGTGCGGCGCGGATCGCACGTGGCATGGCGAGCAACGAATCGCCAAGGAACACGACATCGGCCGCCTGCCGCCCGACATCGCTGGCCGAACCCGGAGCGATCGACGCGTCGGCCGCCGCCAGCGCGGGGCCATCATTCAGCCCGTCTCCCGCCATCAACACCTTGCGGCCAGTCGCTTGCAGCCGAGTTATTGCCGCCTGCTTTTCGGTCGGGCTGGCCCCGCCCTGCGCAGTGAGACCCGTTGCGCGGGCCACTTCGGCGACAGCCTGGCAATTATCGCCCGAAAGGATTGATGCCTCAATGCCCAGCGCTTTGAGCCCATCCAGCGCCTCAGCGCAGTCCGGACGAAGCCGGTCGGCAAAGGGGATCAGCCAGGTCGGGCGGCCGGCAATATCGAGCATGGTGGCCATACCGTTTGCGCTTTCCGGGCGGCGCAGCGAGACCGCCTGCCCTAGCCAGCTGGCAAGGACGCCTTGCCCAGGCTCTTCGCGGACATCTTCAAGCTCCGCCGCCTTGATCTCATGCGCCGCCAGCACTTCCACCAGCGCGCGGCTCAGGGGGTGGCGACTATGCGATGCAAGCCCCAGGGCCACCGAAGCAGCATCGCCGGGGAGGTTGTTTAGTACCTGCGGATCGGGCATCGGTCGCCCCATAGTCAACGTCCCGGTCTTGTCGAGCAAGGCGCGATCGATGCTCGCCAGCCGTTCCAGGGCGCTGCCATCCTTGACCATCACTCCAGCCCGCATCAACGCCCCGCAAGCAACCACCTGCGCGACCGGCACCGCAAGGCCCAGTGCACAAGGGCAGGTGATGATCAGCACCGCAATCGCCACTACCAATGATTGATGAACCCCGGCACCAGCCAGCATCCAACCGGCAAAACTGAGCGCGGCGAGCGTGTGGACGGCTGGCGCATAAAGCCGCGAGGCGCGGTCTGCGATCCGGACATAAACCGAACGGGCCTGACCTGAGGCTTCCATCAGCCGAGCGATTTCAGCCAGCGCCGTGCCCTGGCCAGCGGCTGTTACCCGGACATCAACGGGCGCGGAAAGGTTGAGCGTTCCGGCCAGCACCGCATCTCCCGGTGCCGCCAGCACCGGCGCACTTTCGCCGGTCAGCAGCGATTGATCGAAACGGGTGGAGCCCGCCACGATCTCGCCGTCCGCCGCCAGCCGCTCACCTGCCGCAAGGCGCAAGATCATGCCGGGGACGAGCGCTTCGGCAGCGAGCCATTCAAGCCCGCCATCTGCCGTCACAACCATCGCGCCAGGAGACGCCTGGCGGAGCAAGGCATCGACCCCGGCTCGCGCCCGATCACGCATGGCCGCATCAAGCGCGCGGCCCGCCAGCAGGAACAGCAGCAGCATCAATGTGCCATCGAACCAGGCGTCATGCCCGCCAGTGGCGGTCTCATAAAGGCTGAGGCCGGTTGCCAGCGTTACTCCGATCGAGATCGGCACATCCATGTTGGTGGTGCGGCGCTTCAACGCGCTCCAGGCCGATGCAAAGAACGGCCGCCCGGCAAAGGCGATTGCCGGCACCCCGATCAAAGCGGAGAGCCAATGGAACATCTCGCGCGTTGCCCCGTCGGCGCCTGACCAGATGCCGACCGACAGCAGCATTACATTCATGCAGGCAAAGCCCGCCACTGCCAGCGGGGCGAGCAAGGGCTTTACCGCAGAGGGCGGCGGCACCAGCTCTTCGGCGCGGGGCTGGCTGGGGAAACCGATGGCCGCCAGTGCCTCGACCAGATCGGGCATCGGCAAAGCCGGATCATGCTCGACCCGCACTGTCCGCGCCGACAAATTGACCCGCGCCGCAGCGACGCCAGTCAGAGCGCCCAGCCCGCGCTCAACCTTGCCCATGCAGCCAGCGCAATGCATCCCCGGCACGATCAGGACTGTCGATGCAAGAGACGCCGGGCGCAGCTGGTAGGCGAGCGCGGTCACGAGATATCCTGCTCTTTGCGCCAGCGACCGCTTGCGCTGTCAGCCTCCATCCGCAGGCGCCAGCGCCCTGTAGGAAGCGGCTGCTCTGAGACAAAGCGGCCTGCGCCGGTCGGGGCGAACCGCAGCGTCCGGTCAGCCATGCGGCCCAGCGGGTGACGGGCAACTGCGCCCAGCGTGACACCGCTGGTGGGCGCGCCAATCAGCACGATGGCGATCCGGTTGTCGCCCAGGCGGCTGGCTTCAGCCTTCCAGCCAAGCGCCTTGTCTCGCTCGGCCTGATCCAGCCAGCGATTGAAGTGCTGGCCCGCGACATAGCTATTGTCGACCACCACGCCGCCAAAAGTCGAACTGGCCATATAGGCCATCAGGAAATTGACCCCGACGACGACGACAAAGAACGCCACGATGATTGCGGTGAAGTGGCGCCCGGTGAACGGTCCGGTAGTAAAGGCTTTCATTCGCCGTCCTCCTGATCACCGGGCGCGTCGAACCGGGTTTCACTGGTATCGGTTTCGGCGGCTTTGGCAGCGTCCTGGTCGAGCGCGCTCAGGACAAAAGTAAACGCCTGCTCCTGGGTGCCAGCGGGCGCGATGACATAGACCCGCACAGCCTGAGTTTGATCGGGTGCCACCTTGAACGCAAGGCTCCGCGCGGCCACATCGCGTGAGATGAAATCGCTCCACATTACTGCCCCGGGCAGGCCGCCAAGCTCCACTGCCATCTCCCGCGGCCGAGCTTCCATGTTGCGCAGTTTGAGCGTGTAGGCATTTCGCACCGCACCGTCGCTCATCAGCATATAGGGCGGATTGCGATCCTTGGCGGCCGAAAGATCGATATGCTGGCGCACACCCAGCGCGAACAGCAATCCCAGTCCGATAGCCGACCAGATACCGAGATAAACCAGCGTACGAGGTCGCAGTACCGTCTTGATGATCGAGCGGCGTTCGCCGCCAGCCTTTTCGTGTTCGCTATCGTCGAGAGTCGCATAGTCGATCAGGCCGCGCGGACGGCCGAGCTGTAACATCACCTTGTCGCAGGCATCGATGCACAGCGCGCAGGTGATGCAGCCGATCTGCGGACCTTCTCGAATGTCGATGCCGGTCGGGCAGACCGCGACGCACTGGTTGCAATCGATGCAATCGCCGAGCGGGGTTGCCGCGCCTTTCGCTTCCTTAAGGCTGCCACGAGGCTCTCCGCGCCAGTCCTTGTAAGTCACCAGCAGCGATTTCTCATCAAGCATCGCTGACTGGATTCGCGGCCAGGGGCACATATAGATGCAGAACTGTTCGCGCATGAAGCCGCCAAGTATGAAAGTTGTGGCCGTCAGAATCGCGACGGTCGCATACGCTACTGGCGCCGCATCGCCGGCCCAGAAATCCCGGGTAAGCGTGGGTGCATCGGCAAAATACATGATCCACGCGCCGCCGGTCCAGAAGCTGATAACCAGGTAAATTGACCATTTTAGTGTGCGCCGGGCAATCTTGGCCGGGCCCCAGGGCGCGTTCTGGAGCCGGAATTGCGCATTCCGATCACCGTCGATGAACCGGTCCACATGCTGGAATACATCGGTCCACACGGTTTGCGGGCAGCTATAGCCGCACCAGGCGCGGCCAACCGCACTGGTAACCAGGAACAGCCCGATCCCGGCCATGATCAACAGTCCCGCGACGAAATAGAACTCATGCGGCCAGATCTCGATCCCGAACATATAGAATCGCCGGTTTGCCAGATCGACCAGCACCGCCTGATCGGGTGCATAGGGCCCGCGATCCCACCTTAGCCACGGCGTGACGTAATAGATCGTCAGGGTGATCGCCATGACCAGCCACTTGAAGCGGCGAAAGTTCCCGTCGACCGCCTTGGGAAAGACCGGCTCGCGCTTCGCATAGAGAGTGCTGGCGTGGGGTGCGGGACTAGGGATTTGCATTGGCCGGAACCGCGGGTGGGCCAGATGCTGTTGCCACAAAATCCTCGCCGCCCCCCAGCGAATGAACATAGGCCGCCAGCATCTTGATCGTCGCGGGATCGAGCCGCGAGCCCCAGAAGGGCATCACGCCGTAGCGGGCATTATGGATGCTGGCGCTGATCTGCTCGCGGCTGCCGCCATAGAGCCAGATAGCATCGGCAAGGTTGGGCGCACCAAACTGGCGCAGGCCCTTGCCTTCATTACCGTGGCAAACCGCACAATTGGCGCTGAACAACGCAGCCCCCCTCGCACTGGCCGCACTGGCGGTTTCCTTGCCCGAAAGGTTACGGACATGGCTGACCACATCATCAATCTGCGCGCCTGTGAGAATCCCGTCTTTCCCGAAGCTGGGCATCTGACTCATCCGCGTCGCGTCATGGCCGGGCTGGCGAATACCGTTGATCAGCGTGAACTCGATCTCTTTGAGATTGCCGCCCCACAGCCAGTCATCGTCGTTGAGGTTAGGGTAACCGACGTTGCCCGCCGCGCCCGATCCATGACACTGGACGCAGTTGACCCGGAAGGCCGCGCGACCGCCGGCAATCGCATTGCGCATCAGCTCGGGGTTCTGGGGCAGCTGTTCGATCGGCAAGTTCTTGAGCGCGGCCAGCACGGGCGCATGCTGCGCGCGTTCGGTCTTGAGCTCGTTTGCCAGCTCGCCGCGGCTGGTCCAGCCCCAGATCCCCTCGGTACCCTTGTTGAGTAGCGGAATGGCCGGATAGACTACCATATAGCCGATCGAGTATGCGATCGAGAGATAGAGAATGATCAGCCACCAGCGCGGCAGCGGGTTGTTGAGTTCCTCGATCCCGTCCCATTCGTGGCCAACGGTTTCGACGCCGGTGGGCTCGTCAATGTGCTTATCTGCCATCGTCGTCGTCCTCGAAGATCATATTGGCCGCGGTTTCATTGGCGTCCCGATTGCTGGGCCGGAAGGGCCAGGCGCATAGCACCAGGAAGACCACGCCCATGCCGATCAAGCCCCAACTGTCAGCCAGGTGCCGCAAGGTTTCGTAAAGGGAATGCGGGTTGATCACCGGCCCTTCTCCTTGGCCAGATCCTCCTGAGCGGCAGCGCTGTCGACATCCACCAGCGTTCCCAGCATCTGCAGATAGGCGACCAACGCATCCATTTCGGTCAGCCGATCAGGCTGGCCATCGAAATCGCGGGCCTGCGCCTTGGGATAGCGTTTGATCAGGTCGGAGGCATCCGCATTCGGATCGGCCTGCGTCTTCAGATCCTCGTTCGCCTTGGCTATGTCGGTCTTGGAATAGGGCACTCCGACCCGGTAGAGCGCGGTCAGCTCGGCACTCATGTCGCCCTGGTCGAGATCGTGCTGCGCCAGAAACGCATAGGGCGGCATGATCGATTCAGGCACCACGCTGCGCGGATCGGTCAGATGCTGGACGTGCCATTCATCCGAATAGCGCTTGCCGACCCGGGCAAGATCCGGACCAGTGCGCTTCGATCCCCACTGGAACGGATGATCATACATGCTCTCGGCCGCAAGGCTGTAGTGGCCATAGCGCTCCACCTCGTCACGGAACGGGCGGATCATCTGGCTGTGGCAAGTATAGCAACCCTCGCGGATGTAGATATCGCGTCCGGCCTGCTCAAGCGGCGTATAGGGCCGCATCCCCTGGACCTTCTCGATCGTGTTATCGATCCAGAACAGCGGCGCGATTTCAACGATCCCGCCGATCGCCACCACCACGAATGAGGCAAGCGCAAACAACGTGACATTGCGTTCGAGCTTCTTGTGCCGGTCGAACGGGTGAGGAGCTTGTTGCGTCATGGTCACTAAACCCCTTGAGCCAGAGCAGGAACCAGCGGGCGATCGGCTTCGGGATCATAAGCGGCATCACGCAGCGGTGCCTCCACCCTTAGCCGGCCGACGATCGTCAGCCAGACATTGGCGGTCATGAAACATGCGCCCGCCAGATACAGCAGCCCGCCAAAGGCGCGCATGATAAACATCGGGTGGAGCGCCGCCACGGTTTCGACGAAGCTGTTCACCAGATAGCCGTCGGCGCCATATTCGCGCCACATCAGCCCTTGGGTAATCCCGGCGACCCACATCGAGGAGGCGTAGAAAACGATGCCGAGCGTAGCCAGCCAGAAGTGCCAGTTGACCCAGCGCAGCGAATAGAGCCGGGTCCGTCCCCACAACCTGGGAACGAGGTAATAGACGCAGGCGAAGGTAATCATCCCGTTCCACCCCAGCGCGCCGGAATGGACATGGCCGATGGTCCAGTCAGTGTAATGCGACAGGCTGTTGACCGATTTGATCGACATCACCGGACCTTCGAAAGTGCTCATCCCGTAGAACGCCAGCGCCATCACCATCATCCGGATGATCGGATCGGTACGAACCTTGTCCCATGCGCCATTGAGCGTCATCAGTCCGTTGATCATCCCGCCCCAGCTGGGCATCCACAGCATGACCGAAAATACCATGCCCAGCGTCTGCGCCCAATCGGGTAGCGCCGTGTAATGAAGGTGGTGGGGCCCCGCCCAGATGTAGAGGAAGATCAGCGACCAGAAGTGGATGATCGAGAGCCGATAGCTGTAAACCGGACGTTCGGCCTGCTTGGGCACGAAGTAATACATCATCGCCAGGAACCCGGCCGTCAGGAAGAAACCGACCGCGTTATGGCCATACCACCACTGGACGAGGGCGCCCTGAACCCCGGCCCAGACCGGGTAGCTGCGCGAGCCGACAAGACTGATCGGGATGTTGAGATTGTTGACCACGTGGAGCAGCGCCACGGTGATGATGAACGAAAGATAAAACCAGTTGGCGACATAGATATGCGGTTCAGTACGCTTGACCAGAGTGCCCACAAAGACCGCGAGGTACGAGACCCAGACAATCGTCAGCCAGATATCGACGTACCATTCCGGCTCGCCATATTCCTTGGCTTGGGTAATCCCCATCAGATAGCCGGTGGCTGCCAGTACGATGAACAGCTGGTAGCCCCAGAAAACGAAACGGGCGAGGCCAGGGAAGGCCAGCCTCGCCCGGCAAGTACGCTGGACGACGTAAAACGACGTCGCGATCAGCGCGTTGCCTCCGAAAGCGAAAATCACCGCTGAGGTGTGCAGCGGCCGGACCCGGCCGAATGTGGTCCATTCGAGGCCGAAATTGAGCACCGGGAACGCCAGCTGCAGGGCGATGAACAGCCCGGCAAGAAACCCGGCCATGCCCCAGAATACCGTGGCGATGATCCCCCAGCGGATCGGATCGTCATCATAGCGGCTCTGGTCCGGGGGACTGTGGATCGCCCCTCGCGCTATGGCACCATAATCGGTCTTGCTGAGCGTAACCCACAAGCCGATGCACGCTGCCAGCGCGATGATCACCATATGCACCGCAAAGCCGCTGTCAGCGGCTGAAGCATAGGCAAGTATGGCGATGAGTAGCGCAGCCAGCCACCAGCTGGCGCGCCCGAGAACTGATTCCATGAGGCCTTCCTTCTCATGAGTAATGTCGGACAGGCCATGGCCGCTGCGCTCCCGCCCAACATTGATCAGGATCAAATCGCGCCGAGCCAGTGCAAAATTTCTGCAAATTCTTCGAAAATTGCGCCGGATCAATGTTTGCAGGCGCAGCCGCTCCGACAGGCCGGATGACGCCATAAATACTTGGGCCGCACTGTGCGGTCACTATGGTGCCGGATGAGGGATCATGACCAAACTGACCATCACAATAGCGCTTGCCGCTGCTACCATACTTACAACCCCGGCCTATGCCGGCGATCCGGACGGGAAATTCCAGATAAAGCTGCTGGCCACCGGGGTCCTGCCAGATGGCAAGATCACGTCGCTGGATAACAATGCGATCGGGTTACCTGTGGGCAGCCAAACCAAGGCCAATGACAACGTCGTGCCGACGATCGCCGTGGAATACTTCGCAACACCGAATGTCTCGGTCGAGACGATTTGTTGCCTGACCCAGCACCGCATTGGCGGTGGCGGCACAATTTCCGGGGCCGCTGTGGTCGATCACGTGCTGATTTTGCCTGCCACGGCCACCCTGAAATACCACTTCGGCAGCGGCAATGGCATCAAGCCCTATATCGGCGCTGGTCCGTCCATGTTTTTCTACATTGACGAAAAACCGGGAGCGACCACCCGGGCGCTGGGCGGAACGTCGCTCAGCCTCGATAACAAACTGGGGCTGGCAGTTCAGGCCGGGGTCGATATGCCGATCAATGACAAGGGAATGGGCTTCAGCCTTGATGCCAAGCGCTACTTCATGAATACCACACTGCATGTCCGCAATGCGGCAGGATCCGAGGTGCTGACGACCCAGCACAAGCTCGATCCGTGGGTGGTTAGCGCCGGGCTTTATGGCCGATTTTGAACAGGGCTGCTGCTAGCCCGCATCGGCAAGCAAGGCTTCGCGGTCTAGGATCATCACTTCACGCCGCGAGGGCAGGTCGATAATTCCATCGGCCTTCAACCTCGTGAACTGGCGGCTGACGGTTTCGATCGTCAGCCCCAGAATATCGGCGATCTGTTGACGGGAGAACGGCAGGACCAGAGCCCTAAGCGCCTGCTCTGCCGCGTCATTACAGCCCATCGGCATCAATCGTTCGGATATTTCGAGCAAAAAGGTGGCGACCTTTTCGCTGGCCGATTTGCACCCCAGCAGCAGCATCCAGCGCCGGGTCCGGTCAAGCTCGGCCAATGTGCGTTCCAGCAGCTTGTGCTCCAGCGCGGGGTGCTCCCGGGCGAAGGCATCGAAGTCCTTGCGGCCAAAAATGCAGACCCGCGCATCGGTGAGTGCAGTGACGCCATAGCTAGTGGTCGCGCTAAACGGGCGGCCGATAAAATCGGATGGATAGACCACACCGACAATCTGCTCCCGGCCGTCCTCGGTGCCAGTCGATAGCTTGAGCACGCCCTCGACGACATTGGCGACGAGGACTGAATCCTCACCCTCCCAAATCAGCGATTCGCCGGCCGCCAGATTCCGGCGGCGACCGATCGCGTTGAGCGCTTGCAGCTCGCCCGCATCCAGCGCCGCGCAGATGGCGCGATTACGGACAACGCAAAGATCGCAATTCGACATGGCCGGGACCTAGCAGTGCCGGAGGCATGCAGCAACGTCGCTCAATCAGATGATGTCCGCCAGACCTGCAAGTGCCTCACGCAGTTTGTCGAGCGCCTGCGCCTTGAGTTGGTGGACCCGGGGTACGCTGACTTGCAGCGCCTCGGCGATTTCGGAGAGGTTGAGTTCCTCGAGGAAGTATAGCTGGACCACCAGTTGCAGCCGCTCGGGCAGCGCGGCGATCGCCGCAGCCAGGCTTTCACGCAGTTCTTCGCCCACCAGCAGTTCCAGACTATCGGGCCGCGCATCGGCAAAGGCCATGTTGCTGTCCGAATACACCTCGTCGATCGCCTCGAACCGCAACGGTTCACTTGACCCGCGCATAGCGGCGAGCTGATTTTCATCGATGCCCATCGCGGCGGCGAGTTCAGGCGTGGTCGGATCGCGGCCAAGCTGACCGCGCAAGGCCGTTTCCTTTTCGCGCATGTTCCGCCGTCGCTCGACCGCTCCGCGCGAAAGCGGCACGGTTCTGCGGATCAGATCGACCATCGCGCCGCGGACGCGCAGCTTGGCATAAGCCGCAAAGCCATCCTCGCCCGGGCCGGCATGACGCTGCGAGCATTCCGTCAGTGCGACCATTCCGGCCTGCATCAGGTCTTCGATCTCGATCCCAGCGCGACCGCTGCCGTGAACATGCCAGGCGAGCCGCCGAACCATGGGCAAAAAGCGCCGAATCCGCGTTCCGACATCGGCGCGATAGGCCTCTGCAGCGGTGAAGGTGTTATGGTCATGAATCATGCGGCCATGCTTTCATTGGATTGGGCAAAGGCTTGGTTGGAGTTGGGTGACGGCAATGCAGGCGGGCCCGGCTCACCGCCGATAACCGCTATCACTTCGATCGGCTGGGCCGCCGGCAGTTCGGCAATCGAAAGCACGAGGCACGAAGGGCAACGCATCTTGAGCAAGGCGGCCAGCGCCCGGCGCGCACGTGGCTGGACCACCAGTGCCAACGGCAGCGCACCCGCGCCGCGGTCTGCCACCAAGGCAGCCACTCGCTCGCCGATCGTGCGGGCCAGATCAGGCTCGATCACCGGCTGTCCGGTAACGGGATCATGCAGCCCCTGGACAATCATCGCCTCAAGCGCGGCAGCCAGGGTCAGAACCGGCAAGCGATCGCTCGGCGGACAAATCCGCCCGACAATCAGCCCGCCGAGATCGGCGCGGAGCAATTCGACCAGCCGCTCATGATCGAGCGTCTGCTGGACCGACTGGCTCAGACTGGCAAGGATCGGAACCGGATGGCCGATCGGAATGCCATCTTCGAGCAACGCCCGCAGCAGCCGGGTCAGCGCGGCAAGTGACAGCGGCTGGGGATAGATCGTCTCGATCAGACCGGCGGAATGTTCCTTGACGCTGTCCAGGATTGCCCTGACTTCATCAGGACCGAGCAGCGCTTGCGGGCGGGTGCCAAGCAGCTGGTTGAGATGGGTCGCGACGACTGTGCTGGCATCGACCGTCAGGAAGCCCTCGGCAATCGCGTGATCGCGCGCGGCAGGATCGATCCACAGTGCGGGACAGCCGAAGCTCGGATCGATCGTCGTCTCACCGCTCAGGCCATGTTTCTCGCGCGCCTCACCGGCATCGATGGCAAGGATCTTGTCCGGGCGGATCGTCCCTGCGCCCAGCGGCACACCGCCCAGCAGGATGCGATAATCGCCCGGCGCAAGGTCCAGTGCATCGCGCACCCTGAACTGGGGGACGACGAAGCCGAAGCTCTGGCTCAGCTGCTTGCGGACCCCGGTAATCCGGGCCACCAGCGGCGAACCACGGCGATCGTCGACCAGGTGGACCAGGCCATAGCCAAGCTCGATAGTGACCAGCGTGTGATCGGAGACTTCTTCAAGAGTGATGCGGCCTGGCTCGAATGCCGGAACAGCACTCTCGCTCGCTGGCGCAGGACGCGCGGCACGCAATCGCAGCCTGTTCCACAGCCAGCCGGCCATCGCTGCGGCAGGCAGGAACACCGTTTGCGGCATCGCCGGGATCATCCCGATCGCACCCAGGATGCAGGCCACCGGCAGCCAGGTGCGCGGATCGGCGAATTGCCCGCCAATCTGCCCGGCAAGGTCGCGGCTGTCGGACACGCGGGTGACGATCACCGCGGCGGCAATCGACAGCAACAGCGAGGGCACCTGCGCGACCAGCGCATCGCCCACCGCCAGCGTTACGTATTTCTCCGCCGCCTCGCCCGCTGAGAGGCCATGACTGATCATGCCGAGGCAGAAGCCGGCGATAATGTTAACCCCAAGGATCAGCAGCGCGGCGATGGCGTCGCCCTTCACGAACTTTGAAGCACCATCCATCGAGCCGTAGAAATCGGCTTCGGTTGCCACTTCACGGCGGCGGGCCTTGGCTTCATCGGCGGTCAGCAGCCCGGCAGCGAGATCGGCGTCGATCGCCATCTGCTTGCCCGGCAGCGCATCAAGCGTGAAGCGTGCGGAAACTTCGGAAACGCGGCCCGCACCTTTGGTGACGACCACCATATTGATGATCATCAGGATCATGAACACGAACAGCCCGACCGCAAAATTTCCGCCGATCAGGAACGCGCCAAATGCCTCGATGACATGACCGGCCGCCGCCCCGCCCTCATGCCCGTTGACCAGAACGACACGGGTCGAGGCGACGTTGAGCGCCAGGCGCAGCAGCGTCGCGAACAGGAGAACCGATGGGAATGACGAGAAATCGAGCGGCTTTTCGGCATTCATAGCCGTCATCAGGATCGCCACTGACAGGGCGATGTTGAGGACGAAGAATATATCGAGCAGAACCGCCGGCGTGGGCACGATCATCAGGCCGATCAGCGTCAGAATTCCGAATGGCAGTGCCAGGGTGGAAAAGCGGGGTCGGCTGAACATGCTCACAGGCCGAATGCCTGAAGCTTGCCATACGCGGCGCGAACATGAGCCGGCGCCGCGTTACCGGCGACTGCGAATGTGGCACGAAGGGTCTCCGACATGGGTGGCCGCTGGGTATTGGTCGTCCCCGCTCCTTCAGGAGAGGATGGATGGAAGGGGCTTTCAGCTCGCGCAGCCCCCAGGGCAGGTTGCCACCCCTCAAGCACTTCACTGGAAGCGGGAGGGAAGGCGCCTTCCATTGCGCCGCTCACTTTGCTGCGCATCAGCTCCATCACCGCGCCGACGGAACGCTGTGTACCGTTGCCGCCGAAGAATATGCCGTGGTTGGCGGCAGCTGCCTGCGGCATTAATGCTGCGGCCGACTGGCCCGGGTTGGCCGCGAGCGCAGTCAGAAAGCGGCTTGCTCCATCGGCCCCGAGGAAGTGGGCGAGGTATAGTTCGGAAGGATCAGGCGCGCGTCCCAGCGCCGCAGTCAGCGCGCTGCGGTTATCATTGGCAAGCTCTGCTGCCATCAATGCGGAAGTATCGGGATCATAGCGCAAATCCATGATCTGACCGCGCATTGCCGGATTTCGCACCCGCCCGCCCTCAATCGCGGCGCCGGCCCAATCAAGACCATGCGCCGTGCCGTGGCGGTCAAGCGTCTGAAGCCAGGTGCTGCCGGTGAACTGGTATAGCCCGGCAGCGCTGGAGGTGGCCGCGCGGGCGCCAGGATCAAGGCTCGATTCAAGT
>JBKJTN010000001.1:0-10307 GCA_046590275.1 Novosphingobium sp.
GGAGACCCAGAAGGTCGAGCATCTCGACGAGGTCTGCTGGTTCTTCCCCGACCTCAAAGTCGTCATGCGCCATGGAGCGGAGCCGTGGGAAGATCTGGCGGTGAAGCTGATGCTCAAATGGCCCAACCTCTATTATTCGACCAGCGCCTTTGCGCCCAAGCATTACCCCAAGGCAATCATCGACTACGCCAATACGCGCGGCGCCGACAAGATTATCTACGCCGGCTATTTCCCGATGGGGCTGAGCCTTGACCGAATATTCGGCGATATGTCCGGCGTCCCGCTCAAGGATGAAGTCTGGCCGAAATTCCTGCGCGAGAATGCGATTCGAGTCTTTGGATTGGAGGGCTGATCATGGCCGACATTGAAAACCGTCCGGCAGGCGATGCCCGCACTGCTCCGGTCGCGGTCTGGCAAGTGCTGGAGAAATTAAAGGGCCAGGACCTGCTCGACTGGCGCACAGCCGAGGTGTCAGGGCGCCCTTCCGCTGCCGAGCGCAATCTCGATATCCCGTTCCCCTATGGCTGGTATCCGGCTTTGCTTTCAAGTGAACTGGCGGTGGGCGAAGTAAAGCCGTTTCGCGCTTTTGCGACCGAGCTGGCGATCTGGCGCGGCGAGGATGGCACGGTGCGGATGCTCGATGCCTATTGCAAGCACCTGGGCGCCCATATGGGCCATGGCGGCAAGGTCGACGGCAATCGGCTGGAATGCCCGTTCCACGCCTGGCGCTACAATGGTGAGGGCGTGGTCGAGGAAATTCCCTATTCCAAATCGATCCCGCCGCAGGTCAAGCGGCCGTGCGAGATACAGTGGCAAGTGACCGAGCAGAACCGCTGGATCTGGTTCTGGTATCACCCGACCGGTGCGGCTCCGATGTGGGAAGTCGAGATTGTGCCTGAAACGACCGATCCTGAATGGAGCGACTACGATATCTATGAGTGGAATGTTTATGGCAGCATCCAGAACATGGCCGAAAACGGCGTCGATGCCGCACACTTCAAGTATATCCACGGCGCCGCCTCGATGCCGGATTACGACTACAAGTGGGGTGACTACTGGCGCTCGGCTTCGCTCGAAATGAAAATGGGAACACCGCGCGGCGAGGTCGATGGCGGCATCGCCTTCAAGAATATCGGCCCCGGCCAGAGCTGGACGCGCTTCACCGGCATTTCGGAAACACTGCTGATCTCCTGCATCACCCCGGTCGAAAAGGATCATGTCCGGGTGCGCTTCTGCTTTACCCAGCCCAAGGCGCAAGCCGAAGGCCCCACGGCAGGGGTGTCGCGCGCGATCATCCGCGATATCTGTAAACAGTTTGATCAGGACAAGGTGGTGTGGGATCGGCAGAAGTATTTGCCTGGCGCCCTGATCTGTGCTGGCGACGGTCCGATCGCCAAGTTTCGCCAGCACTATGCGCAGTTCTATGTCTCGCCCAATAAGGACCCAGTGTGAAACATACTCTCTTGGCGTTTTCCGCCCTCGTCCTGGTCGCGGCCAAACCCGCGGGCATAACGGTCTATGAGGGCGGTCCAATCATCACCATGGCCGGTGACACGCCCCAGACCGCCGAAGCAATCGCGATTGCCGGGGGCAAGATCATCGCCGTGGGAACCAAAACCCAAGTTGACAAGATTGCTGGTAAAAAGGCTCGCCATATCGATCTGAAGGGCGGCACCCTGCTGCCCGGCTTCATCGACGCGCATGGTCATGTCTCGGCGGTTGGACAGGCGGCAGGCCTCGCCAATCTGGCGCCGTCGCCGGTCGGTAAGGTTAATTCGATTGCCGCTGTCCAGCAGGCGCTGCGCGATTATCTGGCGCTGCGAAAATTGCCTGCCCGAGCGGTTCTGATCGGCACCGGCTATGATGACAGCCAGCTTGCCGAAAAGCGCCATCCGACCAGGGCCGAACTGGACGCGGTTTCAACCGAGCATCCGATCGTGATCAGCCATGCCAGCGGGCATTTTGCGGTGATGAATTCGGCGATGCTGGGGCTGGCCGGCTATGATGCGGACACCCCCGATCCCCAAGGCGGAGTGATCCGGCGCGAGGCCGATGGCAAGACCCCTAACGGTGTTGTGGAGGAAGCGGCGCTGTTCAGGCTGGGTAAGGTACTGCCGACGCCAACGCTTGACGATGGCGTTGCTGCTGTGGTCGCCGGTGAAAAGATCTACGCCTCAAACGGCATCACAACCGCGCAGGATGGCCGGGTCATGCCCGAAGGCTGGCCGGCGCTGGCAGAAGCCGCCAAGCGCGGCGCGCTGATCATGGATACGGTCGCGCTCGTCTCGTTCGAGCGGGAATGGTCGGCCGAGGTGCGGGCGATGATCGGCAAGCCTTATGTGGGCGGCTTGCGCATCGGCGGGGTCAAGCTGACGATCGATGGCAGTCCGCAAGGCCGAACCGCGTGGCTGCATGATCCGGTCCCGGTCCCGCCACCAGGCAAAGGTGCGGATTATCGCGGCTATCCGGCGATTGATCTGGCTCTTCTCAAGGCGAAATTTGCCGATGCTGCGGCGAACAACTGGCAGGTCTTTGTCCATGTGAACGGCGATGAGGCGGTGCAAACCCTGATCGATGACGTCGCCGCTGCGGGCCTTGGGGGCAAACGAACCATTGCGATCCATTCCCAGGTCACCCGCGCCGAGCAACTAGATCAAATGGCCAAACTTGATATCCAGCCCAGCTTCTTTGCCAATCACACCTGGTACTGGGGCGATTGGCACCGCGATGTTGCGCTGGGGCCGAAACGCGCCGACTTCATTTCGCCGCAAGCCAGCGCCTGGGCTGCGGGATTGCGGCCATCTGCCCACAATGACTCGCCGGTTGTCCCGCCCGATATCATGCGCCTGATCTGGTCATCGGTGAACCGCCGCACCCAATCTGGAGACATCTTGGGACCGCTGGAGCGAATTCCAGTTTACCGGGCGCTCTGGCAAGTGACGATCAACGCCGCCTGGCAAATCCATGAAGAGGCGAGCAAAGGCAGCCTTGAAGTGGGCAAGCAAGCGGACTTTGTGGTGCTGGATGCCAACCCTTTGATGGCGGAACCAGCTCAGCTGGCCGCGATCAAGGTGCGCGCAACCATCAACGATGGCGTGACGATCTTTGGTAGCCTCGATTAGGTATTTCGAACCGGGACTCACTTCGCATTCAGCAGTGAGTCCCGGGCTCGGAATTAGAATTTGAAAGCGACTGTTCCGCCAAATGTGCGCGGATCGCCAAATTCGGACACGACCGTCGCACCCGAAAAGGCAAACGAGCCAAAACTGACGGTCTTATAAACTGTGTCGAAGATATTCTTGCCCCAGAACCGCAATGAGATCTCACGCCCTTCACCCAGGTTGCGAGTCAGGGAAATGTTGCCATCGACGAGAGCGCGTCCAGAAATAATGGCCGTGTCATTGGCATTTGACGAGGTCTCAACCGAACTTTGATAACTCAGGTTTGTGTGGAAACCGAAGCTCCAATCGTCAGAGATCTCTCGGTTGTAGTCGACATTGATGCTGCCCGAGCTGTTAGGGGCATAGGAGAACCGCTTCACGAAATTCTGCACCTGAGTAGCCCCGGTATCGAGCAGGACACTTGCGGACGTTGCGCCGAATTTGGTGTTGAGCAGTGCCCCGCTAACCCCGACCCGCAGTTCGCGGGTGATGGCCGCAGTCAGGTCAAACTCGATCCCGTACGCCTTGCTGCCATCAATCCCGACAAAGTCGCGGTCACCGGCGGTCGCGCCGGTTTGCAGGCTTGCCTGGTATTTATCGAGGTTCATGTAGAAAGCTGCAAAGCTCAGGCTCAGGCGGCGATCAAGGAAGTTGCCTTTAATTCCGGCCTCGAATGAATCGACCTTTTCCGGCTCGAAGCCATTGGCGAAATTGATCGGATTGGAGGACCGCTGCGAAGTTCCGCCTGATTTGTAACCGCGGACATATTTGGCGTATAGGTTCAAATCATCGTTGACCTTATAAGCCAGGGTCACCGACGGGGAGAAATTGTTGAATTCCCGCTGATAGGTGGCCGGCTGTACCGTGCCCCCTGCAGTACATGATGTAAGCACCTGACTGCCAAGGAAAAATGCGCAATTGTCCGCCGTAAAGCCGCCAACCGCGGCGAATGAAAGCGACCTTTCGTTGATGCGCGTCGCGCGGCGTTTGTCTTTCGAATAACGCGCGCCGACCGTTATGCTGAGTTTGCCATCGGCGGAAGGGCGGAAGGTAACTTCGCCAAATGCGGCGAGGCTGCGATTTGCGATCGTAGTGAAGTTTTGCAGGACCAGTGGACCAGAACCGATGACTGCATTCTCGGTATCGAGCGATCCGCTGTCCTTGTAATAATAGCCGCCGAGAACATACTCGACCTGGTCGCCGATCTTGCCGATCGCCTGAAGTTCTTCCGAGGTGCTGTTGAACTTCACTGTCTCGAAATTATAGGCGATCCCGTTAGGGCCGATAACATTCAAAACCGTCCCGACCGGCAGCTGCGGAATGAAGGATGTTAGAACCGTCGTGACGATAGAGCTTGTTTCGGTCGGTAAATTGTCGCTGGCCTGGAAATTGTTGATCCGGCGCAAGCCCGTAATCGAACGCAGGGTCAAGGCGTCGCTGACTTCATATTCGACTGTCAGGGCGTGGCCGTAAACCTTGCCATTATTTTCATCGACGCTCCGGTATGATTGGCCGCTGGTTGGTCTGCGATCGACAAACGGAGAAGCGTCGCGGAAGGTATTGACCAGGCTGGTGATGCCGGTGGCAAGGCCAAAGGTGCCCGGAATTACGAAAGGCGCTGCAATGGGAAAGCTGGCTGCAGCGCCCTGTGTCGGTACGGTGAGGGTCCCTGTGCCTTTGTTGTGCGAATAGTCGAATGCATAATCTATCGTGAGCGCATCGCTTGGCTTGATCCGCACCGCAGCGCGAAATGCCGTGTTGTCCTGTTCGGCGAAATCATGGCCGATCCCGGTATTCTCCTGCAATCCGTCCCGCTTGGACCTTGCGCCGACGAGTCGGATTGCGGCCGTTTCGTCGAGCGGAATATTGATCATCGCGGTGAAGCGCATGGCATCGAAATTGCCATAGCTGGCGCTGGCTTTGCCATGGAAGCCGTCGGTCTGGGGCTTGGCCGAGATCAGATTGACCGCGCCGCCCGTTGCGTTGCGGCCATAGAGTGTGCCTTGCGGTCCGCGCAGTACTTCGATCCGCTCAAGATCGTCAGATTCAAAGCCGCCACCGACAGTCGTGCCAATATAGACCCCGTCTGAATAGAGCGCGACCGAGGGATCCTGGGTCAGGGTGACATCATTCTGGCCGATGCCGCGAATGAATAGCCGGACGGTATCCGAACGAGCGTTGAAATTGTTGACCACCAGATTCGGCACCTGCCCGACAAAATCGCGGAGTTCGGTAATCTGGTTCGATTCCAGCGTGCTGGCATCGAGCGCCGCGATCGAAATCGGCACCTCGATCAGCTTCTGTTCGCGCTTTTGGGCGGTGACGATGATTTGCCCAAGGCCGATCTCGTCCTCGGCTGCTTGCGGTGCCTCTTGCGCCAGGACTGGGTTTGCCAGCGTGCCGAGTGCAATTGCCAGCGTTGAAACAAGCGCAAATTTTGGTGCTGAAGTCATATCGATCCTCCCGGAATCCATGTCAAAACGAGGATAGCGATCGGTTTTTCCGACTCCGTTATCTCCATCAATGCGGCTCATACTGACGGAAATATTACGCATTACAAGTGTCACATAATATTGATGCTTCGCATCACGTAAAAATCAGATGCGATAATCCCTCTTTCATCAAACGGCCTTCCGCTCCATAATACCATGATGCAGAGCCGCACCTCATTCGCGCAGACTTGGGATCTGACTGCTCATCGGTCGACCAGATGTCGCCGTGGAGGAGCTATGCGCGGCGACGTAACTCCGCCAACCTCCTGTCGAAGCTATTGAGGAGCCGCCCATGTCAGCCGCACTTGCACCGCCACCGCCGCTTGAAGGCGGCCTGCCCCTTCTGGGTCACCTGACGCATTTCTTCAAGGATCCGGTTGCTCTTCTCAAATCGGGCTACAAGGCCAAGGGCAATGCCTTCTCGTTCAAGATGGGCGGACGGCGGATGAATGTCCTGCTTGGCCCAGACAACAACCGTTTCGTCTTCGAGCAAACCGACAAGCTGCTCTCGATTCGCGAATCAATGCCCTACTTCCTCAAGATGTTCAGCCACGATTTCTACAGCTTCGCCGAAATGGAGGAATATCTGCGGCAGCGCGCGGTGATCATGCCGCGCTTCAAGGCCGCAGTCATGAAGCAATACGTTGGCGCAATGACCGAGCAATCCATGAACCTCGTCAAGAAACTGGGCGACGAGGGTGAGTTTGATCTGGTCTCGACGCTGGGGCCGGTCGTCATGGATATCGCCGCGCACAGTTTCATGGGTCGCGAATTCCATCAAAAACTGGGTCATGAATTCTTCGAGCTGTTCCGTGATTTTTCGGGCGGGATGGAATTCGTCCTGCCGCTCTGGCTGCCGACATCGAAGATGATCAAGAGCCAGCGCGCCAAGAAGAAGATTCACGCGATCCTGCAGGATTGGATCGACAAGCGCCGTGCTGCTCCCCTCGATGAGCCGGACTTCTTCCAAAGCATGATTGAATCAAAGTATCCCGACGGCACCCCGCTTGCCGATGAAACGATCCGCAATCTGATTGTCCTGTTGGTTTGGGCGGGGCATGAAACGACCGCCGGCCAGGTCAGTTGGGCCCTTGCCGATCTGATCCAGAACAAGGGTTACCAGCAGGTCATCCGCGACGAACTGAAAGCGGTGCTGGGCGACAGCGATGGCAGCGAGATGAACTGGGAACAGGCAATCGCGATGGAGAAGATGGACCTGGCGCTGCGCGAGACCGAGCGGCTTCATCCGGTAGCGTTCATCATGTCGCGTAAGGTCGCTTCTGACTTTGAGCTAGGAGGCCATAGTTTCAAGCAAGACGACTGGGTCTTGCTTGCACCCTCGATCACGCATCGGATGGATGAGCATTTCGCCAATCCCGACGTCTATGATCCTGAACGGTTCAACACCAATGTCGAAGGCGTGAAGGTGGAGAGCAACAGCCTGATCGGCTTTGGCGGTGGGATGCACCGCTGTGCCGGGGTGAATTTTGCCCGGATGGAAATGAAGGTGCTCGTCGCGATCCTGCTCCAGCATTATGATCTGGAGTTGCTCGACGAGGTTCGTCCGATTTCGGGCGCCGGCACCTACTGGCCCGCCCAGCCGTGCCGGGTGCGCTATACCAGACGCCAACGCGGCAATGAAGCTCCTGCCGATGCGGCGGCGCTGGCCAAGGCTGCCGGCTGTCCGGTGCATGCCTGATGGCGAAGGTCACCTATGTTCAGCCCAACGGAACACGCCGCACCTGTGTCAATTTCGAGGGGATGACTGTGATGCACCTAGCCGTCGGCAATCTGGTCGATGGGATTGACGCGCTATGCGGCGGCGTGATGCAGTGCGGAACTTGCCATTGCTACATTGACGATGCGTGGGCCGAAAAAGTTGGCGGACCGGGCGAGGATGAGGCCACGATGCTCGAAGGGCTCGAAGGCAGCGTTGAAGTTCGCCCGACCAGTCGGCTTTCCTGCCAGATTCAGCTGGGCGAGGAACTCGACGGGCTGGTGGTTCATGTGCCCAGCGACCAGCCAGGGGTTTAATGCCGGGACCTGAACCGCAGCGCCGCTTCCCCTCACAATTGGCGCAAGCCCGACGTATCGAGCGGGCGGGCAGCGGTCAGCACCGTGTACCAACTGCGCGAGAGACGAGCAGCTATTCTGTCATGATCGGCCAAGGCATTGATTTCGCGCCGATGCTGTTCGATCAGTTCTGCCAGCATCGCCGCGCCCTGAGCGGACAGCTTGTAGATGTCTGACGCGTAAACTGCTTCGGGCTTTGAAAAATCCATGTCGAGGAACTGCGCCTTCATCCGCGCCTCGAATTGCGCCCGCATCGGGGCTTTACGCCAGATGATATTTCGATCAATCCGTGGACGGACACGGCCGCTGGACAGGCGGTCGATCAGGGCCAGCTTCTCGAGCCGATCAAGCGCAGCTTCCATCACCTGCGCTGGAATCGCGAAGTCGCTCAGGATTTCATGCCAATCATATCCGCCCAGAATCACGATGAATACAAACGCCATCAGCTCGTCCTCCGAGAGCGCACGTTCTTGCGCGAAGGTCAGCTCGTCACTGAGATGTTGGGGTAAGGTGGCGCTTTCAGCGGCAAGCTCAGCCAGGTTCAATCCCGCCAAACCGGCCAATTGTTCCAGTCGGTCCAGCGTCAGCCCCTTGCCGACAAGCCAGCGCTTTATCGTGGCTTCACCCACCTTAAGACGTTGCGCTAAGGCTACAATCGTCAAATCGTTGCGCTTCAAATTGCGCCGCAAGGCTGCAAGCATCGCTTTGGTCTGGCTTGCGTTTTGGTTTGGCATATCGGCAGTTCCATTAGATCATCACACGGGCTGATAAAGGTCAGTATATGATCCCATGCCAAAAGTGCAAATGGCCGGAAGCCGCCAGTGAACATAGACTGCCCAGTTCAAGCTTTCAGGGGATACGAGTCCCCGAAGATGAGATGGAGGACAGGATGAGCGACATTCTAATTCAAAATGGCACTGTGGTTGATGGCACCGGCGCGCCAGCTTTTGCGGCCGATGTCCGGATCAAGGACGGGATGATCGCTGAGGTCGGCCAGAGCCTTGCCCCCGATGGTGAGCGGATCATCGATGCCACCGGCTGCTATGTCAGCCCCGGCTTCATCGAATCGCACACCCATTATGACGCGAGCATGTGGTGGGATTCCAACCTCGATCCCCTGCCCGGCTATGGTGCGACGACCCTGATCATGGGTAACTGCGGATTCTCGATGGCGCCGCTCCATCCTTCCAAAGAGGCGCAGGACGAGGTGATGGGGATTTTCTCATTCTTCGAAGACATCCCGCTCGGGCCGTTCCAGCAGAATGTGCCGTGGGATTGGCTCAAATGGTCCGAATATCGCAAATCGTTCGAACGCAATGTCAAGGTTCCGCTCAATTTTGCGAGCTACGTCGGGCATATCCCGTTGCGGCTGGCCGCGATGGGCGTGGAAGCCTGGGATCGCGCCGCGACGCCCGCGGAAATCGAGATAATGGCCGAACTGCTCGACGATGCGCTGGCGGCGGGCGCGCTGGGGCTGTCGGACAATATGCACGATCATGATGGCACGGATCGCCCGGTACCCTCGCTGCTGGCCGATGATGCCGAGTTTACCGCGCTGTTTGACGTGATGGATCGTTATCCGGCAACTTGCTATCAGGTGATCGTCGATACCTTCATGCGGATGAACGGTCCGGCTAACCTCAAGCGGCTGGAAAAGCTGCTGACCGGCCGCAAGATCCGGGTCCAGATTGCCGGCGGTATTCCGACGCTGTTCTTCCAGGCGGGCATCCTTCCGGAAATGCAGAAGAGCATCGCCAGTATGCGCGCCAGCGGGATCGATGTATGGCCCGGCTACGCCCATGTCTCGCCCACCAGCGTACTCAGCCTCACGAAATCATTGATCTTCGCGCAGTCGAACGACTACGTCTGGCATGAAGTCGTGCTGGCCGAAACCCATGAGGAAAAGGCGCGCTTGCTGGCCGATCCCGATTGGCGGGCGCGGGCCCGGGAGAGCTGGGACACGCAGGCCTGGGGTCATTCGCCGCTCAAGAACCCGCAGGAACTCTTCCTGCTCGATTCCGAAAACGGCACAGGTCCGATTGGCGGAACGCTGCTGGAATATGCCGAGAGCAAGGGCCTTCACCGCAGCGATGCGATGGCCGATTGGATCCTGGCCAATGGCATCATGTCGACGGTTCACATGGCGCCGTTCCCCAAAAATGAGGAACTGACGATCGAGCTGATGCGAGATCCCAAGACGGTCGGGAACATTTCCGATGCCGGCGCGCATTTGCAGATGCTGTGCGGCGGCGGGGAGAACGCGCTGCTGCTTACCAACTACGTACGCAAGGACAAGTCGCTGACGATCGAAGAGGCTGTGCATGTCATGACCGGCAAGCTGGCCGAACATTTCTTTCTGCAAGATCGCGGGGTGATCGCGCCGGGTATGCGGGCTGACATTACGGTCTTCAATCTGGATGAGGTGACCTACCAGCCGTTTATCAAAGCGTGGGATGTGCCGGACGGAAAGGGCGGCCTGGGCTGGCGCTTCACGCGTGAGGCCGCGCCGATGCGCCTGACCCTGGTCAACGGTGTCCCGACGTTCGAGAACGGCGCCTATACCGGCAACAAGCCAGGCACT
>JBKJTN010000009.1:0-16563 GCA_046590275.1 Novosphingobium sp.
CATTGGAAGTGCCAGCCTAGTTTAAAAACCATCAGCAGTATTTCCAGACAGGCTGTTGCCCAGCAGGATCAACGGTCTGGTTGCGGGGCACCATACCAAGCGCTGCTGTCAGTCCAATCGCAACTCGTCTCCGATTGGCAGGCTCCGATCATGATGAGGTGCAGCTCAGCTGGCAAACGACTGCCACTGGGCCAATGCGGCCGAGCGACGGATTTTGTAAGTTTCGCGATCGACGAGATGGCGTTCGGTATTGAAATAGTTGTGAAGTGAGGCGTGGACTGAGGCGAACTTCTGGAGTGACTTCATCCGCCGAAACCGCTGCATCGCACGTTCTCGTCGCCTGAATGGCAAGTGCGAATTCTCGGCCCGGTTGTTGAGCCAGCGGCCCATCTCGCGTCGGTCGAGATTGCCCATGTCACGCATCGCGGCGGGGTACGAACGAAGACCGTCGGTGACAACCTTCTCGGCCCGGTCATGCCGCTTCAGTGCCTTCTTCAGGAACTCCAAAGCGGCAGCTTTGTCCCGCTTCTTGGTGACGTAGGACTCCAGAACCTCGCCCTCGTGGTCAACAGCGCGCCACAAATAATGGCGTTCACCGCCCACCTTGACGAACACTTCATCGAGGTGCCAGCGCCAGTGCCGTAAACCTCGCATCCGCGACACCCGCTGGCGACGGATGTCGGCCGCGAACATTGGCCCGAACCGGTTCCACCAAAGTCGTACAGTCTCGTGACAAATGTCGATCCCGCGTTCGAACACCAGATCCTCGACGTTGCGCAGCGACAACGGGAACCGGACGTACATCATGACCACGAGCCGGATCACCTCGGGCGACGAATTGAAACACCGGAACGGGTTGACTGACTTGCTCATTTCGCCAATTCATCAGCGCCCAGCCCGCCCGTCGAGATTGCTCTGACAGCACCGATTTACCGCTCACCTCCTCCCTCGGCAATTTTAGTCTGACAAGACCTCCGCGACACCCGCTCAAACATTTATACAATCGATTGCAGATTGCAGTTGCAAAGCGTTGCCCCATTTCCTAGGTGTTGTCGCACGATGTTTTGAATAGGGATTCATTCGCTTTGACCTCAGCGTGGACGCACGAGCATGTTTCCCGCATCGAGGAGCAGGATCTTCCCGCTGTTCGCATGATCTCGGAACGCCAAGCTCGATCGCTCCTGCCGGGAATTTTGCTGTGGGACATGTGGCCCATCCAACGTCAAGACGGCAGCATCGCAGAGATCGATGGGGGTTCTTTGTGGATGGCCCTGGCGGCCCCGGACCGGTCAGATCCAGGACTGCGTCATTTCGAAGCGCGCATCAGGTTGCTGCACTTGGAGAACAGTCAATGGCGCGACTTGGGTTGGGCTCTGCCCGATAGGGAACACGCTTTCGAGCGCGAATGGGCCGGAACGGCTTTGCTGAAAAACGGGACAATATCGTTGTTCTTTACGGCGGCGGGCCGTGCCGACCATCCCGGCGGCTATCAGCAGCGGCTGTTTGAAACACACGGCACTTTGCAGCCAGACGGTCATATTGTGGACTGGAGCGACCTCCGCGAATCGGTGACCAACAGCGGCGAGTTTTATGATCTCGCCGATCAGCAAGAGGGAGAGCCAGGCAAGATTACCGCCTTTCGCGATCCCGCCTATTTCTGCGATCCGACAGATGGGCAGGAATATCTTCTGTTCACGGCCTCCCTGGTGGGCTCGACATCGGAATACAACGGCGCGATCGGCGTTGCCCGCCGATCGGGTGAAGACGGCTGGGAGCTGTTACCGCCGTTGCTACATGCCGACGGCGTCAACAATGAGCTGGAACGCGCGCACATGGTCTTCAGCGATGGCCGTTACTATCTTTTTTGGGTAACTCAAGCGAGCACCTTTAGCCCCGAGGGTCCGGTTGGCCCGACAGGCCTTTACGGCATGGTTTCCAAACAGCTTTTTGGTGACTATGAACCGATCAATGGCAGCGGCTTGATCCTGGCCAATCCAAGCGAGGAGCCCTCACAAACCTATAGTTGGCACGTTACCCAGGAGCTCTTGGTGAGCAGCTTTGTCGATCATTGGGGCCTAAAAGGGCGCAACCTGGCGAACGATCCGCAACTGGCTGCTGAAAGCTTCGGTGGAACCCCGGCGCCGTTCGTAAGATTGGTTCTGGACGGCAATCGTGCAAGCTTGAACAGCGAATTGGTCAATGTCGGTTGACGCTCACGCGAGGTTCGGTGCAGTCGAAGCAGGCGGCACCAAATTCGTGTTGGCTGTCGGCCACGGCCATGATGCGATCCTGGCGCAGACACACATCCCGACGACGACGCCCGCCCAGACCCTGCAACGCACCATCGAATGGTTCCAGCAACACGGTGCAATCGCATCCTTGGGGATTGCGTCCTTCGGGCCGGTTGATCTTGATCCTGCCTCACCAAAATGGGGCCACATTACGGATACCCCCAAGCTGGGCTGGAGTCAGGCCAATATCGCGGCTTGTCTTGGTGATGCAGTTGGTTGCCCTGTTGGTTTCGACACGGATGTGAATGGGGCCGCGATTGGCGAATATTTACATGGCGCGGCCCAAGGCTGCGACGTAGCTATCTATGTCACGGTCGGCACCGGCATTGGCGGCGGCGCGGTTATCGGCGGGCAAACAATCAAAGGCATGCGCCATCCGGAAATGGGCCATGTGATGCTGCAGCGCCATCAGGAGGATCGGAATTTTGATGGGGTCTGCCCGATTCATGGCGACTGCCTCGAAGGCCTGGCATCCGGCCCTGCGATCAAGACTCGCTGGGGGTCGTCACTTTCCGACCTGCCCCCGGATCACATCGCGCACGAGATTATTGCGGATTATCTGGCACAATTCTGCCAGACACTGATCGCGCTCTATTCACCGCAGCGCATCATTCTGGGTGGAGGGGTCTTGCAAACAAGCGGGCTGCTGGATAAAATTCGCGACCGCGCCAGCGCGCGGGCGGGAAGCTACTTCGGCGTTAACGCAGGCGCGATCATCATGCCCCCCGGTCTTGGTACCCTCTCTGGAATTGCCGGAGCGTTCGCACTCGCAGAGAGGGCATTGAATGTCGAAAGCTGACGCAGGCGAAGGCGTTGCAATTGTCATTGTCGGCGGCGGCACGGCAGGCTGGCTGACAGCGGCGTTTTTGCAGAACCAGCTGCCTCACACCCTGAACCGCCCGATTGAAATTACAGTCATCGAGGCCGAGGACATCCCGACCGTTGGTGTGGGGGAGGCCACCATCCCCTCGATCCGTCAGACGTTGGCGGCTTGCGGTATCGAGGAACATATATTCCTGAAAAACTGCGGCGCCACCTTCAAACACGGCATCGAGTTCATCAATTGGTGTGACGATCCCAAGGAGCGCGGCGCGAACAGCTATTTCCACCCGTTCGGTGACCAGATCATGGTCGCAGGAAGGGATGCGACCTGGCAATGGCTGCAATTGCCGCTGGAGCAACGTGCAGCCTATGCCGAGCAATTTTCCGTGCAGGCCGAGATTGCCCGAAGCGGCCGGGCCCCAAAGAACTTCACCGACAAGCCCTATGATGGCGCTCTAGCCTATGCCTATCATCTTGACGCCGGGAAGCTCGCGCAGTTCTTGAAGACACTCAGCAAGGGGCGCGGCGTCTGCCATAAAGTGCAAAAGGTCGTGGCCGTCGAACGCAATGGCGACGACATCAGCGCGCTGCGATTAGACAATGACGAACGGATCGAGGCCGATCTGTTTGTCGACTGCACCGGCTTTGCCGCCCGGCTGATCAATTCCGACAAGCAGAACAGGTTCAACAGCCTGTCGGACACATTGTTTGTCGACCGCGCTGTTGTGACCAGAGTGGAAAATGACAGTCTGGCGGACGTCATCGGCTACACCAAATCGACCGCACAAAGTGCTGGCTGGATATGGGATATCGCGCTTCAGGATCGCAGAGGCGTGGGCCACGTCTACAGCTCGCGCTTTATCGACGACGATGCCGCCAAGGCGGAGCTGGCCTCTTATGTGCAGCAACCGGTCGAAACCCTGGAAACGCGCCGGCTCGATATGCGTATTGGCTACCATGACCAACAATGGCGCGGCAATTGCGTGGCGATCGGGCTGTCGAGCGGCTTTCTGGAGCCGTTGGAATCGACCGGGATCTACCTGATCGAAATGGGCAATTGGGCGATGCTGGAATTTGTCCCGCGCTATCTTGCCGGGGTACAACCCCAAGCCAGCTATAACCGGATATTGCACAACCACTACGACAACATCACCGATTTCCTGAAGATGCATTATTGCCTGTCAAACCGCCGCGATACCGCATTCTGGCGCGACAATTGCGATCCGGTGACAATCCCGCAGTCGCTGCAGGCAAATCTGGCGACATGGAAATCTGCCGTGCCCAGCATCTATGATTTCCAAAGCACGACGCAGTGCTTTTCGGCCACGAATTACAAATTCGTGCTTTATGGCATGGGCTGGCCAGGAGAAGCAGAAGCCATGTCCGAGCCGGGCCCGCAGCTGAGCAGCATGATGCATGAACTGGCGCAGCGGCGTTCGAAGCTGCGAGATTTTGTTCTGCGCGACACTGTTTCCAACGCTACATATTTTGCGGCCATCCAAAAGCTCTGAACTGTTTGGCGCAAACGCCGGCCGCACCGCATATCCATACAAAAAAGGCGCCCACATAAAGCGGACGCCTCTCTTCAGGTTGCGACCCGATCAGAACTTGAAACGGACATTTGCCGCCACTGTCCGACCCTGAATAGAGCGGCCAATGGTTACAGTGTTGGGTGCCCCTGCAAACAGGGACTCGCGCCCGTCATTCGCTGATTCGGTGATCCCTGCCTTGTCGAACAGGTTGTTCACATTGAGCGAAAATTCCAGGCTATCGGTCAAGTTGACCGCCCCCGTCAGGTGAACAACCGAGTAGCCCTTCTGAGTGAGGGTGTTGGCATCATTGGCAAAGCTGTCGCTTGTTCCAATCCAGCTGGCCGAAACGCGGAACCGGTCAAAGTTGAGACTAGGAGTGACGGCCCAGATCAGGTTGGCCTGACGTTGTGGCCGGTTGCCAACTAGCGCCGCATTGACGACGCCTGCCGAATTTCGGGCATCGGTGATCTTTGCGTCCGTGTAGGTCGCGGTGGCATTCAGATTGAAGACACCGCTCGTGTAACGACCTTCAAGTTCCAGACCCTTGGCATCATAGCTGCGGATCTGTCCGGTCGGAGGCGTAATGGTGATGTTGGATTCTTCGGTCTTGGAAAGGAACAATGTTCCGTAGAAGTCGAGATCACCGCCGCCTAGCGCCAGATCTTGCGCCTTGAAGCCGGCTTCATACTGCTTGACCGTGTCGACATAGGCTCCTTCGGCGCCAGCAAGCAATCCGCCGCTTGCATTGCGGACGCCAAAATCTAGCGCACGATCAAAGTTAAAAGATGCGCCACTTGAAGCCCGGCCGAATACCGAAAATTTATCACCGATCAGATAGTTTGCGCCGACAGACCATGCGAAATTGTTCGCATTCAGATCCGCACGAGCATCTACTACGCCGGTATTCTGCGACACAGTTGCTTCCGACCCGGTAATTACGCCATCGCCATTGACGTCGAAGGGCGCGCCGGCGGCTGCTGTTCGAATGCCATTTTGGCTCATGCTGTCATAACGGATGCTGACATCGAAACTCAGATCGCCCGTTTTCAAAGCCAGCGCCGCAAATGGCGAACTGACCTGAGCTTCGAGATCGTAATTGCGGTTCGAACCATCCCAGCCAAACGCCTGGTTGACGCCAGCAATACCATTGATCGAACCTGGAGTAGCGATCAGCGCAGCGTCATTTTCCGTGGTGGTTACCAGCCGCGTCCAATGCCAATCCTGCTTGAAATTCTGGTGCATCAGGAAGTGACCGACAGCCAAATCCAATGTTGTGTCACCACCCATTTCAAAAGTCTTCGATAGCCGGACGTCGTTTGCAAAGTTGCTCAAGTCATCCAGATTGACATCAAAAACTGCAACTTCGGATGCGAGGCCATTGGGAAGGTTTGCAGCGGTAACCGCCTGGCCAGCAAGCGGGCCATTGAAATAGGTCGAGCCGGCCAGCGCCGCCGCGTTCAGGGCGCCGTGGCTGAAGAAGCCAAGGAACTCACCTGAAATGTCCTGGTAGCGCGTCTTGGTGGACAGATCGATCCCACCGCCCAGCTCAAATTTCGTCTCCAGACCGATGGATTTCACCTTGTGGTTCAGGCCATCGGCAACATCATAAGGCTCAAGCTGATTGCGACCGTTTACCGCAAGGCCATTGCGGGTGAGATTGCTATAAAGGCTGTGGTTAGCGGCGTCAAAACTGCCAAGGCTGGTCCCAACGACACCGCTGGTTGCATCGCCGGTGCGCGATACCAGCTGCGGGAAATAGGCCTGTTCTTTTTTGTCGATGACTTTGCCGGTCAAGCGCACATATCCGGCATCGAATTCCTTGGTCAGGCTCAACCGAACCTGGCCGCCAGAAACCGGATTGTAACCGGAGTCGCGATAATCACCGCCTTGTTGGAAATGGCCACCAACATGGAAATACAAATCATCTGCCAAGTTTGCGCCGTATTCGGCGTCGACGCGGTAGTCTTTGTGGTCAACACCGATCCCGAACGCGACCGAGCCGCCGCCGGTTTTGCCAGTCTTGCCGATCAGGTTGATGATACCGCCTGGACCGTTGGTGGTGAGCGTCGAGGCAGTGCCACCGCGAACGGATTCGACACGAGCCAGCGTTGAATCCGACTTGTAGAAGCCATCTGCTGGCGCAAAAAGATGATCACCAAACAGAAGGATCGGAAGCCCATCTTCCTGCATCGAGAGGAACTTTGCACCGCCGGTCGAGATGGGAATGCCGCGAACGTTGATGTTGGAGTTTCCGCCGCCCGACGAACTTTCCGAACGAATGCCCGGCAACTGTCGGAAGATTTCGGCGAGGTTGGTTGGATTGCTGTCCGCAATGGCGTCCGAGTCCAAGGAGGAAACTGAGATAGAGGTATCGATCTTGTTCTGACCAGCGGAGGAGATGACGCCAGTAACGACAATCTCGTTATCTTCGCCGCCATTGCCCTCGGACTGCACCTCCTGCGCATGGGCGCTCGCACAGATAAAGGCTGTCGTTGCAGCCGTTGCCAACAAGGCGCTACGGATCAGTTTCATCGGTCATATCCTCCCAAGATCGCCGTTATAATCGGGGCGAGTTATTGCAATGTGCGAAACGAGCTCTAACTGTATAAACAAACGATTGCAATTGGAAAATGCAACCGATTGTAAAAACTCTCGTGATAACGTGATTTGCAATTTTACTAAGTAATTTCAGATTTTTACTAGAAGTTTTCAAAGGTCGCGCGCTTGCAACCCGGGCAGCTGCGCGCGAGCTTCGTACCCGGCAATCCTACGGCTGAAGTTTTTCGCCAGAGGTGCTGCCGCGAATCACCAGCTTTGTGGGCGTGAGTGCGGAGCCGACCGGCTTGCCGGCAATCTTGGCGATCAACGCATTGACCATGATCTCGCCGCCTAAAGCAATGTTCTGATCGATGGTGGTCAATCCAGGCGAAATCATTTCAGCCTGTCCGATATTGTCATAACCGACGATGGCAACATCTTCCGGCACTCGCAGACCCTTGGACTGGACCGCGTGAATGGCGGCGATACCGAGTACATCAGACGCTGCAAACACAGCATCAAATCCGGTCGAACTGTCGCACAATTCAAGGACCTTGCGGTAAGCTTCATGGCCATCAAAAGACGAAGTGATCAGCAAGGGAGGATCATTACCATTTTCCTGACCTTGCAAGACAGACACCAGTCCATCGTAGCGCAGCTTGACCTCGGGAAGATCGATATCGCCGAGGAAAACGATTCTGTTCCGACCGATATCCTTGAGGTGTTGACCAACCAGTCGCCCGCCTTCGAAATTGTCGCTGCCCACCAAAGTATAGTCTGCGGCATCGATCATGCCACCCCAAACGACGACACGATTGGCCGCGTCACCAAGCGATTTCAACCTTTCAGTCCGCCCCGCCTGACCAATAACGATTAAGCCATCAGCTTTCCCCGAGAGCAATAGCCGCTGTTCGGCAATCTCGGATGGGCTATGTGGCAGATTGATGATCAAGTCATAGTCATGCTTTGCGGCCGCTTGGGAAACGGCGCCGATCATTTCAAGAAAGAACGGGTCGGACAGATTCTGGTGTGAACCTGGATAGACAGGAATAACAATACCCAGAGCCTGGCTTGATTGCTTGCGCAAATTACGGGCCCGAGCGTTGATTGCATAGCCCGTCTCATTTGCAAGCCGAAGGATAAGCTCCTTTGTTTTGCCATTGACCAAGGGACTATCATTCAACGCGCGAGACACGGTTGAGATATCGACGCCAGACAGCTTCGCGAGACCGCTCATTGTTATTCTGGCGCGATCAGGCATCGGCTATTGTTCACCTCGCATACAACGCTCCCATGCCGAAATAGCATCCCGCGGATGCTTGCATGGCTTTGTCCCTAGCCACCAACCATTTCATGTTCAACCGGCACACGGTGCCCCGCATTCACGAACAAGGTTGCCAATGCGCCCAGCAACATGAGGGCACCGCCCAGAAACAGAACATTGCGCGGATCGCCGTCCAGCAGCGGGCGATAGATCAGCGGCATGGTCAGGGTTTGGATGAGCATCGGGATAACAATGAACATGTTGAAAATTCCCATGTAAATACCGGTGCGTTCGGGCGGGATGCAATCCGCCAGCATGACATAGGTATTGCCCATCATCCCGGCCCACCCGATGCCAATACCCAGCATTAGCACAAACAGCGCCGCCGGCGTATCGGCTCCGGGTAAAAGTAGCATTGCAATGCCCGACGCGGTCAGACAGGCTGCGTGGGTTATCCTCGCGCCCAACTTCGCAACGATTGGGATAAGCAGCAGGGCGCACAGAAAGGCGACAAAGTTATAGAGTGCACCTGCCTGCTGGGTGGTCAGCGTGGCTTCGCGAAATGCCGCGCTGGTCGGGTCGCTGGTATCATAGATGGAGCGCCCGACGGCAAAAGTGACATACTGCCAGTAGGCGAACATCGCATACCATTGGCACAACATGGCAAGCGCCAGTTGTCGCATTGGCTTTGGTATGTCGCGGATGGCAGCGACAATCTCGGCCATCGTGGCCGAGACCGTCATCGGCCGCCGACCAAGCACGGCCATCTCATCATTGGTCAGCGGCAGTTCTGGGACCCTCCAGGCCGACCACACGATTGTGGAGATGGAGAGGATCGCACCAATAGTGAAAGCGATGCGCACGATGACCGGAATGCCGTTCGCATCCAGCACGTCTTTAGCAACAATGCTCGTCAGCAATGTGGGCGCCAGATACGAAAGCGTCTGCGCCAGTCCCGTGAACGCGCTCTGCGTCAGAAAGCCGACGGAACGCTGCTCAGGCGCAAGCCGATCGGCGACATAAGCGCGGTAGGGCTCCATCGTGATGTTGTTGCCCGCATCCAGGATCCACAACAGCGAGGCCGCAACCCAAAGCGCAGGAGAGTAAGGCATGAAGAACAAGCTGATGCTGCAGATGATCGCGCCGATTAGGAAATAGGGTGTCCGACGACCAAGGCGTGAATTTGTGCGGTCGCTCATCGCCCCTACGATCGGCTGGATGATCAGCCCGGTCATTGGTCCTGCGAGCCACAACAACGGCATCGTCGCCTCATCCGCACCGAGGAAGCCGTATATCGGGCCCATATTCGCCTGCTGCAGCCCGAAACTGAATTGCAGCCCGAAAAAGCCGATGTTCATTTCGATGATTCTTAGCAGCGACAACCTTGGCTTTTCGGCGATTTGCACCTGGAACCCCTCCCAATCTTACCCTATCTCACTGATCGTCTGGCATAGATCACAATCAACTGCAATCGTTTGCATGTTTTGGCAGAAAATGGCCGGGTGCTGTCAGTCGGATGCGAACCAGTCTCCACTGGGCGCACCAAGGTGCTGTCAGTCCAATCGCAACTCGTCTCCGATTGGCGGAGTTCTCTCCTCCCCAGAGTCATCTCATGCCATGAGGTTCTGCCACTCGGCCAGGGCGGCCGAGCGGCAGGTCTTGTAAGTTTGGCGGTCAACTAGGTGGCGCTGCCCGTTGAAGTGGTTGTGAACGCTGGCATGTACCGAGGCGAACTTCTGGAGCGATTTCATCCGTCGGAACGGTACTGTCAAACTAACCAGGATTTGGTTCGAAGCGACCGCCAGCCGACAAAATCGGCTCTACGCCACATAGGGTCTGGGTGAATATCAGGGATACGAGTTGCGAACAGACAGTGAACTCGGCAGGCGGAACTAATGGGCTAACCAGATAGGGAAATGGGTGCCACGTTGCTTTGACAGAGCCCCCGTGGGCAAGCCGTATCGCAGTTCGGCTTCCGTGACTGACACCGCATAGGTCTGTTCGCGAAAGGACGGTGTCACAGTCGGATATATCTATCACCATTCGCGTGGTCCGAATGACAAGGGTTATGAAATCTGTCTCGAGTGCGGACGCGCCGGAGAAGCCGGCACCGAACCTTATCGTTTGCTGTCGAGATCGTGCGCTTTGCCATCTGCCAAGCATAGCACCAACGGCCATTTTGACCGTAATTCTGACGATTCATTTCGCGCGGACGAGCACCCTAAATGCGTCGCAGTGCCACTTAGATTTTTACAGCGACATTCTAAGTGATTGAAACCATTAGGCGTGCAAATGCGTGTTTTTACAGTTCAGATGGCCGAAATCCGCCAAATCCAAGAGCTTGGGAAGCTGCTGCTCTACCATTGAGCTACACCCGCATATGCCGCGTCAAGCGCGGCCGACGCCTTCGCACAGAGCTTGGGAAGAGGTCAATCGTTCTCGCAGTCCGGCTTTCACAGGGTCCGGATGATTGCCGAGAAATCGAGGCCGCCGTTGCCGCTGTCGGTGAACTGCGCATAGAGCCTCTCGGCCAGATCTCCCATCGGCACCTTTGCCCCGGCGCCTTGCGCTGCCGCGACTGCCAGCTTCAAGTCCTTGAGCATCAGCGCCGCAGCAAAGCCGCCCTGGTAATCGTTGTCCGCAGGGCTTTGCGGGCCGACGCCAGGCACCGGGCAATAGCTGGTCATCGACCATGACTGGCCCGAAGCCTTGGATGAAATGTCGTAGAAGGTCTGGAGATCTAGCCCGAGCTTTTCGGCCAACTGGAAGGCCTCGCAGGTGGCGATCATCGTCGCGCCAAGGATCATGTTGTTGCAGATCTTGGCTGCTTGTCCCGCGCCCGAACCGCCGGCATGGATCACCGCTTTGCCCATCGCCGCCAAAATTGGCTCGCCCCGCGCAAAAGCGGCATCGCTGCCGCCGACCATGAAGGTCAGCGTGCCGCCGTTGGCTGCCGCGATCCCGCCCGAAACCGGTGCATCCACCATCGCATAACCCGCTGCACTAGCGGCAGCGGCCACCTTCTTCGCGGTCGCCACATCAATCGTCGAGCAATCGAGCAACAGCGCTTCGGCCGGGGCATGGCCGATCACGTCGGTTGAATAGACACTATCGACAATCGCCCCATTGGGCAGCATCGAAACCACTGCATCGACGCCCTGCACCGCTTCGCGCACTGTTCCGAACGTGGCGCAACCGCTCTCCTCTGCCCGGGCCAACGCCTCGCCGGAAAGGTCGAATGCGCGAACCTGATGCCCGGCCTTGACCAGATTGGCGGCCATCCCGCCGCCCATATTGCCAAGTCCGATAAAAGCGATTTTCAATTTTTTTCTCCCATCAAGCAAAAAGCAGCGAGAGACTGAGAAAGATCATCGCCGGTCCAAAGATCAACATGAGGACCGGCTGAACATAAGCCATCGCGCGATCCCAACTGTTGAGTGGCAACGGCTCCGCCTCTTCCAATTTGAGTATCGCAGCTTCGATTAGGCTGATCCGTTCATCCCTGCGCGCCCGCCAGCCCCAAATTCCCAGCCACACAAACAAGAGCCCGATAACCAGAAACCCAATACCTTTGAGAATCACTTCCCTGCCCAAACACCCGGCCGCTTCTCGATAAACGCTGCCATGCCCTCGGCCTTGTCGTGGGTCGCGGTCAACACCTGGAAGATCCGGCGCTCCATCACGATGCCCTGATCCAGGGTCATTTCGAACGCGGCGTTAACCGCCTCCTTGTTGGCGATGGTCGCAAGCGGCGGCATGGCGGCAATTTCGGCAGCAGTCTTTAGTGCTTCAGTGACAAGATCGGCCAAGGGCACGACGCGGGCAACCAGCCCCGAGCGCTCGGCTTCCTCGGCCCCCATCATCCGCCCGGTCAGGCACATCTCCATCGCCTTGGCCTTGCCCACGGCGCGCGTCAGGCGCTGCGATCCGCCCATGCCCGGGCCGACCCCCAGCTTGATCTCGGGCTGGCCAAAGCGGGCGCTGTCTGCCGCGATGATGAAGTCCGCCATCATCGCCAGTTCGCAACCACCGCCCAGCGCGAAACCATTGACTGCCGCAATCCACGGCTTGCGCACTGCCTTGACGATGTGGCTGGTCCACTTGGCGAAGAAGTCCTCCGAGAAGAACTCGGCCGCAGATTTTTCGGCCATTTCCTTGATGTCAGCCCCGGCAGCAAAGGCCTTTTCGCCTGCCCCCGTAAGCACAGCGCAGCGCTGCGCCGGATCTGCCTCAAAGGCGGCAAAGGCGGCGATCAGGTCCTCCCGAACCTGGCTGTTGAGCGCGTTCAACGCCTGCGGCCGGTTGAGCGTGATCAGCGTGACCGCTCCTCGCGCTTCAACGAGGATGGTTTCGTAATTCATAGCGGATTCCATTCTTCCTGCGCCGGCAGGGGCGCGAAAATTGAATCGATCAGGGCATCGGTCACCCCTTCGGGTGTTGCCGGATCCCATTGGGGGGCATTGTCCTTGTCGACAATCACCGCCCGCACGCCTTCGGCGAAATCGGGGCGGGTCAGGACCCGCGAGGCAATGCGGTATTCCATTACCATATTGGCGGCGAAATCGAGGCAGGACAGGCTGTCATGCAACTGGCGCAGCGCGACCTTGCAAGTCTGCGGGCTCTTGGCCCGCAATGTTGCCAGTTCCTTGGCGGCCCAATCGCTATCATCGCTCTCAAGGCTGGCGAGGATGTCCTCAAAGCGATCCGAGGCGAAGTGCCTGGCAATTGCAGCGGCGCTGTCTTCGATCCGGGCGTGCGGCGGACTGGCCGCCATTGCGCTGAGTACCCCGCCCGGCTCATGCCCATGAGCGATCCGTTCCTTGGCTTCAACCAGTGCATCAGATGGGAGATAATGCGTCGCAAGCCCCGTCCAGTGGCATTCCGCCCCGTCCATCCGCGCACCGGTGAGCGCGAGGAATTGCCCGACCCTTGCCGAAAGCCGCGACAGATGCCAGCCGCCGCCCACATCAGGAAACAGCCCAATGCCCGTTTCCGGCATCGCAAATCGCGTGTTCTCGGTCGCGACGCGAAACTTCGCCGGTTGCGAGATGCCAACCCCGCCGCCCATGGTTATCCCGTCCATGAAGGTGGCGACCGGCTTGGGATAGGTGAACAACAGATGGTTGAGCTGATATTCGTCGTGAAAGAACTTCCGCCCCGAAACGCCGCCATCGTTGAGCGCTGAATTGCGCAAGAAGGCGATATCGCCCCCAGCGCAAAAGCCGCGGCCTTCAGCGTGGTCGATGATCACACAGTGGACCGCCGGATCATCGCGCCATTCGATCAGCGCCGCGCTCATCGCATGGCACATCTCAAGCGTCAGCGCGTGGAGCGCCCCCGGCCGGTTGAGCGAGAGGAAGCCGGCGCGACCTTCGCGGCGAGTGAGCACATCGCTCGTCATTGGCGCAACAAATCCCGGCCGACGATCATCCGCATCACCTGATTTGTCCCTTCGAGGATCGAATGGACCCGCAAATCGCGCCAGAACCGTTCGATCGGATAGTCCTTGAGATAGCCATAGCCACCGAACAGCTGCAACGCACGATCGACCACGCTGCTGCCGCTATCGGTCGCCAGCCGTTTGGCCATCGCAGAAAAGCGCGATTTGTCCGCCGCATTCGAAGAAACCTTGGCCGCAGCGAGATAAAGCAGCGCTCGCGCCGCTTCAAGATCGGTCGCCATATCGGCGAGGGTGAACTGCGTGTTCTGGAAATCGGCAATCGGCTGGCCGAACTGCTGGCGATCCTTGGTATACGCAATTGCCTCGTCCAGGCAGCGCTGCGCCCCGCCGAGTGAACAGGCCCCGATATTGAGCCGCCCGCCATCGAGCCCGGCCATCGCGAACCGGAAGCCATCGCCTTCGGCGCCCACCCGGTTTTCGACCGGGACCTTCACATTGTCGAAGATCACCTGCGCGGTGGGCGACGCGTTCCAGCCAAGCTTGCGCTCGGGCGCGCCAAAGCTGACGCCCTCCATGCCCTTCTCGATCACCAGGCAGGAAATGCCCTTGGGGCCATCAACCCCGGTGCGGACCATGGTAACATAGATATCGTTCACCCCTGCGCCCGAGATGAACTGCTTGGTGCCATTGACGATATAGTGATCGCCCTCGAGACGAGCAGTGGTCTTGAGCGCCGCGGCGTCCGAGCCACTGCCAGGCTCGGTCAGGCAATAGCTTGCCATATTGTCCATGGTGACGAGGCCCGGCAGGAACTTGGCCTTGACGGTATCGCCGCCAAAGCAGTCAATCATCCATGCCGACATATTGTGGATCGAGATAAACGAGGAGGTGGCCGGGCAGCCATAGGCCATGGCTTCCATGATCAGCGCGCTTTCCAGCCGCCCCAGCCCGATCCCGCCGCTCTCCTCGCTGACATAGATCGCCGCGAAGCCGAGCTCCGCCGCCGCTTTGATGGTATCACGCGGGAAAATATGCTCCTCGTCCCACGACGCTGCGTGGGGCGTGATATTGTCGGCTGTAAACCGCCGCGCCATTTCCTGAATGGCGAGCTGGTCTTCGGAAAGCTGGAATTGATCGGTCATAGTCTCTGGTTCTGCCTAGCAGCGCGTATATTGCAAGGGGCCAGGTGCAGCATCGTCGCCATACTCGCGCCGGATCAGTGTCTTTCCGTCATCCTGCACTTCAAGGATCATATCACGGTTCCATTCCATTCCTTCGCCGGTGAAGGCGAAGGCCGCTCTGATGCGGGTGTCCGAACGTTCGGCAATCGCGCCAAGCTTGCCGGTCGACTCGAAAAAGCGGATGTTGGTGGATGAGATCGTGATCAGTCCCTTATTGTCGCCCAGCTTGCTGGTACAGTCTTTCGGGACGAGACCCCAGCGGCCCTGTGCGGCGACGGGGATGGTCGAGGCGGCTTCAGGCGATGCTGATGCAGTCGGACTGGCTGAGGCTGTCGCGGCAGGCGCGGTAACGACAGGCTGAGCCAAATCGGTACCGCTGCCGGTTGGGGGCGAAGCGGGCTCGTTCGAGCAGGCGGACATGCCCGCGAGGATAGTCAGACCAGCGAGCGTGGTAGCTAATTTCGGATTCATCATTCGGGAATTCCATTGCTATCGAGCCACGGTTAGCCGGTGACTACCCCTCGCCAACACTCGGGCCGACAAAACGTTCCCGAACCCGGTCAGCCGAGCGCCGCCATCAATTCCTTGCCAAACAGTTCCTCATCGCTGAGCAATTTCTTTGGCGTAGCCAATGGCTTTGACACCCAAGTTTCGTTGATCAGATCGCGCCAGGTGATGTTGTTGTTGGTGCCGTTGCCGCCCCAGCTGCCGCAGCCGAGCGAGAAGGTCTGGCGCATGCCGTTCCACAGATTGCCGCTGTTGGAGGCGGCTTGCGGCTGATTGACCATCACCCGGCTGGTGTGGGTGCCTTGTGCCAGCTTCATGATATTGGCGTCGGAGCGCGAATAGATGCCGCAGCTGTGGCCCTGGCCCTGATAGGCCTGGATGCGGTTGGTCAGCGCGATCGCCTCGTCGATGTCAGCCGCGCGATACAGCGCCATCGTCACGGTCATTTTCTCGCCCGAGAAGGGAAAATCGGGGCCGGTGCCGGTTTCGGGGACGATGAAGAATTGCGTATCCTCGGGGATCGCGAAGCCGGCATGTTCGGCAATGAACTTCGGGGTCTGCGCAACTACCTTGGCATTTATATGCCCATCGACCCAGATCACCGCCTGCAGCTTGGTCTTCTGCTCGTCGTCGAGCACCAGCCCGCCCTTGGCCACCAGTTTGGCGAGCATCGTGTCGTGGATCGCGTCGAGAAGGATCACCGCATTGTCCGAGCTGCACGACGCGGCGAGATCGAGCGTCTTGGACAGGCGGATCTTCTCGGCGGCGTCGTCGAGGTCGGCGGTTTCGTCGACCGTGATGACGGCGTTGCCGGCGCCGACGCCGAGCGCCGGGGTGCCCGAGGAGTAAGCCGCGGTGACCATCGCCGCGCCCCCGGTGGCAAGGATGCGGTCGCACTGCCGCATCAGCTCGTTGGTCTTCTCAAGCGTGGGCGTGTCGATGCTCAGCACGATGTCGGCCGGCGCGCCCATCTTGACGATCGCCGCGCGCATCAGGTCGCAGATCAATGTGTTGGTCAGCCTGGCGC
>JBKJTN010000187.1:0-7175 GCA_046590275.1 Novosphingobium sp.
CGGGCGGATTGGCGGCCGCACTGGCCGCCGCGCGCGCCGGAGCGCAAACCACCTTGCTTGAACGCTACGGCTGTTTCGGCGGCAACATAACCCAGGTCGGGGTCGAAGGCTTTGCCTGGTACCGCCACCCGGCGACGATCGACAGCGAGGGCATCGGCCGCGAATTCGAGGACCGGGCAAAAGCGATGGGGGCGGCGATCCCCGAGCCGCAATCGATCAGCCACGCACTCGATGCCGAGGCATTCAAATATGTCGCCGATGTGCTGGTCGAGGAAGCGGGCGTGCATCCGATGCTCCACCGGATGTTCGTGGCACCGATTGTCGAGCACGGCGTGATCAAGGGGGTGATCGTCGAAAGCAAGGCCGGGCGCGAGGCGATCCTGGCCAGCCGCGTCATCGATGCGACGGGTGATGCAGACATTGCCGCGCGCTGCGGCGCGCCAACCTTCATGAACCCCCGGCACGAAATGATGTCGGCCTCGGTGATGTTCTCGATGTGCGGGGTGAACAAAGCGCGCTTTATCGACGCGGTAAAGGCCGATCCGCAAACCTATAGCGACTGGGCAGTCGGCGGCGAATGGGAAGTGACGACCAGCGGCAAAGAGGATGACATGTTCTCCCCCTTTTTGCGCAAGCCCTTCCAAAAGGCGCTCGATGCAGGACTTATTCCTGACAGTGTAAAAACCATGGCAGGAACATGGGGCACGGTTTCGGATCAGGGCGATCTGACCTACCTCAACATGTGCCACCTGTATCTGGATGGCACCGATCCCGACGCGCTGACCTACGGCGAAATGGCGGGCCGCAAGCAGGCGATGCACGCGGTGAAAGCCCTGAAAGCCTTCATGCCCGGCTGCGAGGACGCAAAGCTCCGCAATTTCGGCATGACGCTTGGGATCCGCGACACCCGCAAGATCGACGCGGTGTATAACATGACCGACGATGATGTGCGCGGGGAAGGCCGGTTTGACGACAGCATCGGCATCTTCCCCGAATTCATCGATGGCTATGGCTATCTCATCCTGCCGACCACCGGGCGCTATTTCCACGTCCCCTACCGCGCAATGCTGCCCAAGGGGATCAAGAATTTGATCGTCACCGGACGCACGATCGGCGGCGACAAGGTCAGCCACGCTGCCGTGCGCAACATGATGTGCTGCGCAGTGGCCGGTCAAGGCGCAGGCGTTGCGGCGGCGATTGGTGTGAAGACGGGCCGGGATTTCGCCGAGGTGAATGTGGCCGCCGTACAAGCCGAACTGCGCCGGCAGGGCGCGCGGATCGAATAGCCCGGGGGTTTAAGGCATGGCGCAGCATCGCATCAAATGGCTGATCCTCGCCACCACCAACTATGCCGCCGGGCACCTCAACGATGCGTTCAAAGCCGGACCCGACAATCCGGGCGGTTATGGCGCGATGCTGGGGATGTTTGCCGGGCTGAGCCTGATCGCGTTCGTTTCTACACTGCTGCTGCTGTTGCGCGAACGGCGGTTACCCGGCGGCGGGATTGAAGCGAAGATAATCGGCGAGGTCGATCCGGCGCTGCTGCGGCATTAAGCGGGCCAATGCCAAAAATGCATGATGGTATTACTCTCTTACTGCTATAGCCATTAGCTGTGGTAATGATGTGGTTCGGACAGGACCAGTCAAAGCGGAGGCCGCAGCATAGTGAAACTGCCGCAAGAGTTTGATCTTCACGCGCTGGAGGTGTTCGTCATGACGGTCGAGCTTGGCGGCATGTCGCAGTGTGCGCTGCATCTGCAGGTCACCCAGTCGGCCGTTTCGCAAACCATCGCCAAGCTTGAGGCCGGCATTGGCGCTCCGCTGTTCGATCGCTCGATGCGGCCGCTGGGCCTGACCACCAGCGGACGATCAATGTTCGAACGTGGCAAGCGGCTGATCGCGCTTGCCCGCAGCACGTATGACGAGGTGCGCGAAGGCGCCAACCTGCCGCTGGCGAGTGTGACGGTGGCGATGTCGTTCAGCCTTGCCAACCAGCTGACCGTGCCGATCATGTCCGGTCTTGGCCCGCGCGCGGGTCGGTGGCGGATCCGTTCAGGCATCAGCCTCGAGCATCAGGGCGAGTTCCTGTCGCGCGATATCGACATGCTGATTTCGGGCAGCTTCAACCTTGAACACCGTGACAATGTCGAAATCCATGCCGTGTTCGAGGAAAGCTTCATTGTCGTCCTGCCTGCAAGCTTCAAGGGGGCGTTCGATGTCGATCGCGGTGTCTCCGATCTGCCGTTCATCCGTTTTTCGCAGATGACCGGGATGGGCCAGCAGATCGAGCGTCAGATCGTGCGGATGAAACTCGGGCTGGCGCAGGCGGTCGAGGTGGAATCTTCGCACCAGCAACTGGCGATGGTTGCGGCCGGGCTTGGCTGGACGATTACCTCGCCGGTCTGCCTGTCGGCCACGCCGGAATTGCTGCGCCAGACCCGCATCGAGCCAATGACGCGCGGCCGTTTTGCACGGATTGTGCAGGTTGTCGCGCGCGCCGGAGAATTGGGCGATCTGCCCTTGCAGGTCGCCCGGCTCTGCGCGCGCGAACTGCGCGAAACGACGTTTCCGCCGCTGATCGAACGGTATCCCTGGCTGGCGGAGCAACTGACATGGCACGCTTGATAAGGGCCGCGCTGGCCGGCCTCGCATCGATTATGACAACAGGTGCAGCCCCGCCGAGCATTCCCGGGATCGACGCACCCGAACTGGCGGCGCTCGGGCCGGACAGGGTCGGCTTTCGCACGCTCAGTCTGGTACACAAGGCCCAGCCCGATTTCAGCAGTGCCAGCCCCGCGTCCGCCAGGGCCGATCGCACCCTGACGGTCGACCTGTGGTATCCCGCCACGGTCAGGCGCGGCGCGCGAACCGCGACCTACCATGCGAGTTTCTGGGGTGAGCCGCCGCGCGGTGCGGTCAGCTTTACAGTCCCCGGCCTTGCCGTTTCCGGCGCACCGCCGCGCGGCAAGGGGCATCCGCTGGTGATTGTCTCCCACGGTTACAGCAACGCCCCCGCCGCAATGACCTGGTTGACCGAAAACCTTGCCTCCAAAGGCTATGTCGTCGCCGCGATCCACCACCGCGATCCCAACCCCTATGTGATCTCGGCTGAGGCGCGGGCGGTGCCCAATTATACCCGGCCGAGCGACATCGCCTTTGTCGCAGCCCAGCTCAGAACCCGGCTGGGCGATCAGATCGACCCGGCCAATGTTGCGCTGATCGGTTATTCGCAGGGCGGCTATGGGGTGCTGACTGCGGGCGGGGCGAGCCTTGATCCCGCTGGCCCGAACATGGCGCTGGTGCCGGGCGGCTGGCTCAGAAAGCACGCCCGCGGCACAGCTGGCGCCGCCGCGTTCACGGTGCCGGGGGTCAGAGCGATCGTCGCGCTGGCACCGGGCGGCGGCTCACCGCGCAGCGCCTGGGGGGCGGAAGGCCTCGCCGCGCTCACCGCACCGCTGCTGCTGATCCACGGCGATGCCGATCCGGTGGTCGATTATCAGCAAGGCGCGCTGGCGGTGTTTGGCGGGGCGGTGAAGGCTGACCGCTATCTGCTGACCTATCGGATGGCTGGTCATTCGGTGGCGCTTAACCCCGCGCCACCAGAAATGCGCGGATCGGTCTGGGATATGGACTGGTTCGAGGACCCGATCTGGCGGCAGGACCGGATAAACGCGATCAATCTGCACTTCATCACTGCGTTTTTGGAGTGGCATTTGCGCGGGCGGACCGAGCTTTCGGCCTATCTCGATGTGCCAGTGGTCAGTTCGAGCCAGGGCATCTGGAACGCGCCGCCCGGAACACCGTGGGGCGCTTACAGCCCGGGCGGGCCGGGCATCACCCTGTGGAAGGGCTTCCAGCGCCGCCACGCACAGGGGCTGGAATTGCGCCGCGCTGTGGCGGAATAGGTTTTGGGGCAAGCTCGGCGCGGCCTTGAATCCCCCTCCCCATCGGGGAGGGGTTAGGGATGGGGGAGCAGTGCACCGCACCGCGTCTACACTGGCGGCAGTACACCCCCACCCATCCTCCCCCGCACGGGGGAGGGGCAAGTGGATTCAAGGAATTGTCATCACGCTTTACGGCAGCGTCCTGGCGGCGGTTTCCCAGAAATGGATCATCTCCGCGGCATAGCTTAGCGGGACATAGGCAATGCAGGCGTCGTCGCTCTCGACATGCAGGCGCAGATTGACCTGATCGACCAGCGTGGCGGCGCTGCAACCGGGCGCGAAGCGGGGCGATTCTGCATCGAACACGCCGCCTTCCATCAGCAAACTGCGCCAGCCCGGACCGGACAGGCGGACGCGGACAATCCCGCCGCCGATGGCAGTCAGCGCGCCATGATCGCCAAGGATTGCGGCAAGCGCCGAAGTATCGCCTTCGGCCAGCCACACGGTCGGCTCGAAGCGGATCAGGCGCAGTGCATCGTTGCCGCTGGAACGCCCCAAAGGCGGCAGTGCGAAACCAGTGGCGGCCTCGAACCTTCTGGCAACCAGCGCCGGATTGCTCCAGATTTCGAAGGCCAGGAGCGGCGCGGCGGGCAGGGGTGTGATCGTCACATCAGTCACGGTAACGCTCTCCGGCGGTGTCGTAGAAATGGGGGGCGACCACGCGGACGCGCGCCTTCTGGTTCCGGGTCGGCGAGGTGGCGAGCAGTTCTTCGCCTGTCCGCGCAAAGCCGTCCACCAGCTGCGCCAGCGCGATCGCACCGCCTTCGCCCACCCGCAATGCGGCGGCGGTGACATGGCCCTCGGCCGGTTTTCCCACGCCGGTAATCAGCATCGAACCCTCTGGGATCATCCCCTTGATCGCCTCCAGCCCGACCAGCTGGCGGCGTCCGGACGCGGACAGTGCAGGCCTGGTCAGCCCCGCAGCGCCGATATAACCGCCGGCCTTGTTCAGCATCTTGTCGAGCGCCAGATCATGCGGGGTCAGCCGCCCGTCGATCTCTCCGCCGACCACCAGATGGCCCTTCTCGATTCGCAGGAACTCCATCGCCTCCATCCCATAGAGGCAGCCGCCTTGCCGGGTAACCGCGCTTTCAGCTGCGGCCCAAACCGGCGCAGCATGGCTTGCCTCGATATAGATCTCAAAAGCTCGCTCGCCGCTGTAGCTGGCGGCCAGAACGAGCACCGGAATACCGGCGATCGTGGCCGGAACAGCCGACATATGGCGCGGCGGCTCCGCGCCGGTCAGCGCGGCGAGCATCGCCTTTGCGTTCGGCCCAGCAACCGCGATCCCGGCGTAATGCTCCTGCACGTTGACTGCCGAAACGCGCAGCTGCGGGCAGAGAACCTGGCGAACATACGAGATGTGCGTCGCCATCCGGTCGGCCCCGCCGGTCGAACTGGTCAGCAGATAGCGGTTCTCGGTCAGCCGCCAGACGGTGCCATCGTCGAACACGAAGCCGTCCTCGCGCAGCATAAAGGTGTAGCGACCGCGTCCGACCGCCAGCTTGCTGACCGTGGTGGCGCAGATCAGTTCGAGCAGGGCAGCGGCATCGGGGCCGCTGACCTCGAACTTGGCGAGCGTCGAAACATCGGTCATGCCGACATTGGTGCGGACAGACCGCGCCTCTCGAAGCGCAGCCTCGACCAGCGTTTCCGGCCCGATCGGATAGGCGCGCGGGCGTTGCCAATAGCCCAGTGGCTGCCAAATCGGGGCCTTGGCCTGATGCACATCATACAACGCCAGCCGCCGCAAATGCGCATCGGCTTGGCTGGCGCCCGGGCCGGCCAGCAGCCCCATTGTCACCGGCGTATAGGGCGGACGGAAGGTGGTGAGGCCAGCCTCGGGGATTGCCACGCCCTGCCGCTCCGCCAGCCGCCCCAGCGCGGCCATATTGCCCAGCTTGCCCTGATCGGTGGCCATCCCCAGCGTGGTGTAGCGCTTGAGGTGTTCGACCGACCGGTAGCCTTCGGCCCAGGCCAGATCGACATCGCCCAGCGTCACATCGTTCTGGAAATCGATGAAGGCCTTGCCCGGATTGGTAGGTGGAGGTGTTGGCCCGATCGGCTGCGCGCTGGCGGCAGCACCGATCGAGGTAACCTTCTGCCGCGCAGTGCCGGGCAGGAAGGCTTGCGCCGCCGCGTCCCATTCCAGCGCCGCGCCGCCGGCCTGCATATGGAGGTGGACAACGGGCGTGAATCCGCCCGAGGTGACCAGCAGATCGGCTTTCCAGCGCCGGACGGTGCCGTCAATAATGGCGCTGACCGCGGCCAGATGGTGGCCCGCGCCCTTGGTGGAAAGTGGCGTGGCTTGGTTGTGGACGGCAAAGCCACTCTCGGACCCTGCGGGCGCGGGCCTTGTATCGAGCACCGCCAGCACCTGCGCCCCGGCATCGCGCAAGGCGGCGGCGGTGTGGTAAGCATCGTCGTTATTGGTGACGATCATGACCCGCTGGCCGGGCACCACGCCAAACCGCCGCACATAGCTGCGCACCGACTGACTGAGCATCACGCCGGGACGATCATTATCCGCGAAGGCCAGCGGTCGCTCGATCGCCCCGGTAGCCAGAATCACTCGGCCCGCGCGGACATGCCATAACCGTTGCGCCAGTCCATCGGCGGGTTCCTGGCCGGGTTCGGACAGACGCTGGGTCAGCGTCACGAAATTATCATCCCAATAGCCCGAAGCGGTGGTGCGCTGCAGGATCTTTCCGCCGTGCGCGCGAATTTCCGCGGCCATCTCCTCGGCCCAAGCAGCATCCAGTTCCTGCGGATCGCGCAGCAGCGAAGGGGCCAGAACCCGGTCCTGCTCGACCAGTATCACCTGCTCGCCCGCCTTGGCAGCGGCCAGTGCGGCGCTCAGCCCGGCAGGCCCGGCACCGACCACCAACACATCGCAAAAGGCGGCGCGCTGGGCGAAGCGGTCAGGGTCTGCGTCGCGTGGGGCAGCGCCAAGCCCGGCAGCGCGGCGGATGAAATATTCGTAGAGCATCCAGCGCTTGGCCGAGCCGAAGAAGGTTTTGTAATAGAACCCGGCGGGCAGCGCCTTGGCAAACAGCCCGATTACCGCGCCCACATCAAAGCGCAGGCTGGGCCAGCGGTTCTGGCTGCGGGCGGACCGAACCCAACACCCGCGCCACCGATGTGTTCGTGTATGAAGGGCTGGTCGCCCGCAGCCAGAACCGCTGGCCCAGCCTGCGCTTTGATGTGGGCGCGGTAATCGGGCTGTTTGCC
>JBKJTN010000169.1:0-26579 GCA_046590275.1 Novosphingobium sp.
CCCGTATACCTGAATGTCACCGGGCGTTTCGCCGGTAACCGGTGAACGCGCTGGGCGAGGACGACCGTCTTTGCCGCGTTTGGCATCGACCAGGTAGAACTCCAGTTCGACTGCCACGTCGGGGGTATATCCAAGCCCCGCCATGCGATCGATAACCGCGCCCAGCACATGGCGCGGATCGAGATCATTGGGTGTGCCGTCCAGCTCGTAGAAACCGGTCAGGAACTGCGCAGCTTTCGGCCCGGCCCAAGGCGCGGGGACCAGCGTGCCCGGTATCGGCCAGACCTGACGGTCCGCATCGCCATCTTCCCAGACTAACCCGGTTTCTTCGGTGTCGCGCCCGGTTATGTCGACGATCACCACGGACCCCGGCAGGAACCGCCCCGCTTTGTAGACACCCAGCACCTCGTGCTGGCGCAGCCGCTTGCCGCGCGGGACCCCGCACATATTGGTGAAGATGATGTCGATCGCATCAATCTCGGGATGCTTGGTAAAGAACGCCTCTGCCTCGCTTGGCGGTGCGATCTGCTTAGAAGATTTTGCGGCCATGATTGTTCAGATATCCTGGAAGTAATGGAATAGCGGGTGCCGAAAAGACACCCTTCTTAAGCACAGGCGAAGTAAAGTGCCAGAGCGCCCCGGTGGTCGGCGCGAGGGGCAATCAACGCTCATCTCCCACCAGCATCGCTGCGGCTTCGCCGAAAGCCGTGACCAGCCGCGCGACTTGGCCGCTGGTCGTTTGCGGGCTCAGCAGCATCATATTGTGAAACGGTGCAAGCAGGATCCCGCGATTGACCAGCATGAGATGCAGCAGAGCCTCCAGCGGGTGGTCCATCGCGGCGCGTGCTTCGGTGCCATTGCGCGGTGGCAGCGGGGCGCAGATCAACTCAACCCGGGCACCCACATTGGTGACATGCCACGGCAAGGCGCGGGCGGTGATCACCCTGCGCAGTCCCTCGACCAATTCTAAGGCCAGCGTAATCATGTGGTCAAAGGCGGCAGGGGTCATCACTTCTTCCAGCATCGCCCGCATCGCGCTGATCGCCAGCGCATTGGCGGACAGCGTGGTGCCGATGCCGGAATGACCGGGGGGAAGGGCAGCCCGCGCGGTTTTCATCCGCGTCGCGACTTCAGCGGTGAATCCGAAAGCAGCGCAGGGTACGCCGCCGCCGATCGATTTGCCGATTACAAGCATGTCGCCGGCCGGGCCGTGGCTGCCGCTATGCCCGCCCCAACCTGACGATATCGTGTGGGTCTCGTCCCAGACCAGAACCGTCCCAGTAGCTGCGGTCAAGGACCGCAGCTGCTCAAGAAAGCCGGGTTCGGGCAGGACCATCCCGACATTGGTCATCACCGGTTCGGCCAGAACGCAGGCATGGTCGCGGCCAGCAAGCGCTGCTTCGAGCGCTGCCACATCGTTGAATTCGATCGCCGTCGTGGTCTGGGTGAGATCGGCAACCTGACCGACCAGGCTAACCCGCGTTTCGGGCACGCCCTCGCGCAGATCGACAAATACATCGTCAACCGCGCCGTGATAGCAGCCATTGAAGATCAGGATTTTGCGGCGCCCAGTGATCCCGCGGCACCAGCGGATTACCGCGCGGTTGGCTTCCGAGGCGGTGGTGGTGAGTTGCCACAAGGGCAACCCAAACCGCTCGGCCAGCAGCTCGCCGACGCGGTCCGCTTCTGCGGTCGGCAGCATATAACTGATCCCCGCAGCAGCCTGACGGGCCAAGGCATCTGCCAAAGGACGGGGCGAATGGCCGAACATCGCGGCGGTATCGCCAAGGCAGAAATCATCGAGCTGCTGCCCATCGGCCGTGGTCAGCACTGCTCCTTCCGCCTTGGCAACGACCAGCGGAAAGGGGCTCGGCCAATCGCGCATCCAATGAAACGGAACACCCTCGTGCCAATGCGCGGCGCGCGCTTCGGCATGGCTGGCGGCGCGCTGATTGCGGGCCACAAATCGCGCCAGCTCAGCTGCGTGCAAGGCAGGCAGGCGATCACGGTCGATCACAGCCGGTCCCTCATCGCATAGTAAATCAGCCCGAGGGCGGCGAGGGGTCGTTGCAGGAACTTGCCTCCGGGAAAGCGCCTGTGCGGCAAAGCTTCCAACAGTCCGAAACGCTGCGTGGTGCCGGTCAACGCTTCGGCAATCAGCTCACCCGCCAGCGTTGTCAGCAGCGCACCATGGCCTGAAAAGCCATGCGCGAAAAAGCAATTGCCGCGCCGGCCCACATGCGGGAGCCGGTCAGCTGTAACCGAGACTACGCCGCCCCACGCAAAATCAATCGGAATCACGGTAAGTGCGGGAAACAGCCGGCACATGTGCGGCCGGACAAACGCGCCGATATTTGCAGGAACGTTCTGACTGTACTTCTCACCACCACCGAAGATCAGACGGCGATCGGCGGAAAGGCGGTAATAGTTGAGCACGAATCGGCTGTCCGCGACCGCCAGATTGCTCGGCAGGATGGCGTCGGCCAGCCCGGGAGAGAGCGGCGCAGTAGCGATATTGTAGTTCATGATCGGCACGGTGTAGCTGCCGAGCGCAGGGATCAGGTCGCCGGTCCAGCTGTCGCAGGCGATAATTGCATGGGCGGCGCTGACAGTCCCACTGGCGGTCCGCGCCTCTACCTGTCCATCGGGCTTGAGGGCCGTCACCCGGCTGTGTTCAAAGATCTGAACCCCGGCCGCAAGGCAGGCCTGCGCCAGTCCCAGGGCATAGTTCAGCGGATGGAAATGACCGCCGCCGTGATCCAATACTCCGCCGTGATACTGGTCTGTCCCGACGTGGTGCGCCATGTCTGCCGGGGCAATGATTTCAAGCGTATTCGCGCCCAGCGCGCTTCGCCGCAGTTCAACCTCGCGGCACATTTCTTCAAAATGTGCGGGTTTGTGCGCTGCCTCAAGGTGACCGGGCCGGAGATCGCAGGCGATGCCATGCCGGGCGATACGGGTGTGGACGGCATCACGCGCGTCAAGCGCCAAGGCAAAGATCGCCTTGGCGCGATCAATCCCGTAGCTCGCTACGAGTTCGCGAAGTGACCACCTTAGGCCAGGGATCAATTGCCCGCCATTGCGGCCCGAAGCGCCGAAGCCGATTGTCTCGGCTTCGAGCAGGATTACCGACATTCCCGCTTCTGCCGCAGCCAGCGCTGCGGACAAACCGGTAAAGCCGCCGCCTATCACGCATACATCGGACCGGTTGGCCCCGGTCAATTCAGGCAGCGGCTCGAAAGCGTTGGCGCTCGCCCGGTAATAGCTGTCAGCTAGCGGATCCGGCACGCGCCGTCAGACCCGCAGCAGCAGATGTTCGCGCTCCCACGAGCTGATGACCGACTGATAGTGAAACAGCTCACATTCCTTGATCGCGTAGAAGATATCGAAGAAGTCTTGCCCGAGCAGCGCCTTGACCGGGCGGCAATGGCTGAACCGGTCCAGTGCGCCTTCCAGCGAGCGCGGCAAGGTGCGCGCGCGGTTGTAGGCATTGCCCTCGATGCTCTTGGGCGGGATCATCCGGTCAACCATACCGATATAGCCGCACACCAGCGAGGCTGCGATTGCCAGGTACGGATTGGAGTCAGCCCCGGGCAGGCGGTTTTCGATCCGGCGGTTCTTGGCATCAGACACTGGCACCCGAAGCCCGCACGAGCGGTTGTCTGTGCCCCACTGGACATTGATCGGCGCTGCGGAGTCGGGCCGCATCCGGCGGAAACTGTTCACATTGGGCGCCATCATCGGAGTGATTTGTGGCAGCAGCCGGGCCAGTCCCGCGATATGGCCGCGAAATAGCGCGCTGTCCTTGCCGGTCGCGGTGCTGAATACATTCCTGCCGGTGGCAAGATCGAGCACCGACTGGTGAATATGCATTGCGCTGCCGGGCTGGTCGCTCATCGGCTTTGCAAGAAAGGTGGCATAGACCCCGTGTTCGAGCGCTACTTGTCGGACGATCCGCTTGAACAGCAACACCTCGTCGGCCAGCTTGAGGGGATCACCGTGGAGGAAGTTTACTTCCAGCTGCGCCGCCCCGGCCTCGTGGATCATCGTATCAATGTCGAGTCCGGCCTTCTCGCAGAAATCATAGATCTGCTCGATGATATCTTCGAATTCACCCAGCGCTTCGAGGCCGTAGGGCTGGCTGGCGGTTTCCGGCCGGCCCGAGCGCCCGGTCGGCGGGACCAGCGGGAAATCGGGATCGGTGTTTTTGGAAACAAGATAGAATTCAACTTCTGGCGCCACCACTGGCTTCCAGCCGCGGTCGGTATAAAGCTTGATCACGCGTTTCAGGATCATCCGCGGCGCATAATCCACCGGCAGGCCATCGCGGGTGAAAGCATCGGCGATGACATAGGCCGTAGGCGTCGCAAAACCGGGCGCTTCGCAGATTGATCCCGGATCGGGCACCATGATCAGGTCTGGATCGGTCCGCGGCACAATGCTGTCGGTATCGTCCGGATATTCGCCGTTGATGGTGACAGTATAAATGCTGCCAGGAATGCGCAGCGTTCCGTCTTTCACCCCGGACAGGAACTTGCCGGCAGGCAGCACCTTGCCGCGCTGGACGCCGTTCATATCCGGGATGATGCATTCGATCTCGGTTACCCCGTGATCGGCGATCCAGCTGGCTAGACTAATGGACATTCAGTGTCCGCGCGGGGTGCTTAACCCCCCACCCTCCTTCGCTCAAAATGTTATGCTGGCCGAGACCACCACGCCCGCATCGGCGATATTGCCGAAGTTCTGGGCATGGGCGGTATCGACATAGGCGACGCCCAGGGTAAATTTGCCAAGCTCGGCACTCACGCCCAGCGACCAGTCCTTCTTGTTGTCGCCGAAAGCGCCATTCTCAAAGCCGAACGAGCCATTTAGCGACAGAGGCGTATCGCCCAGCGGCATCGAGCCATCAATCGCCACATAGGTATTGTCGACGCTGCCGATATTGGCCTGGCTGGGCGCATAGGCGATTGTCAATCCAACCTCGCCCTTGCCAACCGGAGCACTGACGCGGCCGATCAGGTCAAGATAGTTGAAGCTGTTCGCTCCGGGATAGGTGTAATAAGTGGCGTTCACATCCAGCGTGATATTTCCGACATCATGCGAAAAGCCCGCGATATAATCGATCTCGATACCATCACCGCCGAGACCCGCCACGTTTGAACCCCACGCCGACACATAGAAACCGGATTCATGGCTGATGGTAATGCCGGGCTGGAACGCGGGGTCCTTGTCGGACAACGAAATCCCGCGGAACCGATAATCGCTTACCGCATCAAGTGTCACCTCAATATCGAACGGGCCAGTTGGCTCGGAAGCCTCCGCACCAGTCGCCGGCTCATCAGCGGCCAGCGCTGGGCTGGCAATGAAAAGGCAGCTTGCGCCGATCACGGTGGCAAACTTAGCGGCGACAGACTTCCGGTTTGATTTCAACATTGTACGCTCCCCCATCAATTCAAATTCTTCTGGCCCTGCACGGATTGGCTGAAGCCAGGATAAAATCCACGCGGCCACCCATTACCAATCGAGATCTCCCGCTATCTTCCGGCGAGATATCCCTGGGCAGAGATAGCCGCGGTTCGCTTTCAGGGCAAGCGCAGCCACATACGCCAGACTTGGTGCTGCGCTATGCCTCCATCCCCGGCCCAATCAGAGCGGATGGCCTGCCTTCACGCCGACCGGCTCCATTGCAGGATATGCTCTCTTCTGCCGCCCTGTGTTGCTTCGAGCGCTGATAGCGTGAGGCCGCCAGTTCCATTGAAAACCGCGAGGCGGCGCTGGTCAGTGCCAGCCATGTCCGGATTGAGTGCCATGGCCACGGCATGAACAACATGATCGCCATCCAGATGCCAGGTTCCAGCATAATGGAAATAGGAATCGAAGGCTGCGGCCTTTTGGTCGTCACTAGCATTTCGGGCGTTGGCGATGCCGAATTTGGTGCGTTCGGACTTGCAAATGCTCGCAGTCATGATGCCGTTTGGCGCATAAATGATGTATCCATGAGCGTTGCTGCCAAACGGTCGTGTCACGGTGCCGTCCGAATATTCGATGCGCCAGTCGGCCAATGACCAGGCGCCGATGAAATCCTCGCGGCTATGCGGCATCAACTGGTTTCCTTGCAGTCGCGGCGGCGATCATCTCAAGCAACCAGCACCGAATTTCCCGGCATTCCGATGTCGTTGCCATTGGCCCAGGTCGAGTGGGTGCCGGCGCAGATCCGTTCGGGCAAGATAATCCGGCAAACCGGGCCTGCCTCCAAATTCCTGGCGTCGAACAACGCGCACTCGGACTTGTCGGTGTTCAGGTCAGCGATGAACGAGACGAGATAGCCGTCGTCCTCGCCCTCGGCACCGATACGCGGAATGAACGGCGTTTCGCTGCCGAAACGGCCGGGACCAAACGCCATTGTCTGGCTCGTACCGGTTTCAAGATCATGCTTGACCAACCCCCGGAACAGAAACCAGCCGGGTTCAGGGATGGCGCTATAGGCGTAACGGTATTTGCGCCCGGCAAACTTCTGGTTGATCATGCCGAACTCAAGAATCCGGTCATCGAGCCGTTCCTCAACCGTCTTTCCAGTCTTGAGGTTGAAGCGCCAGCGGTGCAGCTTGGGCTTCATCATTTCCTGATCGAGATAGGCCATCATCCGTTCCAGCCCGCTGACCGCACCTGGCGGGGATTTGGGCATCGGCTCTTCCTGAAAATAGCCGTCCAGAATGATCTCGTCACCATCCTCATAAGCGTTTAGCCAATGCAGCGTGTAAGTTGGCTCAGCCTCGAACCAGCGGATATCCTCAGTTTGGCCATAGCGCGGGATGATCGCGAAGCGGGTGCGAAGTTCGGGATGGAACTGCACGACATGGAGGTTGCGTTCGAGCAATTCCGGATTCCAGAATAGCGGCATATCGTTCAGGATCGAATAGCTTTCGGTGAAGGCCATGTCATGCGGCAGACGGGGCCCAGGCAAGGGGACCGGGACATAGTGCTTCAGCTTGTTGTCCGGGCCGACTACGCCGTAATGCATGTAGGGCGCGTGCTTTGAATAGTTGAAAAACAGCAGTTCGCCGGTTGCCTCAACGGTCTTGCAGTGAGCCGAAATGCCATCCAGCGGCACCCAGCCTTCGGTGCCGAATTGCTCCATCGTGAAAGGATCGAGCCGGTACCCTTCGCCGCTCTGGTAAAAGGTCGAGAGGATCTTGCCGGCATGGATCACCACATCGGTGGAAGATGAATCCTTGAGCCATTCCTGAGCTCCCCAGCCCGGGCGGGTCGATTTCTGAGGCGGCTCCATCAATCCGGCCCACAGCGAACGGCCTGCTTCTTGTTCGGCTTGGAAACCCTTGGTGCGGACAAAGCGGCTGCGATAACTGGCCTTTCCCCCCTTGAACGACATCGAGTGGATGAAGCCATCGCCATCAAAGGGATGATAGCGGCCGATCGGCTGGTTGATCTGGTTCTCACCGGTGCGGACATAGACACCGTCAATATCCGCCGGGATCGTGCCGACTACTTCGATATCGCCGTTCGCGAAGGTCGCGTCCCATTCGTTGTAGGTCGGACGCCATGCCCCTTGCAGATAGGGATGATCGTTCGGCTCGATGGTCGACTTGATCGTTTCGACAAGCTTGGCAGGCAAAGCACTACTCCCATGCGGCAAAAAGCAGGTGGCTTATTCTGCGCCTAGGCAGCGATTCCTGCAAGCCGCTCGCGGATGATCGAGTTGGCCTGGCCCATGATGTTCCCGACGAGCTCTGCGCAGGTTGGAATATCATGGATCAGGGCCTGGCTCTGACCCGTGGTCCAGATGCCGCCATCCATATCACCGTCACGCAGCACATTTTCGCGGCCGCGCACGCCGGCCATGTACTCGCGCACATCGTCGAAGGTTTTGCTTGGATCACGTTGGATTTCAGCAACTTTTTCCGAAACGGCATTGCGGGCAACCCGGGCGGTATTGCGCAATGTGCGTCCAACCAGAACTGTGTCGCGCTCGTTGAATTCGACGATCTGGCGCTTGACGTTTTCATGGATCTTGGCCTCGGCTGTGGCACAGAACCGTGTTCCCATGTTCACACCGTCAGCGCCAAGGGCGAGCGCGGCAACCAGGCTGCGCCCGTCTGCCATGCCGCCCGAGGCGATCACCGGTACATCGACCGCATCGACAGTCGCGGGCAACAGTACGATCAGGCCGATATCGTCCTCACCCGGGTGGCCGGCACATTCGAAGCCGTCGATGCTGATGATATCGACTCCATGCCGCACCGCAGAGACCGAATGACGCACCGAAGTGCATTTGTGGATGACCTTGACTCCGGCCTCCTTGAACCGGGGCAGATGGTCGGTCGGAGCCCGGCCCGCTGTCTCGACGATCTTGATGCCCGAGGCGATGATCGCCTCGCGGTAATCGTCATAGGGGATCGGATTGATCGAGGGGAGGAGTGTCAGGTTGACGCCAAACGGCTGGTCGGTCAGCGCCTTGGTCTTCTCGATTTCGGCCAGTAGCTCGGCACCCGTTGGGAACATATGCGCGGTGATGAACCCGAGCGCGCCCGCATTGGCCACTGCAGCGACCAGCTCGCCGTAGCCCACCCCGGTCATGCCGCCCATCACGATCGGGGTCTTAACGCCAAACATTTCGGTGATGCGGGTCTTCATGGACGAATCCTCTTTGTCTATAATCGCTGTTTGGGTCCACCGTAGCTTGACGTAAGCGTTAAGCAACGAGGTTCATCGGCTGAGCGACGAAGTGGCTATCTCACATTTCGCACGAGGCCTTTCCAAACCGCACCCCAGCAATTAGTAAATCGCCAAACGGGACAATCCGTGCGGGGGAGGGTCGCAGCCATGAAACCAGAGGCCATTTTTGTCCTTGGCGCTTTCTTCACCTTTGCGGTGCTCGAGATGTGGCGCACCAATTTCTTTCATAAGCCAACCCAGACCCGGGCCGATATATGGGTGGAATTGATCGGATCGCCAGTGCTGCTGTTTATCACACAGCCCTTCATTTTGTTCACTTCCTACCAGCTCATGGCGCTTGCTTTTCCGGAAGCGGACGGCAGCTTGGCGACGATCCCGATCGTCGCGAAGATAGCGCTGCTGCTTGTATTTGACGATATGGCTCAATATTGGTGGCACCGCGCCTCACACAGCTTTCCGTGGCTCTACAACCTCCACCGCGCACATCACAGCGGCGAATATATGTCGGTGCGGATCGTGTACCGGAATAATTTTTTCTATTATCTGACGATGCCAAGTATCTGGTTTTCGGGTGTACTTATCTATCTCGGTCTTGGCTGGGTTTACGTGCCCTATGTCGTGATCAAGCAATTGGTAATTCTCGGCGCCCATTCGGATGTTCGCTGGGATGCGCCGCTCTACAAGATCAACTGGCTATCACCTGTCATGTGGGTGGTCGAGCGGACCATCTCCACTCCTTCGACCCACAGCGCGCACCACGGCAAGCACAAGTCTGATGGCGTTACCAACTACAAAGGAAATTTCGGCAATCTGTTGTTCTTCTGGGATGTGCTGTTTGGCACCGCAAAGATCACACGGCGCTATCCAGATGAGATCGGGATTGAGAATTTGCCCGTAATATCAGCAGCAGAACAGCTTGCCTGGCCGATATTCCACTCTGCGGGCACGCGGATCACCTAGTTTCAATTCGGAAAGACAGACGCCATAGCAATCACAATCCTCGACGGCGGGATTAGCCGTGAGCTCCAGAAGTTGGGTGCGCCATTTCGTCAGCCGGAATGGTCGGCACTGGCACTGATTGAGACGCCAGAACTCGTAAGTGCGGCGCATGATTTGTTCGCGGTTGCCGGGGCCGATGTGATTACGGCTAACAGCTATGCAGTCGTTCCCTTTCATCTGGGCGAAGCGCGCTTTGCGTCCGACGGCCTGAAGCTGACGGAGCTTGCCGGGAAGCTGGCGCGGACCGTCGCCGACCGGCGAGAGGTGCAGGTGGCAGCTTCTCTGCCGCCAGTCCTCGGTTCGTACCGTCCCGATTTGTTCGACGCCGGCCAGGCACGGGCAATACTTGAGGTATTGATATCGGGACTGTCGCCATATGTCGATATCTGGCTGGCTGAAACGCTCAGCACAACTGCCGAGGCGCGGCTGATCGGTGAGCTGCTGGCCGATGATCCGCGTCCCTTGTGGTTGTCGTTTACGCTTGATGACCGCGCCGATGCTCCTGCCGCCACGCTCAGATCCGGCGAGAGCGTTCGCGCCGCCGCTGATCTTGCTGCCTCTTTGCGAGCCCAGGCGCTGCTGTTTAATTGCAGTCGACCCGAAGTGATGGACGCTGCTGTTCGTGAGGCCAAAGTCGCACTCGCTGACAGCGGAATAGCTATCGGAGTCTATGCGAATGGCTTCGGCACGGAAGATGAAGGCGTTGCCGCAAACGAAGTTATCCGGGCCATCCGCGAGGATCTTGATCCGGCCCATTATCTCAGCTGGGCGAAACGATGGGTCGCGTCAGGCGCAACGATCGTTGGGGGCTGCTGCGGGATCGGTCCGGGCCATGTCGCAGCACTTGCGCAGAGTTTGCGAGCCTAGCGGTCCGCCTCAGCGATCTGCAAAGGCATAGGGCACCGCGCCGCGGTGGTATTCGTCGGCCAGCATCTGCCTGCCGATTGGCGGGGCCGAGCGGGCAGGGCACTCGATCCGTTGGCAAAGGCGGCAAGTAACGCCGATCGGGGTGGCCTTTTCAGGGGTCAGTTCGGGCTGCATCTGGGCGTAGACCACCTGCGGCGCATGTTCGGCCGCGCAGCCCAGCGCGACGGCGCGTTCGATCTTTGGTGCACCAAAGCCTCCGCCGCCGGCCGTCACCGTTCTAGCGATCGAAAGGAACCGCTTGCCATCGGGCAGCTCAAGCCATTGCGTGATGATCTGCCGAGGGGTGGAGAACACATGGTGCAGGCTCCACAGCGGGCAGGCCCCGCCGTTGCGGGCAAATGGAAAGCCGGCCCCGTCGAGCCGCTTGGAGACATTTCCGGCCCGGTCCACCCGGATGAAGAAAAACTGCACGCGTTCCTTGCCCGGCTTTTGCAGCGTCGTCAGCCGGTGCGCGACCTGTTCGAAGCTGGTGCCGAAGGCGCGCCCCAGCGCTTCGATATCATAGGCCCGCGCGTCCGCCGCCTTGGCGAAGGCGTCATAGGGCATGACGATTGCGGCAGCCGCATAGTTGGCCAGCGCGCGGCGGGCATAGAGCCCGATTTCCTCGTTAGCGAAATTGCCGTCTTTCAGCGCTGCATCGATAGTTTTGCGCAGCTCGATATAGGCCAGCTGCAGCGCCAGCTGGAAGTTCTGGCTGGCGTTATCAAGCGCGTCGTCGAGCAGAATTTCTCCGCGATGCCGATCATAACGGCGGATCGATCCGGCCAGAACCTCGGTCGGCAGGCGGCGCACCCGCAAGCTGTGCCGGGAACCTAAATAGCTGGTCAGGCTGCCCGCCTCGGCAATGTGGCCGGCAATTGCCTCGGCCGCTTCATCGAGCGCGGGGAAACAGTTGTGGCGCGCGGCAAGAAAGCGCTGCACTTCGGCAACTGGATCGGCTGGTTCGGCTCCTTCGGGACGTTCTGCACCGCGGTCAGCCAGTTCCAGCTGGCGTTCAGCCCAGGCTGTGTGAAGCCGCAGAAAGGCCTCGCTGATCCCGGGAAAGCTGGTCGCGATGTCCGACACCTCAAGCGCGGGCAGGTCGATATCGGCAAACATCGGATCCTTCAGCGCTGCCGCCAGCCGCGCCGCATAGTCCGCTCCGCCGTTTGCCGCGATGTCGGTCAGATCCATCCGGTAGGTTCGCGCAAGGCGCAGCAGCAGATCGGCAGTGAGCGGCCGCTGGTTGCGCTCAAGAAGCGCCACGTAAGAAGCTGAAATATCGAGATCATGGGCAACCTGCGCCTGGGTCAACCCAAGCTCGCGGCGCAAGCGTTTTAGGCGCGGGCCCATATAGACGGAGCGTTCACTGGGCATGGATCGGAATCCCGGACTGTACAGATTTTACAACATTACAATAAAATCCTGTAAAGTCTGACAAGTCAACCGTTATCCATCTCGCAAATGCGAAAGGATCGGCCTAATCCAGCACATCACCCGATTCCCTGAACAAGGACAGCAGCAGTGACCTATTCGACTGATATCACCCAGACCGACGAACTGATCCGCAGCTACAACGGCACATGGGATGGCATCAGCGGCGAATCCGTCGCCCGGATGCGCGCTCAGAACCGCTTCCGCACCGGTCTTGATATTGCCCGTTATACCGCGAAAATCATGCGCGAGGAAATGGCCGCCTATGATGCCGATCCTGCCAATTACACGCAGTCGCTGGGTTGCTGGCACGGGTTTATCGCGCAGCAGAAGATGATCTCGATCAAGAAGCATTTCGGATCGACCAAGCGCCGCTATCTCTATCTCTCGGGCTGGATGGTTGCGGCTCTGCGCAGCGAGTTCGGCCCACTGCCCGATCAGTCGATGCATGAGAAGACCAGCGTCCCCGCGCTGATCGAGGAGCTGTATACCTTTCTGAAGCAAGCCGATGCCCGCGAGCTTGGCATGATGTTCCGCGATCTGGACGCCGCCCGCCAGACAGGTGATGCGGTCAAGGCCAAGCAGATCCAGTCATCGATCGACAACTACGAAACCCATGTCGTGCCCATCATCGCCGATATCGACGCGGGTTTTGGCAATGCCGAGGCGACCTATTTGCTCGCCAAGAAGATGATCGAGGCGGGTGCCTGCGCGCTCCAGATCGAAAATCAGGTTTCGGATGAAAAGCAGTGCGGCCACCAGGACGGCAAGGTTACCGTGCCGCATGAGGACTTCCTCGCCAAGGTTCGCGCCTGCCGTTACGCCTTCTTGGAAATGGGCGTTGAGGATGGCATCATCGTCACTCGCACTGACTCGCTCGGTGCTGGCCTGACCAAGCAGATCGCGGTCTCCAAAGAGCCGGGCGACATTGGCGATCAATACAACAGCTTCCTCGATTGCGAGGAAATCGATCCGGCAACGGCCCGCAATGGTGATGTCATCATCAACCGGGACGGCAAGCTGCTGCGTCCCAAGCGCCTTCCTTCAAACCTGTTCCAGTTCCGCGCCGGCAGCGGAGAAGATCGCTGCGTTCTGGACTGCATCAACAGCTTGCAGAACGGCGCTGATCTGCTGTGGATCGAGACCGAAAAGCCGCATATCGAGCAGATTGCCGGGATGGTTGACCGGATCCGCGAAGTCATCCCCAATGCCAAGCTGGTCTACAACAACTCGCCCAGTTTCAACTGGACACTGAACTTCCGCCAGCAAGTGTTCGATGCCTGGACCGCAGCCGGCAAGGATGTCTCGGCCTACGACCGGGCCAAGCTGATGAGTGTCGATTATGACGGCACGGATCTGGGCAATGAAGCCGATGAAAAGATCCGCACTTTCCAGCGCGATTCTGCGGCGCGGGCCGGCATCTTCCATCATCTTATCACTTTGCCGACCTACCACACCGCCGCGCTCAGCACTGATAACCTCGCCAAGGAATATTTCGGCGACGCGGGGATGCTCGGCTACGTCAAGGGCGTCCAGCGCAAGGAAATCCGCGAGGGCATTGCCTGTGTGAAGCATCAGAACATGTCCGGTTCGGACGTAGGCGACGATCACAAGGAATACTTCGCCGGGGAAGCTGCGCTCAAGGCTGGCGGCGCCCACAACACGATGAACCAATTTGCTGCGTAGATAAGCAGCGGGGACCCAATACGCGGCCTGATCCAAAGAGATCAGCCGCTGCCACTCCTTCTGGAGTGGCCAGATCTTCTGGAGAGGAGAGCTGCCCGTCGCAAAGCCAAAAAGCTTTGCGGCGGGTTTGTTTTGTTGGGAATCGAAGCAGTGTTCGCATAGGTCTGGTTGCGCGAATAGTCAGGGGAGAGCGACATGCGCCGCAGAAGCAAAGTGTTGATTGCAATTGCCGGATCGCTGTTGATCGCCGGGGTGGCGATCAAGATCCAGCAAGGCGCAATCGCGCAGCGCCTGTTCGAGCGTGCGGTGGCAGACCGGGTTGGCCGTGATATGACTGCGGGCCTGCCGGACGGCCTCCACGTGGCGCTGTGCGGAACAGGCTCGCCCTTGCCAAGTCCGACCCGCGCCGGGCCGTGCAATGTCGTGATCGCGGGCAAGCATATCTTCGTGGTCGACATTGGCGAGGGCGGCGCGCGCAACATCAATCTGATGGGGATTCCGGCGGCCCGGATCGAGGGCTTGTTGCTCACCCATTTCCATTCCGATCATACCGACGGGATCGGGCCGCTGATGCTGGCGCGCTGGACCAGCAGTGCGGCGCGGACCCCGCTCCCGGTCCACGGTGCGGTGGGGGTAGATGCTTTGATTACAGGCTATAACGCCGCTTACCTCACCGATCAGGGATACCGGACCGGGCACCACGGTCCGGATATCGTTCCGCCAGCGGGCGCGGGCGCCGCGGCCGCTCCCTTCACACTTCCTGCCATCGGCAAGGGCGATACGGTGGTGGTGCTGGAACAGGATGGCCTGACGATCACGGCGATCCGGGTCGATCACGGCCCGGTCAAACCTGCGGTCGGATACCGGTTTCATTACAAGGGCCGCTCGGTGGTTATCAGCGGCGATACCGTCAAATCCGCTGCGCTGATCGCTGGGGCCAAGGACGCCGACCTGCTGGTTCATGAGGCGCTTCAGCCAAGGCAGGTCAAAGCGATGACCGCGGGCTTCGAGGCAAAGGGCCAGAAAAACCTCGCCCAGATCACCCGCGACATCCTCAATTATCATACCACGCCAGAAGAGGCGGCGGAGGTTGCCAAGGCGGCCGGAGTGAAGGAGCTGGTCCTCAGTCACATCGTTCCGCCGGTTCCGTCGAGCTTTTTCTATCCCGCCTTTCTGGGCGATGCGCGGGATCGATTTGACGGCAAGTTGGTTGTTGGCGAAGACGGAATGCTGTTCAGTCTGCCGGCCGGGAGCGCTGAAATTATCCAAAGGAAGCTGATGTGACATTTGTGGAAACGCGTTTAATGATGCTTGCCGCTGCGCTGGCTGCATTGGCGGGCGAGCCAGCACAAGCTCAACTGTCCAAGCCTGAGCAACGGATTGCCGCCACGGTCGATGCGGAATATGAGCGCTCGGTCGCGTTGCTTGAGCGGCTGGTCAACCTCAATTCCGGAACGATGAACTTTGCCGGTGTGAAGGCTGTTTCCGATCTGGTCCGGGCCGAGCTGGCCCCGCTTGGTTTCAAGCTTGAGTGGAAGGATATGACCGCGGCGGGCCGGTCGGGCCATCTGATTGCGACCAAACCGGGCCGCAAGGGCACCAGGCCGATCCTGCTGATCGCCCATCTCGATACGGTTTTCGAAGCAGACTCGCCGTTCCAGCGCTTCACCCGGCGGCGCGCTGACGGCCGAGATGAGGGTGAGGGCCCCGGTGCTGGCGACGACAAGGGCGGGCTGGTCGTGATCATCGCCGCGTTGCGCGCGATGCGAGTGGCCGGAACGCTGAAAGACGCCGCTATCGAAATCCATATGACCGGCGATGAAGAAGATTCAGGCGAACCCTTGTCGCTCGCCCGTGCCGATCTCATCGCTGCGGGCAAGCGGGCCGGGTTTGCGCTCGATTTCGAAGGACTGGTGATCGATGCCGGCAAGGACATGGGCTCGGTAGCCAGGCGTTCGTCGAACAGCTGGACGCTGACCACCTCGGGAAAGACCGGGCATAGCTCGCTGATCTTCGGGCCAATCTATGGCGATGGCGCGATCTACGAGCTGACCCGGATCCTTGCGCGGTTCCGGACCGAACTTCCCGAACCGAACCTGACCTTCAACGTCGGTCTGATCGCGGGCGGAACCGAGGCCGCGCTCGACAAAGATGGGTCGCGCGCGACCGCCAGCGGCAAGTCCAACGTCATCCCCGGCACCGCATTTGCCAAGGGCGATTTCCGCACCTTGTCCGAGGAGCAAAGCGTCAGGGTTCGCGCCAGGATGCAGGCCATCGTTGCTGCACATGCGCCGCTTACCAGCGCCAGTATCACCTTCGATCCCAGCGCCTATCCCGCCATGGCTCCGACACCGGGAAACCATGCGCTGCTCTCGCGTCTCAACCGCGTGAACCACGATCTTGGGCTGGCCGAGATGGCACCGCTCGATCCCTTGAAGCGCGGCGCCGGGGACATTTCCTTTGTCGCGGGCGATGTGGACGCTTTGGCCGGGCTTGGGCCCAGTAGCCGCGGCGATCATGCCCCGGGCGAGACGGTCGATTTGGCCAGCATCAAGAGGCAGGCAAAGCGGGCGGCGATCTTGATGACGCGGCTGTCGCGAGAAGGGCGTTAGAGTTCTTGCCCAGCCGCCCAGCCGCTGGCCCAGGCCCATTGGAAATTATACCCGCCGAGCCAGCCGGTAACGTCCACTGCTTCGCCAATCGCGAATAACCCGGGGACACTGCGGGTCTCCATCGTCTTCGAGGAGAGCTCGGCGGTGCTTATCCCGCCGGCGGTGACCTCGGCCTTGGCATAGCCTTCGCTGCCGGTGGGATTGAACTGCCAGTCGCCAAGCCGGGCTTCGGCGGCGTTCAACGCGCGGTCGGACATATTGCCGAGTTCGCCTGGCAGGCCCAGTTGCTCGCTCAATGTCATGGCAAGCCGATCAGGCAGAGCCTCGCCCAGCAGTTTGCGCAAGGTGGTCCGGGGCCGCTCGCGCTTGGCTTGCTGCAACCAGCCGGGCGGATGATCTGGCAACAAGTCGATGCCCAGCGGATCACCGCGCTGCCAATAGGATGAAATCTGCAGGATCGCCGGACCAGACAAACCGCGGTGGGTGAACAGAGCCGCCTCGCGAAAGGCAGTTTTGCCACAACGGGCTGTCACATCGGCCGAAACGCCTGACAGCTCGCGAAACAGCAGTTCGTCCTCGCCCAGCGTCAGCGGGACTAGCGCCGGGCGAGGCTGAACCACTTTGACGCCAAACTGGCGGGCCAGATCGTAGGCGAAGCTGGTTGCTCCCATTTTGGGGATTGATGGTCCCCCAGTGGCGATCACCAGCTTCGGAGCAGTGGCGGTCTGGCCGCTGGCGGTGACTGTAAACTGGACACCGTCATGCGAGACCTTGCTGATGGCGGCGTTGCAGCGGATTTCGACCCCGCCGCTCACGCATTCGTCCACCATCATGGCAACGATCTGGCGGGCCGAGCCGTCGCAGAACAGCTGCCCAAGCGTCTTTTCGTGCCAGGCAATCCCGTGGCGCTCGACCAGGGCGAGGAAATCCTGCGCGGTGTAGCGGCTCAGCGCCGATTTGGCGAAATGCAGATTTTGCGAAATGTAGCGATCCGGCGCGGTGTGGAGGTTGGTAAAATTGCATCGCCCGCCGCCTGAGATCAGGATCTTCTTACCCGGCTGATCGGCGCTGTCGAGCAACAGTACCCGACGCCCGCGCTGTCCGGCAATCGCCGCGCACATCAGTCCGGCCGCGCCTGCGCCAAGGACGATGGCGTCAAACTGATCGCTCATGCCGGAGCCAGATGAAGTGCCAGCGCTTCGGCCACGCGTATTCCGTCAACCGCGGCGGACAGGATGCCGCCGGCATAACCTGCGCCTTCGCCCGCCGGGTAGAGTCCGGCGGTATTGAGGCTTTGCAGGTCCTTGCCGCGGGTAATCCGCACCGGGGCCGAGGTGCGCGTCTCAACACCGGTTATCACTACATCGGGATGGTCATAGCCGGGCACCTGCCGTCCGAACACCGGCAGCGCCTCGCGGATGGCCTCGACCACATAGTCAGGCAGGCACCGGGCAAGGTCGGTCAGATGGACCCCGGGCTGATAGGAGGGGATCACCGCACCAAACGCGGTGGAAGCCGTGCCGCTGAGAAAATCGCCCAGTTTCTGCCCCGGCGCCATATAATTCGATCCGCCAGCCACAAAGGCCAGTCTCTCCCAGTGGCGCTGGAATTCGATTCCGGCGAGAGGCCCGCCGGGGTAATCGCGGCCCGGATCGATATCGACCACGATCCCTGAATTGGCATTGAATTCGGCGCGCGAATATTGGCTCATCCCGTTGGTAACAAGGTGGCCTTCTTCCGACGCGGCTGCCACCACGCGACCACCCGGACACATGCAGAAACTGTAGGCCGTCCGCCCGTTGCTGGACTTGTGCGAGAGGCTGTAGGCTGCGGGCCCCAGGATCTTGTTGCCCGCATTCGTCCCGAACCGGGCCTTGTCGATCCAGCCTTGCGGGTGCTCGATCCGCACCCCGATCGCAAACGGCTTGGCTTCGATATGGATGCCCCGGTCATGGACAATCTGGAAGGTATCGCGGGCGCTGTGGCCGACTGCCAGAATGACCTGGCTTGCGGCAAGATATTCGCCGGTGCTTAGCTGTAACCCGCGTATCTGCCGTGATCCATCAGCCCCAGTAGCAATATCGAAATCATCCACCCGCGTGCCAAACCGATATTCTCCGCCCAGCGCCTCGATTGTCTCGCGAATGCTCATCACCATGGTGACCAGCCGGAAAGTGCCGACATGCGGATGGGCCTCGGTCAGGATTTCCTCGGGCGCACCGGCCTTGACGAATTCAGTCAGCACCTTGCGGCCCAGATGGCGCGGATCCTTGATTCGGCTGTAGAGTTTGCCGTCAGAGAATGTTCCGGCACCGCCTTCACCGAACTGCGCATTGGATTCAGGCTTGAGCACCCCGCGCCGCCACAGGCCCCAGGTGTCCTTGGTCCGCTCGCGCACCGCTGTGCCGCGTTCGATGATGATTGGGCGGAATCCCATTTGCGCCAGCACCAGCGCGGCCAGCAGCCCGCAGGGGCCAGCACCGATCACGACCGGGCGCGGGCCGGAATAGCCTTCCGGCGCGCGGGTAACGAAGCGATAGGCCGTATCCGGCGTCGGCCGAACATGCGGATCATCGGCAAAGCGCGCCAGCACTGCAGCCTCGTCCGCCACCACCACATCGAGCGAATATACCAGCCGGATTGCGTGTTTCTTGCGAGCGTCGTTGCCTCGCCGGGCAATCGCAAAGCGTACCAGATCGGCCGGGGAAATTTCCAGCCGCGCGCATATTGCCTCGGCCAAGGCCTCAGCCGGATGGTCGAGCGGAAGCAAGAGATCAGTCAGGCGGATCAATGCCAGTCACCCCCCGGCGATTGGCCGTGGCAGGCGGGGCAACTGACGTCCTTGATATAGAGCGGCGAAGCACGGGCCACTTCGCTTACCGGTTTGCCGCAGGGTTGGCACAGCACATAGTTGCCCGGTGTCAGTCCGTGGCCCACGGTCACGCGCTCGTCAAAAACGAAGCATTCACCCTGCCACAGGCTATCTGCGAGCGGTACCTTCTCGAGGTAATTCAAAATCCCGCCTTTGAGGTGGTAAACCTCGTCCAGCCCTTCGGATTGCAGAAAATTGGTCGATTTCTCGCAACGAATGCCTCCGGTGCAGAACATTGCTATCTTGCGGGGGGCGATCCGCTGCGAGGTGCCGTGGCCGAGCAAATTTTCGCGCTGCTCGCGGAACCAGGCAGGGAAATCGCGGAAGTTGCGGGTTTGCGGATTTATCGCGCCCGCGAAGGTTCCGGCGGCCACCTCATAATCATTGCGCGTGTCGATCACGAGGGTTGTCGGGTCAGAAATCAGCGCATTCCAATCTTTCGGCGTGACGTAGTGCCCGGCTCCGCTCAGCGGATCGATATCAGGCTGGCCCATCGTCACGATCTCGCGCTTGAGCCGCACCTTCATGCGCCTAAACGGCAACTCGGAGGTGCGGGAGTATTTGACCTCCAGTTCCGCACAGCCGGGCAAATTGCGAAGATGGGCGAGGACTTTGCTAATCGCCTCGTCGCTGCCGGCGATTGTCCCGTTGATACCTTCGTGGGCCAGCAGCAGCGTGCCCTTCACACCTTCTGCGCTACACAGTTCCAGCAACGGCCCGCGCAGAGCGGCGCAATCGGCAAGCCGAGTGAACTGGTAAAGCGCGGCAACGCAGATGGGCAGGGCGGGAACGGGCATAGCAAGTGCCCGATAGCGCGGGAAACCATCGGCACAAGCCTTTCGTGATATGCGCCATCTTCGAGCTCACCGCGCCAAAGCCGCGGCCAGCTCAGGGTTGCAGGAACAACTCGGCCATCGCATCGATTACAGCCTCGCAATCCAGCCGATAGGCGCGGAAGAGATCGGGCAGATCGCCGGTCTGGCCGAACCGGTCGGTTCCGAGCGGGCTGACGCGGTGCCCCAGGACGCCGCCCAGCCAGCTAAGTGCCGCAGGCGCACCGTCGATCATCGTCACAAGTCCGGCTTGGCGATCAAGCTCACTGAGCAGGCTCTCGACATGCGATTGCTGCCCCCCACTTCCCTGCCAGCGAGCGGCGCGGGCGGCCGACCAGTCACGGTGCAACAGATCGGGGGACGTAACGTTGAGCAGACCAAGCCCTGGTATATCGTCAAGCAGTGCAGTGTGGGCCGCCAGTGCCTCGGGCGCGAGGGCTCCGGTAAATGCAATAGCAGCTCCGGCTTCGGCGGAGGGTCGTCGCAGCCAATAAGCACCCTTCAGCGCGTCTGCCTCCCATGCCTGATCGGTCCGTATCGGCTGGTCGATCGAGCGAGTGGTAAGCCGCAGATAAACCGCGCCGCCGTTCTCATCCTGCATATGGCCGAACGCCCAGTGCATCAGCAGCGCGAGCTCATCGGCAAAGGCCGGTTCGAAATAGGTCAGTCCGGGTTGTCCCATCGCGATCAGCGGCGGGTTGATCGATTGATGCGCGCCGCCCTCAGGCCCCAGCGTTATCCCCGATGGCGTGGCAACCAGCAGGAACCGGGCGTCTGAATAACAGGCGTAATTCAGCGCATCGAGCCCGCGTGAAATGAACGGATCATAGACCGTGCCGATTGGTAGCAGCCGAGCCCCGAACAGCGGACCCGACAGCCCCAGCGCGGCGAGCATCAGGAACAGATTGTTTTCGGCAATCCCCAGCTCAATGTGCTGGCCCGCCTCATGCCCGGCCCACTTCTGCGGGGAGGGGATCTTGTGGCCGGCGAAAACGTCTTTCAAGGCCTGCCGCCGGAACAGTCCGCGCTGGTTCACGAAGGCGCCAAGATTTGTCGATACCGTGACATCGGGTGAGGTTGTGACGATCCGGTCAGCCAGCGGATGGCCGGACTTCGCCAGATCGAGCAGAATCCGGCCAAAGGCTGCCTGGGTCGATTGCTCGGCCCCATCGGGAATCGGCAGGCGGGCAGGGACGGGGATCGTCGGAGCGGCGGCCACGGGGCGCCGAAGCAGCTCGGCAAATGGGGCTATGAAGTCCTTGAGTGCGGCGGCCGCGTTATCGCCTAGCCCGCCAAAGGGCAGCCATTCATCGCCCTCTGCAATCCCCATCGATGCGCGTAGCGCGGCCATCTGTGTCGGGTTCATCAGCCCGGCGTGGTTATCCTTGTGGCCCTGGAATGGCAGTCCGAAGCCCTTCACCGTATAGGCGATAAACATGGTCGGCTTGTCATCGTCAGCCTCGGCAAAGGCATCGAGCAGCGTTTCGATGCAGTGGCCGCCTAGATTGAGCATCAGCGCCGACAATGCGTCATCGTCAAAACTGGCGATCAATTTGAGCGCTGCCTTGTTGCCGGCCAGATCGGAGTTGAGACGGGCTCGCCAGGCGCTGCCACCCTGATATGTCAGTGCGGCATACTCGGCGTTGGGGCAATCGTCGATCCAAGCCTCGATCGCGGGGCCGCCGGCACGCTTGAAGACCTCGCGCTGAACCTTGCCGTGTTTGAGCGTAAGGACGCGCCAGCCGCAGGTTTCGAAGATATCGTCGAAGCGTCGGAACATCCGGTCTGCGGTCGTGCTATCGAGCGACTGGCGGTTGTAATCGACAATCCACCAGCAATTGCGGATATCGTGCTTGTAGCCTTCAATCAGGCATTCGTAGATGTTGCCTTCATCCAGTTCGGCGTCGCCCATCAGCGCGATCATCCGTCCGGCGTCACCTTCGGGCATCTGTCCATGGGCGACAAGGTAATCCTGGACGAGGCTGGCAAAGGCGGTAACCGCGACGCCAAGCCCGACCGAACCAGTCGAAAAATCGACCGGGATCTTGTCCTTGGTGCGCGATGGATAGCTTTGCGCTCCGCCCATGGCGCGAAATGTCTGGAGCTGCTCAAGACTCTGATTACCGAGTAAATAATGGATCGCGTGGAGCACCGGCCCGGCATGAGGCTTGACCGCCACCCGGTCTTGCGGGCGCAGCGCATGGAAATAGAGCGCGGTCATGATCGCAGTGATCGAGGCGCAGCTTGCCTGGTGTCCGCCTACCTTCAGCCCGTCGCGGCTCTCGCGAATGTGATTGGCATTATGGATTGTCCACGAAGAGAGCCAGCGGAGTCGTTGGTTGAGCGTTTCAAGGTTGCGGATCAGATCGGTGCGGGCGGGCGAGGAATCGAGCATACTCGCCTCTTAGCCTTGCGATTTCCGAAAGGGTAGGCGGAGCTTCAACCGGCGAGCATCCGCGCGATCGCGCTCATCAGGTCGCGGTTGAAGGATCGGGCGATATTGGCCTCGCTCATCACGTTGAAGGCGTGGATTGCGCCCGGATAGCTGTGGAGTTCGACCGGCACTCCGGCATCAACCAGGCGGCGCGCGTAATCGAGGTCTTCATCGAAAAACAGATCGAGGCTTCCCGTGCCGATCCAGGTCGGCGGCAGGCTGGCTAGATCATCGGCGAGGCTGGGAGAAAACCAGCCTTTGCGATCATCATCGGCGAGGTAATCGCCGCGCAGGCACTCCCACCCAAAGTGGTTTGACGAGCGGGTCCAGATGAACTCGCCGGTGTGCCGGTTGCGGTAGCGGCAATCGTCGCTGCCAGTGCGGTGATCGAGCATCGGATAGATCAGGAACTGTGCGGCAAGTTGCGGTCCGCCCAGATCGCGCGCCATCAGTGCCGCCGCTGCGGCGAGGCCACCTCCGGCACTTTCACCAATTATTCCAATGCGTTCCGGATCAATGCCAAGCTCGCCCGCATGGCCTGCCAGCCACGAAAGCGCGGCGAGACAGTCTTCCTGCGGGCCGGGGAAGGGCGTTTCCGGAGCGAGCCGGTATTCGACCGAGGCGACCGGAAAACCCAGCGCCAGCGCCATGGAGGATGGGCCAAACTGCATTCCACTGGCCGAACCCATAACCATTCCGCCGCCGTGTATATGCAGCAGCGCGGCGCGACCAGAAGAGCCGGGGGCGGGATCATACCAGTAGATTTTAAGCGGACCGCCGGGGCTTTCGATCAGTTCCACTTCAGCTCCGAGCGGCGGCTCGCCGAGGAATTTGAAGCGCTCTTCGGATTCGATCCGGACCTGCGGCAGGCTGGCGGACTCAAATTCGAAGGACGGCATCGCATCGATCAGCGGCAGAATCTCGGGGTCAACAAGGTGTCTGGTGGTCATTTGCATCCCAACTGCAACGGCATTGCATCGCATTTGGTAGCGGCTCGCTCCGTGCTGACAAGTCTGATTTGCGCGCAAATACGAATGGGGCCGGCATCGCTGCCGGCCCCCGAATCTTCCGGACAAAAATAAATGGGGCCGGCATCGCTGCCGGCCCCATGATCGCCTGCTCCATATCGAGCGATTGGACGAATGTCTTTCCCGGGGTCGCTCAGGACAGGGTGGCCGCGGTGATGCGTTTGTGAACACCTCGCGTGCCATCGCACCGAAGGTGAATTGCATCGTGATGCTCGTCGCATCGGGCCTGACTGGCTTGGACCCACCCAGTCCCGAAGGACTAGCGCATCTTCCTCAATCATTCTGTCGCTCGCGTTACGGTGGCTCTGTTGAGCCGACACTCATCGCTCGGCACTTCTGCCGACGTCCGGTTCCGTCAGGCGGTTGGTTCCGGTTCCGAAGAACTTTTCCCTTCCACCTGGCGGTTCCGAGATCGGTCTCTCTCCTGCCATTCGGTCCTGCTGTTCCGCCCTGCCGAAGCCGGGCTTCCTTGCGCTTCCTCATGGCCGTTCGAAATCGACCTACCGGCTGCGCTCCACTCGCCGCATCTGCGGTTCGCCAAGTTTGTTCCGAAGAACGCCCGAGGCGTGTTTTCCGATGTTGCTGCGGGCATCGCTGCCGCATCGTTTGGGTTAAACTTTCTCGTTCCTTTTCAAGGGTTTCCCCTCTCCAAAGTCCGGGCCAATCACCCTCTCGACCCTCAAAAGCTGCGCCTCAAAAGTGAGTCGCGCAAGAAGAATCTTTCACACTTATCCACAGGGCGCGCCTAAGCGGTGGACAACTGCGGCAGACCCCTTGAGTTACCCATATTCCGCGCCGCGGATTTGCTCCCAGCGATCCCGCACTTACCTGTCCCTCTGCGCCAGCAGACGCAACCGTAGGGCATTGAGCCGGATGAACCCCGCCGCATCCTTCTGGTCATAGGCCCCGGCATCATCCTCAAAAGTCACGTGCCGTTCCGAGTAGAGCGAGTTGAGCGATTTACGCCCCACCACCGAAGCCATGCCCTTATACAGCTTGAGCCGGACAGTGCCCGAAACCTTGGCTTGCGAATGGTCAATCGCCGCCTGCAGCATCTCTCGCTCGGGGGCGAACCAGAAGCCGTTGTAGATCAACTCGGCATACTTCGGCATCAGCTCGTCCTTGAGATGCGCCGCGCCGCGATCCAACGTGATGCTTTCGATCCCGCGGTGCGCCCTGGCGTAAATCTCACCACCCGGCGTTTCATACATGCCGCGCGACTTCATCCCGACGAACCGGTTTTCGACCAGATCGAGCCGGCCGATGCCGTGCTTGCGGCCCAGCTCGTTGAGCGCAGTCAGCAGCGTCGCGGGCGACATCGCCGCGCCGTTCAGCGCTACCCCGTCGCCGCGTTCAAAATCGACGGTGATGTATTCGGGCACATCGGGCGCGTCCTCGGGATTGACGGTGCGCGAATAGACATAATCCGGCGTCTCATCCCACGGATCTTCCAGCACTTTCCCTTCGGACGAGGTGTGCAGCAGATTGGCATCGGTTGAAAACGGGCTTTCACCGCGCTTGTCGGTCGGCACCGGGATCTGGTGCGCCTCGGCCCAGGCGATCAGCGCAGTGCGCGAGGTCAGATCCCATTCGCGCCATGGCGCAATCACCTTGATATCGGGGGCGAGCGCCGCCACGCCCAGCTCGAACCGCACCTGATCATTGCCCTTGCCGGTCGCGCCATGCGCCACCGCGTCGGCGCCAACCTCGCGCGCAATCTCGACCAGCCGCTTGGAAATCAGCGGCCGCGCGATCGAAGTACCGAGCAGATAATCGCCTTCATAGCGCGCATTGGCGCGCATCATCGGAAACACGAAATCGCGGACGAACTCCTCGCGCAGATCGTCGATGTAGATGTGCTCGGGCCGCACCCCCATCAGCACCGCCTTGGCCCGGGCGGGCTCCAGCTCGCCCTCCTGGCCCAGATCAGCGGTGAAAGTCACCACCTCGCAACCATAGGTGACCTGCAGCCATTTGAGGATGACGCTGGTATCGAGGCCGCCCGAATAGGCGAGGACGACACGTTTGATATCGGACTTCTTGGCTTCGGACATGGGCTGGATTTCCGCTGAATTGCCGTTACGTTTCGGCTCGCGCCCCTAAGCCATGGGATGATGGGAGGCAAGCAAATGGCCAAGCCTGAACTCAAGACCAAGCCGAGCGAAGTCAGCGCCAGCGATTTCATCGCCGCCTTACCCGATGCCCGGCGCCGCGAGGAGGCGGAAGTGATCGACGCGATCCATCGCCGCGTGACGGGGCTTGAGCCAAAGATGTGGGGCCCAAGCATCATCGGCTATGGCAGCTATGACTATAAATATGACAGCGGCCGCGAAGGCACGAGCTGCCGGGCGGGCTTCTCGCCAAGAAAGGCTGCGCTGGTGCTCTATTTGGCCGGGGATGAGGAGGCCGAGGCCGAAGCGCTCTACGCGCAGCTCGGCAAGCATTCGCGGGGCAAGGCCTGCCTCTACATCAAGAAACTAGCGGATGTGGACCTCGCGGTGCTGGAGCGGCTGGTGGGGTTGAGCTGGGAGGTTATGAATGCCCGCTATCCGGATTAGCGGACCGGGATTAAACAATCTGTGCCTACCTCTACTCCGCCGCCTCCCGCCCCAGATGCCACTCCGGGGCTTCATCCAGTGCGGCAAGCCGCGCCGCCTCCGCACCGATATAATCGCGGGTCATCGGCACGGCACTTCGCCGTTTGACCGTCTGGACGTGGAAATTGACCAGCTTGGCGCCGCGGAAGCCTTGTTCGGCGCCGACCAGATAGAACTGCCACATGCGGAAGAAGCGCGCGTCGAACATCGCGGTGATCTCTGTCTCGTGCAGGCAGGTGCGGCGGTACCATTCGGCCAGCGTGTAGGCGTAGTGATAGCGCAGCACTTCGGCATCGGCGACTTCCCATCCCGTTCGCTCGGTTGCGCCGACGAGTTCGCCCAGCGAGGGGAGGTAATGGCCGGGGAAGATGTATTTGCGGGCCCATTTGTCGGTCGATCCCGGCGGCCCCGCGCGGCCGATGGTGTGGGTCAGCATCACGCCGTCATCAGCCAGCAGCGCAAAGGTTTTGGCGAAATATTCGTC
>JBKJTN010000179.1:0-16563 GCA_046590275.1 Novosphingobium sp.
CCCACCTGGCAGCGGCTGGGGGCGACCTTCGGCAGCGATACCAATGCCGAAACCACCCCGACCAGCACCACCTATAAACTCGATCTGCCCGATGCGACCCCCACCGGCCTTGAGGAATCGTTCAAGCTGCTGTCGGGCATGATCACCGCGCCGACGCTGAGCGAGGCCAATGTCCGCACCGATGTGCCGATCGTGCTGGCCGAAAAGCGCGAGCGCGGCGGGGCAGGCGAGCGGGTTCAGGAAGCCACCCGCCAGACCTTCTTTGCCGGGCAATTGCTGGCGCAGCGCTCACCGATCGGCACGGTTGAGGCGTTGGAGCGCGCAAACCAGACCAGCGTTCGCGCCTTCCATGCGCGGTGGTACCGGCCGCAGAACGCGGTTGTGATCGTGGCCGGAGACGCCGACCCGGCGCGGCTGGCGGCGCTGGTGACCAAATATTTCTCGGGCTGGAAAGTCCCCGGCAAGCTCACTCCGGCGCCGATCTTTGGCGATCCGGTGGCGCCGGGGGGCAGCGATCCCGCGAATCCCGTCGGTGAGACCAAGGTTCTGGTAGAGCCCGATCTGCCCCGCACGCTGAGTTACGCAGTGCTGCGCCCGTGGCGCAAGGTGGACGATTCGATCGTCTACAATCAGGGCCTGATGATCGATGCATTGGCGCAGGCGATCATCAACCGGCGGCTTGAAACCCTTGCCCGTGCAGGCGGCAGCTATCTGCTGGCTCAGGTTTCGCAGGACGATGTCAGCCGTTCGGTCGATGGGACATTCGTTTCGGTCACGCCGCTCACCGAGGATTGGCAGACCGCGGCAAAGGATGTCCGCGGTGTGATCGCCGATGCGCTGGCGAGCCCGCCCAGCGAAGACGAGATCGAGCGCGAGGTGGCGGAAATGAACGTCGCCTTTGAAAGCGCGGTCGAGCAGCGCCGCCTGATGCCGGGCGGCAAGCTGGCCGATGACCTTGGCACTGCACTCGATATCCGCGAGACAGTGGCATCGCCCGAGGTGGTGCTGGATATTTTCAACCGCTCGCGCCCGCTGTTCACTCCGGCGGCGGTGCTGGATCACACCCGCACACTGTTCAAAGGCACGGTGACGCGCGCGCTTTACATGACTCCGAAGGCGGGTGAGAGCGACAGCGCTGCCCTGCGCACGGCCCTGCTGGCGCCTGTTGCACCCGATCCCAAGGCGCGGGCAGCGAGCAAGCCGGTCTCGTTTGCGCAGATGCCTGCGCTGGGCGAGCCAGCCAAAAATACCACAATCCTGCCAACCGGCGTGCTGGGGATCGAGCAGATCGATCTGAACAATGGCGTCAAGGTGCTGTTCTGGCCATCGAAGGACGAGCCGGGCCGGGTCACGGTCAAGGTCCGGTTCGGGGCGGGCTATCGCGCTTTCGGCCAGGGGGATGCCGCCTATATCACGCTCGGCGATATGGCGCTGGTTGGCTCGGGCGTCGGAACGCTTGGTCAGGAAGAGCTCGACCGGATTTCGACCGGACGCAAGATGGGTTTCGATTTCGCGATCGAGGACGGCAACTTCGAATTCTCGGCCGATACGCGCCCGGCCGATCTCAATGATCAACTTTATCTGTTTGCCGCCAAATTCGCGATGCCGCGCTGGGACGTCGCGCCGGTGGTGCGAGCCAAGGCGGCGGCGCGGCTGCAGTATGAAAGCTATTCGGCCAGCCCACAGGGGGTTCTGGAACGCGATCTCAAATACCTCAAGCGTGGCCGCGATACGCGGTTCCATACGCCCACCCCGCGCGAGATCGACGCTGTAACCGCGCTTGGTTTCCGGCAGGTGTGGCAGCCGATCCTCGAGAACGGGCCGATCGAAGTGCAGCTGTTCGGCGATTTTGACCGGGCCACGGCGATCGCAGCGCTGGAACGCAGCTTTGGCGCGCTGGCCAAGCGTCCGCCGCTGCCCGGCACCACCGGCCCAGCCACCGCGCAAAGCCTGCCGCCGTCCGTCAACCCGGTCGTGCTGAGCCATCGCGGCGATGCCAATCAAGCCGCTGCACTGGTCAGCTGGCCCACTGGCGGCGGAACGGCGGGCCTGGCCGAATCGCGCCAGCTCGAAATCCTCACCCAGCTGTTCAGCAATCGCCTGCTTGACCGGATGCGCGAAAAACTGGGGGCGAGCTATTCGCCGCAGGTTTTCTCGGAATGGCCGATCGATCTGGATAGCGGCGGATCGATCATGGCGCTGGGTCAGCTCGATCCCAAATCGCTGCCGGTATTTTTCGCCACAGCGGACGAGATTGCAGTCGAATTGATCGCCAAGCCGGTGACGGCAGACGAGCTGGCCCGGGTGACCGAGCCGCTGCGCCAGCAATTGACCAGAGCCTCGTCGAGCAGCGCCTTCTTCATGTACCAGCTTGAAGGGGCGACTGCCGATCCGGTTCGGATTGCGGCGCTACGTTCGCTGCTGTCCGATTACACCAAGACCACGCCGGAGCGGATGCAGGCCTTGGCTGCCAAATATCTGGGTCAGAACAAGAGCTGGCGGGCGGCAGTGGTGCCAGAGGGCAGTTTGGCCAAAGCTGCGCTGTCGTCGCGCTGATCGGGCAATAAACTTGCGCGCTGGCCCGGTGCAGCTTTCCTATTTTGCAATTGCGCAAGGCTGCCGCTATGGGGCGCGCTCCTGAAGGAGCAGAGCCGTGGCAAGTAACTGGACCCCTGATAGCTGGAAGGCGCACGAAGCGCGTCATCTCCCGGCCTATCCCGATGCGGCGGCGCTGGACCGCGCCGAGGCGACGCTGGCCAATTATCCGCCGCTGGTGTTTGCCGGCGAAGCCCGCGCGCTCAAGCGCGATCTGGCCGAGGTGGCCGCCGGGCGGGGGTTCCTGCTGCAGGGCGGCGACTGCGCTGAAAGCTTTGCCGAGTTCCACCCCAACAACATCCGCGATACCTTCCGCGTGCTGCTGCAGATGGCGGTGGTGATGACCTTCGCCAGCAAGCAGCCGGTGGTGAAAGTGGGCCGGATGGCGGGCCAGTTCGCCAAGCCGCGCTCCTCGCCGATGGAAACGCAGGGCGGGACCGAGCTGCCGAGCTACCTGGGCGACAACATCAACGGGATCGAGTTCGATCCGGCGGTGCGCAATCCCGATCCCGAACGGATGGTGCGCGCCTATAACCAGTCAGCCGCAACGCTCAATCTGCTGCGCGCCTTCTCGACCGGCGGCTATGCCAATCTGCGCCAGGTTCACCAGTGGACGCTCGATTTCATGGGCCGCAGCCCGTGGGCCGACAAGTTCGCGCAGACGGCAGACCGGATCGGCGAGGCGATGGATTTCATGGCCGCCTGCGGGATCGATCCCGGCACCGTGCCGCAGCTCCAGGGCACCAGCTTCTACACCAGCCACGAGGCGCTGCTGCTGCAGTATGAGCAAGCGCTGACCCGCCGCGATTCGCTGACCGGCGACTGGTACGATTGTTCGGCCCATATGCTGTGGATCGGTGACCGGACCCGCTTTGAAGGTTCGGCCCATGTCGAGTATCTGCGCGGGGTCGGCAATCCGATCGGCATGAAATGCGGCCCCAGCCTGACGGCCGATGCGCTGCTCAAACTGCTCGATACGCTGAACCCGTCGCTTGAGCCGGGCCGGATGACACTGATCAGCCGGTTCGGTGATGACAAGGTTGAGGCCGGTCTGCCCGCGCTGGTCCGCGCAGTGAAGCGCGAAGGCCATCCGGTGGTGTGGTCGTGCGATCCGATGCACGGCAATGTCATCAAGGCGGACAATGGCTACAAGACCCGCCCGTTCGACCGGATCCTGAACGAAGTGCGCGGCTTCTTCGCGGTCCACCGCGCGGAAGGCACCCATGCGGGCGGGATCCATATCGAGATGACCGGGCAGGACGTGACCGAATGCACCGGCGGCGCGGTGGCGATCAGCACCGAGGCGCTGGCGGATCGCTATCACACCCACTGCGACCCAAGGCTCAACGCCGCGCAATCGATCGAGCTGGCGTTCCTGCTGGCCGAAATGCTCAATCTTGAAGCGGTCGACCGGGGCCTGCGCGCGGCCTGAGTTCCATCCGCGCGCCGGGCCTGCTAACCGTCCGGGAGATACTCTCCCCGGAAGGCCCCCATGCGCAAGACCGCCCTGTTGCTCACCGCCCTGATCGCTGCTCCGCTGCTGGCTCAAGCTCCGGCACCGCTCGATCCGATGACCGATGACAGGACCCCGGCCTATGACTGGGTCCGGCCCGAGGCGGATTATGTCCGCCGCGAAGCGATGATCCCGATGCGCGATGGGACCCAGCTGTTCACGGTGATCGTGATGCGCAAGGGCACCAAGGACGGGCCGATCCTGCTCAACCGCACGCCCTATGATGCCTCGAAAGCAACCAGCCGCAACCGCAGCCAGAGGATTGAGGAAATCCTGCCCGTGATGGACGCAGCCTTTGTCAACGATGGCTATATCCGGGTCTATCAGGACGTGCGGGGGCTGGATAAGTCCGAGGGGGATTACGTAATGGCCCGCCCCTTGCGCGGGCCGCTCAACAAAACCGCAGTCGATCATGCCACCGATGCCTATGACACGATCGACTGGCTGGTGAAGAATGTCAGCGAAAGCAATGGCAAGGTCGGGATAACCGGCTCGTCCTATCTTGGTTTCACCTCGCTGATGGCGCTGGTCGATCCGCATCCGGCGCTGAAGGCCTCGGTGCCGCAATCGCCGATGGTCGATGGCTGGATCGGCGATGACTGGTTCCACAACGGCGCCTTCCGCACCTTCAGCTTCGATTATGTGCTGGGCCAGACGGTCAAGGAAGGTGGCGGTAATCTGCCAGCCGGCACCGGGGACGAATATGAGAACTACCTCGCCAGCGTCTCGGCTGGTGGCCATGCCCGCAAATGGGGGGTCGATCAGATCCCCGGGGTTCGCAAGGTGCTGGAGCACCCGGCCTATGACGCTTATTGGCAGGGTCAGGCGGTCGACAAGCTGCTCGCCGCGCGCAAGCTGACCGTGCCGACCATGCTGGTCGTCGGCCAGTGGGATCAGGAGGACAGCTACGGCGCTCCCGCCGTTTATCAGGCGCTGGAAGGACAGGACAAGCGCAACGATATGCTCAGCCTGGTGATCGGGCCATGGTGGCACTCCGGGGTCAATTATGATGGCTATGCCCACGGACCGCTGAAGTTCGAAGGGGATACCGCGCTGCAATTCCGGCTCGGCTGGATGAAGCCGTTCCTCGATTGCCACCTCAAGACCGTCGCTCCCAAGTGCAACACCCCGCCGGTGCTGACCTATGCCACCGGCACCAATCGCTGGGAAGTGGGCAGCAAATGGCCCGGCGGCGCGGAAAAGCCGCTCTATCTGGCGGACAATTACGCGCTTAGCTTCAGCAAGCCAGGCGCAGCGGGGGCGGATGAATACGTCTCCGATCCGGCCAAGCCGGTGCCGCTGCTGCCGCGCCCGGTGCATCTGGACGGAGATGCGTGGAAAACCTGGCTGGTGCAGGATCAACGCTTTGCCGATGGCCGCACTGATGTGCTGAGCTACGTCACACCGGTGCTGGACAAGGCGGTCCATATCAAGGGCGCGCCGCGGGTTGAACTGCACGCTGCCACTTCGGGCCAGGATAGCGACTGGGTGGTCAAGCTGATCGATGTCTATCCGCAGGAAATGTCGGCCGAGCCGGGCATGGCCGGGTATCAGCTGGCAGTGGGGATCGAGATTTTCCGCGGCCGCTATGTCCACGGCTTCAGCACGCCTGCACCGCTGGAACCGGGCAAGAGCTACAAATTCGGCTGGTCGCTGCCCAATGTGAACCACGTGTTCCTGCCCGGCCACAAGATCATGGTCCAGGTCCAGTCCAGTCTGTTCCCGCTGTATGATCGCAACCCGCAAAGCTGGGTGCCCTCGATCTTCGATGCCAAGGCCGGTGATTATGTGAAGGCAACCCAATCGATCAAGCATGGCGGGGCCGAGGCCAGCGCGGTGTGGCTGCCGGTCGTCAGCGAGTGATCGCCCGCGAGCTGCTGGGCACTGCGCAGGTTCCCGGCGGCGAGGAGTTGCGGCTTTATTCGCATGGCCGCGATTTCATGATCGTGCTCGATCGCAACGAGTTGATGAGCACCCGGATGCGCGGCTCGGAAGAGGCGCTGGCGGTGCTGAGTATTGAGCGGTTGGTGGGAAATCCTGCGCCGCACTTGCTGATCGGCGGCTATGGCATGGGCTTTACCCTGCGCGCCGCGCTCGCCGCTTTGGGACCAAAAGCCAAGGTCACTGTGGCCGAGCTGGTGCCCGATATCATCGCCTGGGCGCGCGGCCCGATGGCGGAACTGACTGCAGGCTGCCTTGACGATCCGCGCCTGACTTTGCGCAGCGGCGATGTCGGCGATGTGATCCGCGAGGGGGGCGCACGCTATGACGCGATCCTGCTGGATGTCGATAATGGCCCGGACGGGCTGGTTCGCGATGGCAACGACCGGATCTATTCGCGCAGCGGGCTGGGCGCGGCCAAGCACGCGCTGCGCCCCGGCGGGGTGCTGGCGATCTGGTCCGCTGCGCCCGATCCGGCCTTTGCCCGGCGGCTGGCAGGGGCAGGCTTTGTAGTGGAGGAAGTTGCGGTCAGCGCGCGCGGCAATCTGCCCGACGGCAAAAAGGGCAAGGGCCCGCGCCACATCATCTGGTTCGCGCGCAAGCCGGCCTAGCGGGAAAACTGGTTGGGGCGGCAGGATTCGAACCTGCGCATGGCGGCATCAAAAGCCGCTGCCTTACCGCTTGGCGACGCCCCAACATTTGAGTGATTTCGAGTGAAATGGAACATTTCACGGCTCGGAAATCACGACCAGACAATAACTTGGACCCTGTTTGATTCAATCAAAATCAAACAGGGTCCAGTTGCCGGACCACCGGTCCGGAGCGCGCGCTTATAGCGGTGCGGTTGGACAAGGAAAGGGGTGAAACTACTCTACTGGCAGAGCATCGAAATCGCTTGCGTCGTGGCGCTCGATCAGGCCGGTCAGCACGTTAACTTTCTGGCCGCGGCGCACGGCAGGGCGCGCCAGAATCTCCTCCACCCAGCGGCCAACATTCTTGTATTCGTGGAGCGCCAGGAACGCCGCTCCGTCATTATAGGCGAACCCGCGATAAAGCAGGCCGAACCAGGCGTAGGTTGCCATATCGGCGATGGTGTAGGCGTCGCCGGCCAGGTACTGGCTCTCGCTCAGCCGCCGATCGGCAACATCGAACAGCCGTTTGGTCTCCATCGAATAGCGATCGATCGCATATTCGATCTTGATCGGGGCGTAGGCATAGAAATGCCCGAAGCCGCCGCCGATAAACGGCGCGCTGCCCATTTGCCACATCAGCCAGCTGAGGCATTCGGCCCGGCCCTTGGGGTCGGTGGGAATGAACGCGCCGAATTTTTCCGCCAGATGCAGCATCATCGCGCCGCTTTCGAACAGGCGGATCGGTTCTGGTCCGGACAGATCAAGCAGTGCGGGAATTTTAGAATTGGGGTTGATCGCGACAAAGCCCGATCCGAACTGATCGCCCTCGCGGATATTGATCAGCCAGGCGTCGTATTCAGCGCCCTGGTGTCCTGCTTCCAGCAGCTCCTCGAACAGGATGGTGACCTTCTGGCCGTTGGGCGTGCCCAGCGAATAGAGCTGGAACGGATGCTTGCCAACCGGCAGCTCCTTGTCATGGGTCGCGCCCGCAATCGGCCGGTTGATGCTTGCGAACTGGCCGCCGTTTTCCTTGTTCCAACTCCACAAGGCGGGCGGGACATATTCAGCATCTGACATCGGGCGGCTCCGGATTCGGTTTCAGTTGCAGACTGAATGGGGCCGGGCAGGCAGAACCACAAGTGGCCCCGATCTGAAAATCGGGCGCGTCAATCCAGCCGCGTCATCCAGCCATGGGGATCGGGCGCTTCGCCGCGCTGGATAGCGACCAGCTGCGCGCGCAGCCGCTGCGTTATCTGTCCGGGACCGCCCGAACCGATCAGGAACTCGCCGTCGCGGCCCGCAACCTTGCCGACCGCCGTCACAACCGCCGCAGTGCCGCAAGCGAATGCCTCGATCAATCTGCCCGAGGCAGCGTCAGCGCGCCACTGGTCGATGCTGTAGGGCTCTTCGCGCACGCTCAGCCCCTCTTCGGCCGCGAGGGTAAGCAGGCTGTCGCGGGTGATCCCGGGCAGGATCGTGCCGCCCAGTGGAGGCGTGATCATCGAGCCATCGTCGAACACGAAGAACAGGTTCATACCGCCCAGCTCTTCGATCCATTTGTGCTCTGCCGCATCGAGGAAAAGCACCTGATCGTGGCCGCGGGCAAAGGCCTCGGCGGTCGGCACCAGGCTGGCGGCGTAATTGCCGCCGCATTTGGCCTCGCCGGTGCCGCCCGGCGCAGCGCGGGTATAGTCGCTGACCCAGATCGATACGGCGGGCGCGCCCGACTTGAAGTAATTGCCAGCCGGGCTGGCGATCACCAGGAACTTGTATTCCTTGGCGGGGCGCACGCCCAGGAACGCCTCGGTCGCGATCATGAACGGCCGCAGGTAAAGCGAGCCGCCCGCGACGCTGGGGAACCAGTCGTGATCAGCGGCAACCAGTTCGCGGATCGCGGCCACAAATGTCGCTTCGGGCAGTTCGGGCATGGCGAGGCGGCGGGCCGAGGCATTGAAGCGGCGGGCATTGGCATCGGGGCGAAACAGCGCGTTGCTGCCATCGGCGAGGCGATAGGCCTTGAGCCCCTCGAAAATCTCCTGCGCGTAATGGAGCACGGCGGCGGCGGGATCGAGGGCGATGGCCCCGCGCGGACCGATTGTGGCATTGTGCCAACCCCCAACACCATCGGCGCCTTCGCTCCAGTCGATCGAGACCATGTGATCGGAGAACAGCTTGCCGAAGCCCGGATCGGCCAGCGCCGCATCGCGGACCGCAGCCGCAACCGGGGCAGGGTGGGCGATCCGGGTAAAGGCGGTGCCGGGGTCGGCCCCGATCTGCCTGTCGGCGCCGTTCTGTCTATCGGCGATAATCGCCATGGGGTGCGAATCCTCTTGAATGCGTCAGCGGAGCCCGTTGAACTAAAGTTACGCGATAGGCAAGATAAATGAAATAAATGGCAAGAAGCTTGCGAGGCGGAAATGAGAAGGGCCGCCCCGGCAATGCCGGAAGCGGCCCTTCACATGGTCAGCGGCCGGAAGTGCCGCCCACGAAGCCTTTATCGCTTAATCGAAATTCAGCGATAATGCCTCGCGCGGGACTGTACCGACCTCTGTGCTTGACCATGAGACATCGGATCACCTCCTTTCGCGCTGTTGAAGCCAAATTCGCCATCTTGCGGTGGCTGGGCCGGTTTGGGCGATGCCCGCTGCGACCTTGCGCAATATGTGAATCAAATCGGCGTCAACAACAAGTCTTGCATTGTTTTATTTTGCCGTCAGTATCCGACCTTTCGTGGTCAGCGCGGCGGAGCGATCGCTCCTCCCTGGCGGCAATCCTCGATCACCCGGCTGATTTCGGGCCAGCTGGGCAGCAACAGCATTGGCAGACCCGCAGTTTCAAGCGCGAACCGTCCGCGGCTGAAGGCCACCGCATCAAGGATCGGATCAGTGCTGCGGATCGCTGTGGTGACCCAGCCCGGCTCGGAAACCGCCGGTTCGCTGCTCAGCGGCCGGGTGCCGGTAGTGGTGAAAATCGCCATCGGCACATGAGTTCCGGGAATTTCAGCCCCGCTCGCCGGCCGCCCCAGTAGCACCTGATCGGCGCCGCGATCGCAGGTGAATTTAACCAGCGGCGCTTTGCCGGGCGTGCCATAGCGCGCGGCCGAGCGGGTTCCTTCCAGCTGCCAGCTCCATTCGCCCGGAGTGATCGGCAAATCCCGCCAGCCGATAGGCGGGGTGGGCGGTGGGACAGGGCGCGGGGCGACGATGACCGGAGCCTGCACCGGGGGCGGTGGAATCACGCGCGGGACGGCGCAGGCGCTGAGTAGTCCGAGCATCGCGAGCGCCGGGGCGGTCACCGGAAAGATCAGCCAACGGGCCGGGTAATTTGCCTTCATCTGCTCCCTATGGAATGAGGCGCATCCCTTCACAAGTGCGCGAACCCCATGACCAACGCTGAAAAACCCCGTCCCGCCGTCAAGATGCCAAAATCTTCCCGGGTCAGGGTCGATCAGCTGCTGGTCGCGCGCGGGCTGGTCGAAAGCCGGGCGCGGGCGCAGGCGCTGGTGCTGGCAGGGCTGGTCTATTCCGGCGAGACCAAGATCGCCAAGAGCGGCCAGCCGATCGCCGAAGATGCGGCGCTGGAAGTGCGCGGGCGCGATCATCCCTGGGTGTCGCGCGGCGGGATCAAGCTGGCCCATGCGATCGAGCATTTCGCCCTCGACCCGGCAGGCAGTGTGGCAATGGACATCGGCAGTTCGACCGGCGGCTTTACCGATGTGCTGCTGGCCAAAGGCGCGGTTCGGGTGTTCGCGGTCGATTCAGGCACCAATCAGCTGGCCTGGAAACTGCGGCAGGATCGCCGCGTGACCGTGCTCGAGCAGACCAGCGCCCGGATCCTCACGCCCTTGCAGATCGATGCGCCGTGCAACTGGGTGGTCTGCGATGCCAGCTTCATCGGCCTCGCCAAGGTGCTGGAAGTACCGCTGCGGCTCGCCGCGCCGCAATGCCAGCTGGTCGCGCTGATCAAGCCGCAGTTCGAGGTCGGCCGCGGCGAAGTGGGCAAGGGCGGGGTGGTGCGCGACCCCGCGCTCCATGCGCGGGTTTGCGCCGAGGTGCAGCACTGGCTGGAGGACACGGGCTGGGCGGTGCAGGGGATCGAACCCAGCCCGATCACCGGCCCGGAAGGCAATGTCGAGTTCCTGATCTCGGCCCGGCGGAGCTGAAACTGTCCCGAGCGGGGATAGGAAGGGCAATTGCCATTGCCACTCACGCGCAGCCTCGCCAATATCGACTAAGTAGACATCCGAATCGAGGACCTTCCCTGCATGTCCGAAATTGCTTTACCCGGCCAGCTGCGCGCCGCTTTCTTTCGCTGGGCGCTGGTGTTGGTTCCGGGCCTGCTGATGCTGGGCTTCTTTTCGGGAATGGTGGCGGGCTCCGGGCCGGGCAATCCGTGGTTCGATGATCTGGTCAAACCAGCGATCTATCCGCCGCCGGCCGCCTTCGGAATTGTCTGGTCGATCCTTTATGTGATGATGGGACTGGCACTGGCGATGATCGCTGCGGCCCGGCGTGCGCCGGGGCGGGGCCTTGCGATTGCGGTGTTCGCGGTCCAGTTCGTGGTCAATCTGGCCTGGACCCCGCTGTTTTTCGGCGCGCATCAGATCACCGGTGCCTTGATGCTGATTGCGGTGCTGGATGTGCTCGTGATCATCACCATCGCGCTGTTCCGCAAGATCCGGCCCTTGGCCGCGTGGCTGCTGCTGCCCTATCTGGCGTGGATCCTGTTCGCGACCGCGCTCAACTATCAGTTCCTCCGCGCCAATCCCGATGCCGACGGACGGATGAATTCGGGTGCGACTACCCGCATTGTAATCTGAGGCCCGAAAGGCGATATAGCCCCTATGCAAAGCGAAAACCCCCGCATCGCCGACTTCGTCAAACTGCTCAACAGCGCCGCCGGTACTTTCGCCGGGATGGGCCGCGAAGCGCGTGAGGGCGCGCGGGAGCGGTTCAAGGAAGCGTTCGGGGGCATGGATTTCGTTGCCCGCGAGGAATTTGACGCGGTCAAGGACATGGCCGCCAAAGCCCGCGACGAAAACGCCGCGCTGCTGAAGCGGATCGAGGCGCTTGAAGGCAAGGCGGCCAAGCCCAAGAAAGCCTGATCCGGCCGGGCTTGCCTCTGCCAGCCGCCCGAGTCACACCCCGCCCATGAACATCCGCGCCCCTGCCATCATCTGCGCCGCGCGGCCGCACGGCGAGACGGCGGTAATCGCCCGCCTGCTGACCGAGCATCACGGGCTCGTCGCGGTCTATGTCGCGGGCGGGCGAGGGCGGAACCTGCGCCCCGTTCTGATCCCCGGCAATCTGGTTGAAGCAGAACTGAGGTCGCGCTCGGACAGCCAGTTGCCGTTTGCCCGGCTGGAGCTGGTTGACAGCCGCGGGCCTTGGCTGGGCGAGCCACTGGCGGCCTGCGCGATCGGCTGGGCCACCTCGCTGACCGCCGCCGCCTTGCCCGAGCGGCAGGCCTATCCCTCGCTGTATCAGGCGCTCGCCGCGCTGCTCACTGCGATCTGCCTTGCGCCCTCGGCACGCGGCTGGGTGCCGGGAATGGCGGCCTATGAAACGCTGTTGCTGCGCGAGATGGGTTATGGCGGCGCGCAGCCTCCGCTGGCCGATAGCTGGGAAGCTTCGCTCGCCGCGCTCGATGCGATTGGGCCCTTGCTGGAGCGCTATTGCCTTGCCGATCGGCGCAGCGATGTTATGGGATCGCGCGCCATCCTGCGCGAGCGGCTGGCCCGGATTGGTTAGGCGAAAAATCCCATGAAGATTGCAGTTTTCCCCGGAGACGGGATCGGCCCGGAGGTCACTCGCGAGGCGGTCCGGGTGCTCGAGGCGCTCGAGCTGCCGGGACTGACCCTGTTTGAGGCCGATGTCGGCGGGATTGCCTACAAGCGTCACGGCCATCCGCTGCCGGCTGAAACGCTGGAGCTGGCCCGCAGCTGCGATGCGATCCTGTTCGGCGCGGTGGGCGATCCGGACTGCGACAATCTGGAGCGCAGCCTGCGTCCCGAGCAGGCGATTCTGGGGCTGCGCAAGGAACTGGGGCTGTTTGCCAATCTGCGCCCGGCCAAGCTTTTCAAAGGCCTGGAGGATGCATCTGCGCTCCGTCCTGAAGTATCCAGCGCGATCGATCTGCTCATCGTGCGCGAGCTCAATGGCGATGTCTATTTCGGCGAAAAGGGCATCCGCACGCTGGAGGACGGCCGCCGCCAGGGCTGGGATATGATGTCTTATGCCGAAGACGAGGTGCGCCGGATTGCCCATGTCGGGTTCAAGGCCGCCATGGGCCGCCGCCGGAAACTTTGCTCAGTTGACAAGGCCAATGTCCTGGAAACCTCGCAGTTGTGGCGCGATGTGGTGATCGAGGTTTCGGCGGAATATCCGGGCGTCGAGCTCAGCCATATGTATGTCGATAATGCCGCGATGCAGCTGGTTCGGGCTCCCGGCCAGTTCGACGTGGTGGTCACCGGTAATCTGTTTGGCGATATTCTTTCAGATCAGGCGAGTATGTGCGTCGGCTCGATCGGATTGCTGGCTTCGGCATCGCTGTGCGATGGCACCAAGGGCATGTACGAGCCGATCCACGGCAGCGCCCCCGATATTGCCGGGCGCGGGCTCGCCAATCCGATGGCGACCATCCTGTCGGTGGCGATGCTGCTGCGCCACAGCTTCGGGCTGGAATCGCAGGCCGCGCGGATCGAGGCTGCGGTGGCCGGCGCGCTGGCCGATGGCATCCGCAGCGGCGATCTGGGCGGCACGCTTGGCACGGCCGCAATCGGCGATGCGGTGCTCGAACGGCTTTGACCCAAGCCGCCAACCCGTTATGGCTGCACAGCAACAGGTTTTCCAGACCATGACTCAACCGCTTCAACTGGCCGTCGTCCTCCCCACCTACAATGAGCGCGGCAATCTGCGCGGCCTGGTCGAACGGCTGGGCACGGCGCTGGCCGGACTCAACTGGGAAGCCATCTTCGTCGATGACAACAGCCCCGATGGCACCGCCGATGAAGCCCGTGCGATCAACCTTGAGGAACCGCGGGTCCGCGTGATCGAACGCATCGGGCGGCGCGGGCTGGCCTCGGCCGCGATTGAGGGAATGTGCTCCACCGCAGCGCCCTATGTGGCGGTGATGGATGCCGATCACCAGCATGACCCAGCGCTGCTGCCGGGGATGGTCGCCGCGCTGACCAGCGGCCAGTATGATGTCGCCTATGCCTCGCGGTTTTGCGAAGGGGCGAGCACCGAGGCCTGGAACCGGCCGGACCGGGTCAAGGCCTCCGGGCTTGCCAATTCACTCGCTCGGCGGGTCACCGGGGTCGAACTGAGCGACCCGATGAGCGGCTATTTCATGCTCCGCACCGATCTGTTGCGCAAGACTGCACCCAAGCTTTCAGGCGTGGGATTCAAGATCCTGCTCGATATCCTGGCGACGGTCGACGCCCCGATGCGGGTCAAGGAATTCCCGCTCTCGTTTGCGGCCCGCGCCACCGGCGAAAGCAAGCTTGACCGGACGATCATCTTCGAATTTCTGGTCGGGCTGTACGACAAGTGGCTGGGCCGGATCATCCCGACCCGCTTCGCCCTGTTCGGCACGATCGGAGCAGCGGGCGTAGTGGTCCATATGGCGGTGCTGACCGCCTATCTCGCGATCTTCGGCGGCACCCTCAAGGGGCAACTGGTGTCCGATTTCGAGGTAGGGCAAACCCTCGCCGCGCTGGTGGCGATGAGCTTCAACTTCGCGCTGAACAATTCGCTGACCTATGCCGACAAGCGTCTCACCGGCTTTTCCGAGCTGGCCCGGGGCTGGGTGCGGTTTGCGCTCACCTGCTCGGTCGGCCTGCTTGCCAACGTGGGTGTTGCCTCGGCGCTGGTGCGGTTCGGCTTCCACGAATACCCGGCTGCAATCGCGGGCATCATCATCGGTTCGGTGTGGAATTTTGCGCTCAGCTCGAAGTTCGTCTGGGGCAAGTATTAAGTTTTTTTCGTCGTCCCCGGCCTGACCGGGGACCGCTGGCCTCGTCGATGCGAGGACGGAGTGATGAGGCCAGCGGTCCCGGATCGAGTCCGGGACGACGGATCAGCGCCAGCTATTGAGCCACATCCACTGCGCATAGCTCTGCTTGCCGTGATGTAGTTTGGCCGCCGAGATGATCGGGTAGAAATAGAGGAACATCCCGGCGCTCGCCGCTAGCACGCCTAGCGGCAACCAGCGGCGTCCGCGCGCCCACATGTCGTCCAGCGCCAGCGCCAGGCAGGCCATCAGGAAGGTGCCGGGCAGCAGATAGTGATAATAGAACTGGATCGGCTTGCCCGAAATCGCCCACATTCCCAGCGTCACGACATAGAGCACCGCGCAGGCCAGCGCGTCATAACGCCGCTGCCTGAGGCCGGCCCACAGCGCCCACAGCAGCGCAGGGAGGCCGGCCAGCATGGTGAAGGGGTTGCCGATCAGCACGATCCCGCGCTGGGCGCCGTCGACCACCTCGTAAAGATACCAGATCGCGCGCCAGTTCCCGGCCCATTGATACCAGACGCTGCGATAGGGATGGAGCCGCTTCACGCTGTCCTGCAACTGCAGCATGTATTGGTGGTGGCCGATCGGATCGAGCGGATCGATCGCGCCCTTGGTATAGAAGAATGCCGGCCAATAGGTCAGCCAATAGACCATGAGCGGCAGCAGTCCGAGCCACAGTCCGGCCTCGATCAGCGAGATCCCCGGAACCGGGCCACCTGCTCGCGCAGTGAGGAACCGGCGACCATTGTGCCGCAGCTTGAGCCATAGGAAGGTCAGCCCCGGGAGGATCAGGACGGTGGCAATGCTCCATTTCGCGCCGAGCGAAAGGCCGAGGAAAATCCCGGCCAACGCCAGCCGCCAGCGTCCCTGATCGGGCCGACGAACGGCAGCGGCGAGCATCCACAGCCCGGCCATCGCCAGACCCGCCATGACCATATCGAGCATCGCGATCCGGCTCTGGATGAACCAGGCGAAATTGGTCGCGACCAGCAGCATCGCCGCAATCGTCGCGAACCGCCGCCCGCTGGCAAACCACATTGCCCGGGCGAAAGCGAACAGCCCGAAGGCCCCGAACAAGGCCGACGGGATCCGCCAGAACAGCGGCCGGTCGCCCAGCGCCCAGATCGCCGCGGCGATCAACTCCTTGCCGAGCAGCGGGTGTTCAGGGTTGGCCGAGGTCAGCTTCAGCATCGCCCGCGCGGCGGGAATATAGTGCAACTCGTCGAAATAGATCCGCGTCGGAATTCCCAGCCGGTGCCAGATCAGCGCGAGGAACATCACCGCAATCACCGCGCACCAATCGGCCGGGTCTTTGTCGTGGGTAAAGGGTGCGCGCATTGGTGCATCGGATAGTGGCGGGGCAAGGCAAGCGCAATGCACTTGCACCCCGCTTGCACCGCACTTACAGGCCAATCCATGAAACGCACTACCGGACAGGACCGCTCAATCACCCGCAAATGGCGCGCTGCGACGCAGGCCGTGCGCGGGGGCACGTGGCGCAGCGAGCAGGGTGAGACGAGCGAAGCCTTGTTCCTGACCTCGGGCTTCAGCTACGACGATGCTGCCACGGTCGCTGCGCGGTTTGCTGGCGAGGCCGACGGGATGACCTATTCCCGGCTCCAGAACCCGACCGTGGCGATGCTGGAAGAACGCATCGCGCTGATGGAAGGGGCCGAGGCCTGCCGTGCCCAGGCAACCGGCATGGCGGCAATGACCACGGCGCTGCTGTGCCAACTGAGCCAGGGCGACCATGTGGTGGCCGCGCGGGCCGCGTTCGGCTCGTGCCGCTGGCTGACCGACAGCCTGTTTCCGCGCTTCGGGATCGAGACAACGATAATCGATTCGCGCGACAATGCGGCGTGGGAA
>JBKJTN010000138.1:0-12294 GCA_046590275.1 Novosphingobium sp.
ACGGCTCACCGGTCAGTTCAGCAAATACCCGCTGCACGAAGACCCAGAAGTCGAGCCGGGTTATCGCATCATATTCCTCCAGAGTGAGGCGAAACTCAGGCTTCGGGCTCATCGCTATTACCTCCTTCAGCAAGGAACAACGTCAGGCGGGCAATCACCCGCGCTGCGATCTCGTGATCGTCCTGGGTCATGATCGGCGCTCTCAGAGTGTCGGCTTCTGCCCGCTCTTCGGCCTTGCGCGCCTGGTCGAAGGCCATCTTGGCCGCGCGCAGGTCGCCGCCTGCGCCCTTGTTGGCGATCTGCGCCGCGGCAATATCGAGCTTGGACCGGCGGCGGCGCTTGCCCTGTTCAGTGACCGTCACCTTTTCCGACAGCGCTCCCAGTACCGCGCCGTCCACTCCGTGCTGCTTGCGCGGGCGGCCCTTGGGATTGGGACTCGGCATGCCGCTGCGGAACCGGCCGGCGCGGTCGCGGCCCACCGCGTCCTTGTCATTGCTCATGATTTTGCTCCTTCGAGTTCAGCTTCCAGGTCGTGGAATGGGGCGCCATCAGCAACACGGACCGCGGTCTCGCCGGTCCAGCGCTGCCAGCGGCGGATGATCGTGTCGCAGTAGGCGGGGTCGAGTTCGATGCCCCGGGCAACGCGGCCCAGCTTCTCGGCCGCGATCAAGGTCGTGCCGCTGCCCATGAAGGGATCGACCACGATGTCGCCCTTGATGGTGGAGTCGAGCAGGATGTCCTTCAAAAGCGAAAGTGGCTTCACGGTCGGGTGCCAGCTCAAGGGATTCCCCTCGTCAGAACTGCGAGCAGTGCTGGCAGCCGAAGGGTGGAACCACACGTTGCTGCGGCTCCGACCAAAGCGTCCGAGCTGGACGTTGTTTCGCATCGGTGCCCCGCCCTTGCCGAAGATGAAGAAGAGCTCGTGCTGGCTCCTGAGCCAGGATCCCATCCCCGGCCGGTCTTTCACCCAGACCGCCATGTTGAGGTAACGCTCGTAGACCGCCCTACCGGCTGCGGTGATTTCGTTCGCGTGGCGCCAGTCCATTGCCCAGACGTGGACCGAGCCCGGCTTCGACCAGCGGTGTGCGTGTTCCATGCTGGTGCGAAGGAATGCCGTGAACTCGGGCGGAGACATTTCGCTTACAGCCATCTGAAATGGCCGATGTTTGAACTTCCCCTGCCCGGTTACGTGACCGTCGATGGGAACATTGAATGGACTGTCGGTCACAATAATCGCGGCCAGTTCATCACCCATCAATGAGATCCAGCTCGCTTCCTTCAGGGCATCGGCGCAAAGCAGGCGGTGGTCGCCAAGCTGCCAGAGATTGCCCAGACTGGTGACGGTGGGACCGTCGCCGACCAGAACCTGGTCGTCCTCGGGCTCGGTGAGGTCATCGATTCCATCGATGCGCAGTTCGATTTCGATCTCGTTGAAGCCGGTGGCTTCGATGTCGAAGTCGAGATCGAGTTCGTGGAGATCGAGCAGGATGGTCGAGAGAGCTGCCTCGTTCCACTTCGACAGGTCACCCAGCCGGTTGAGCGCAACCATCAGCGCTTTCACCTGCGGTTCGCTGAGGTACTCGATGCGGATGACCATGACCTCGGTCATCGCGAGGCGCTTGGCGACCTCCCACTGGGCCGCACCCGATATAATGCGCTCTGCCGTATCGATCAGGATGGGGAGGACCTGGCCGAATGCCTCAAAGGACTTGGTCAGGGCGCGGATCTGCGATTTCGGGTGTTCGCGCGGAGCGCCGGGCATGGGCGATAGCGCGCTGGTTGGTAGGTACTCGGTTTGGAGTGGCGCGTTGCGGCGCTGCGAACATGGGGGGTGCATAAGGTGCTCCAATCGCTGGAAGGGAGCAGCTTAGGTCTACGCAATTTAAACGTTCCGGTAGGGTAAAAGTTGGCCTGAAGGCTACTCTAACCAGCGGACCAGGGTTAGCTGATCTCGGGTAATCGAAATGCCCGGATGGTCATGAAGCATCGGCTCGAGCTGTCGCGCCAACTCAACAACATCGCGATAAAAATCAATGTCCTGGAGGTCGCATCCGGATATCGCTCGGTCGCTGTACTTGCCGGCTAGGTGTAGCTGTGTTGAAATCGCAAGGTGCATGATCGGCAAGGATTTTCGCCAGACGAGCTTCTCAATGTTCTCTGGGTCATCGATGGTGACGTCGCTTCTGATCAACCTGCAGAACTGATCGATCGAAGGCGCGGTCATGGGCGGTGGCAGAATGGCCTGGCGATCGAACAGTTGCAGATAGGTCATTCCAATCCCAGCCCGAGCCGCAGCCATCCGCTGCTTCAGGCGCTTATCGAGATATCCAAGAGCCGGTTTTGATTTTCTGGAGCGCGCCTTGATTGCTGACCAATCGAGCTGCGGCCAGCTCGCTATGACCTCTCGCATGAGGGCTGGATTTTGAGCTTCGGTCTGGCGCACGGCTAATGCCGCTAATTCTTCGCTCGCGTTATGGAACGCTGATGCCTCCGAAGCTATGGGCCATGCCAAGAGCGCGTGAAACATCGCGCCGATCATAAAGTCAGGCATCAGCGCAGGGCCGATGTTTAGGTTGATCTGCACCGTAAAACGACCTCACCGCAAACAGGTCCAGATGCACCTGTTCCACACCTGTTATGGTCCTGCTTTTACAAATTTGTGTCCTGTTTTTGCAGTTGTACACAGCTAAGCGCAACCCACTGAAAGCAGGGGATTCTACCCCGAAGATCGGGCCGGAGGGAGCGAAATGCCCCTGTTAATTGAACCAAAACAGGAAAAAACAGGAAATATCAGGTGAAGCTGGTGGTGAGACGGGCTCGCTCCGGACTGCGTCGCGCACCAAATAGTCCTAAGTACTCAAAAATAAGAACTTTTTGGATTCGCGCAGAGGGCGATTTGCCACCCCAAAGATCAGTGTCACGGTTGCGCCAAGTCCGCCCACAAGCACATTCGCAGCGAACCTCGACCACCAATTATCCGACCGTGTCATCAAATGACAAAAGTTGGGTCGAAATTGTCATAAAGTTCGAGGGCCTTGTCAGACTAAAATTGCCGAGGGATGAGGTAAGCGGTAAATCGGGTGGATGACCAAGTCCGACAACCCGTTCCGGTATTTCAACTCATCGCCCGAGGTGATCCGGCTGGTGGTCATGATGTATATCCGGTTCCCGCTGTCGCTGCGCAATGTCGAGGACCTGTTGTTCGAGCGCGGTATCGATATTTGCTATGGAACCGTCCGGTTCTGGTGGAACCGGTTTGGGCCGATGTTTGCATCGGATATCCGGCGCGAGGTGTGTCGCGCATGCGGGGCTTTAGGCACTGGCGCTGGCACCTTGATGAGGTGTTCGTAAAGATCAATGGCGAGCGGCATTACCTGTGGCGCGCGGTCGATCACGAAGGCGAAGTTCTCGAGAGCTACGTCACGAAAAAGCGCGACAAAGCTGCGGCTTTGGCGTTCCTGAAGAAGGCGCTGAAGCGTCATGGTCGGGCTCAGGTCATTGTTACCGACGGTCTGCGATCCTACCCCGCAGCGATGCGCCAGCTGGGGAATTTGGACCGGCGCGAGATTGGGTGCTGGAAGAACAATCGGGCCGAGAACAGCCAACTTCCGTTTCGACGACGGGAGCGAGCGATGCCAAGGTTTCGACGGATGAAGTCGCTGCAAAAGTTCGTCTCGGTCCACGCCTCGCTTCACAACCATTTCAACTGAGTACGTCACCTCGTCGACCGTCAAACTTACAAGCTTCGCCGCTCGGTCGCCTTGGCCGTGTGGCAGTCGTTTGTCGCCTAACGGGTTGAGCATTCGGCCAAAGCTACGCCAAACGGAGACGAGTTTCGATTAGACTGACAGCACCACCCAGGCCACTTCTCAACGAAATCAACACTTGATCGATGAAGATCCAGCTGCAGACCTAATTGGCGGGTTTTCGCATGCTATCGATTGGCGGCATCACATTCGAACTTGACTCGCGCCCTGTAAAGGCATGACTGTCTGATGATCGATAATTTCGATGCCATTTGTTACGATCGAAGCGGCGGACGAAAAATGCAGTTCGACCTGATATTGGTGCGAGATCCACTGCGATGAAGCACCCGAAATTTTCGGTGGCCATGCCAGAACAACCACATATAGCCGGGCGTGGCCCAATCCTGTTGTTGTGTGACCATGCCAGCAACTTCATTCCTGGGGTTTTCGGCTCGCTCGGTCTTACACAAGACAGTCTGAGCAGCCATTTTGCTTGGGATGTGGGTGCCGCAGGGGTGACGCGCCAGATCTCTCAGCTGCTCGACTGTCCGGCCATTCTGGCCTCCGCGTCACGCCTGCTGATCGACTGCAACCGCGATCCGGGCGATTGGGATTCCATTGTCGAGATGGGTGAGACGACGCCGATCCCCGGCAATGTCGGCCTTTCCCCGGCTGCGCGAGCGGCGCGCGCCGCAGCCTTTCACACTCCCTTCCATGATTGCATCGATGCGGCGCGGATTGCGGGTGCTGCCCGGCTCAAGGCGATGGTTTCGATCCACAGCTTTACGCCGGTATATCGCGGCGAGCAGCGGCCCTGGCAAATTGGCCTGGTCCATGATCAGGATCACCGGATCGCCCATAGCCTTGCGCAACGGCTGCGCGCTGACAGAGGCCTGACGATCGGTGATAATGAACCTTACGGTCCGGGCGACGGCGTCTATTACACCTTGACACGCCATGCCGAGCGGCATGGACTGGCCGCGCTGATGATCGAAATTCGCAATGATTTAATCGCCACCGAAGCAGGGCAATCCACCTGGGCGCAGCGGCTCGCGCCGATGCTGCTGGACGTGGTCAAAAGTCTGGATGCCAGACAGGCAGCGTAGTCAGGAATTGAAAAGGGGGGACAAAGCATGTCAAATCAGAATGATAATCTTCACAGCGATGACGTGAAGACACTGCATAGTATGGGATACGCCCAGGAGCTGTCCCGACGTATGGGGCATTTTTCCAATTTCGCGATCTCATTTTCAATCATCTGCATCCTGTCGGGCGGGATCAATTCGCTGGGCCAGGGCACCAGCGGCGCCGGTGGCGCTGCGCTTGGGATCGGCTGGATCGTCGGCGGCCTAGCCGCACTGATGTTCGCGCTTGGCATGGCCCAGCTGTCCTCGGCGTTTCCAACGGCAGGCGGACTCTATCACTGGAGCTCAATCCTGGGAGGACGCTTCTGGGGCTGGTTGACCGCTTGGCTAAATCTGATCGGGCTCATCACGGTGCTGGCGGCGATCAATGTCGGGACGTTCAACTTCTTTGTCGGCTCGTTTGGCTCGTTCGTGGGGATCGAGGCCGGTTATTGGTCGCAGCTGATCTTCCTGATCGTGATGACTGGCATTCAAGCGCTCATCAACCATCTCGGCATCAAGGCCACCACCAAGCTGACCGATCTGTCAGGATACTTGATCCTGGCCGGTGCGGTGCTGCTGACTGTCGCGCTGTTCGCCTATGCGCCGACGCGAGATTTCAGCCGTTTGTGGACCTTCACAAACTATTCGGGAGCTGCTGGAGGCGACGTCTGGCCTGCAACCAGTTCGATGATGCTGATCTTCTTCCTCGGATTGTTGCTGCCGATCTACACGCTGACAGGCTATGATGCTTCTGCGCATACTTCGGAAGAAACCGTCGGTGCAGCCAAAAAGGTGCCGACCGCGATCATCCATTCGGTGTTCTGGGCAGCGCTGTTTGCCTGGTTGTTCTCCAGCGCCTTTGTCCTTGCAATCCCTGATATGGACGAGGCTGCCAAGCAGGGCTGGAACGTGTTTTTCTATGTGATGGATGCAACGATCCCGACCGGACTCAAGTACTTCCTCTATGCCATCATCCTCGTTGCCCAATTTATCTGCGGTCTGGCCACGGTAACATCGGCATCGCGGATGACCTTTGCCTTCGCGCGGGACGATGGTTTGCCGGGGTCGCGCTACCTCAAGACGATCAGTCCGAAATACCGGACCCCGGTCCACGCGATCTGGACCAGCGCCGCGCTGGCAGTGGGCTTCACCTCGTTTGCGGGGGCCTATTCAGTGGCCGTCGCGGTAACCTCGATCGCGCTCTATCTGTCTTATGCGATGCCGATCGCGGCCGGCCTGTTCGCTTATGGCAACAGCTGGAAGCAAATGGGCCCGTGGGACATGGGCCCCTCGTTCCGCATCGTTGCGGTGCTGTGCATCGGGATCGCGGGCGTGATCTTCTATGTGGGCGTGCAACCGCCGAATGATTTTGCCCTGAAGGTCCTCGGGGCTATTGCGGTGCTGACAACGCTCGCCTGGTTCGGGATCGAGAACAAGCGCTTCAAAGGTCCGCCGATCGGTGACCGGATTGCAGCCCGCGCGGCAGAAATTGCCGCTGCCGAAGCCGCTGTCGGCGAGGCTTAGGATGAGGGGGAAGGGGGAAGGCTTGCCCTTGCCCCTTCCCCGCCATGAGATTGAGACTTGATAGAATGACCAAGACCACCGCGCCGCGCACCGCAGCCGAACTAAAAGCCTATGTCGAACAATCGCCACTGCCCTATGCCAAGGTCGGGGTGTTTGACATCGACGGGGTCCTGCGCGGAAAATACATCACCCGCGACAAGCTGGTTTCATCGCTGGCCAATGGCTTTGGCTTTTGCGACGTAGTGATGGGCTGGGATAGCCGCGATCAGCTGCTCGACAATCTGGAGATGACCGGCTGGCACTCCGCCTATCCCGATGCCGAAGCGCGGTTGCTGCCCGAGACCACCCGGCTGATCCCGTTTGAGGGCAATATGCCCCTGGTCCTGGGGGAGTTCACCGGGCACATGGAGCCGGTCTGCCCCCGCTCGCTGCTCCGCCGGATCTTGGAACGCGCCAAAACGATGGGCTTCGCGGTCAAATCTGCAGCCGAATTCGAATTTTTCGTATTTGACGAAACCCCGCATTCGGTCCGCGCGAAGAATTACAAAAACCTCACCAACATAACGCCCGGTGAGTTTGGCTATTCGATGATCCGCAACACCGTCCACGCCGATTTCTATCACGAGCTGATGAAACTCTGCCTCGATATGGACATGGAGATCGAGGGGCTGCACACAGAAACCGGCCCCGGCGTGCTGGAGGCTGCCATCAAGTTCGGCGACGCGATGGCATCGGCAGACAAGGCCGCGTTGTTCAAAACAATGACCAAGATATTGGCGCAAAGACGCGGCTGGATGGCGACCTTCATGGCAAAATGGTCAAACGACTGGCCCGGCCAGTCGGGCCATCTGCATATGTCGCTGGTTGACGAAAAGTCTGGCAAGCCGGTATTTTATGACGCCGACAAGCCGCTTGGAATGTCCGACACGATGCGCTGGTTTATTGGCGGCCAACAGGCGCTGATGCCCGAATTTCTGAGCATGATCGCCTGCACCGTCAACAGCTATACCCGCCTGATCCCCGGGGCATGGGCCCCGACCAGCGCGAGCTGGGGATTTGAAAACCGGACCTGCGCGCTGAGAGTTATTGGAGGCTCGCCCAAGGCGCAGCGGGTCGAATACCGGATCGCAGCGGCGGACATCAATCCCTATATCGCCTTTGCCGCCAGCATCGGCTCGGGCCTGTGGGGGATCGAGAACCGGATCGAGCCGACCAGCCCGATCGAGGGCAACGCCTATACCCGGAAATTCCCGGCACGGCTGGCCTTGCCGACTACCCTGTGGGAAGCGGCCCAGCGCCTGAAGGGATCAAAGCCTGCGCGCGCCTTGTTCGGTGACAAATTTGTTGATCATTATGCGGCGACTCGCGAATGGGAAGAACGCGAGGCGCGCAAGGCCATTACCGATTGGCAACTGGCGCGCTATTTCGAAATTATCTGAACTAAGGAAGCCCATGTCCTTGTTTACCTGCATCTCGCCTGTCGACGATGGCATCCTTGCGGCGCGCCCGTTTGCCACTGATGGACAGGTCAGCGCCGCAGTGGCCGCTGCGCGTGCGGCGCAGCGCGATTGGCAAAACCAGCCGATCAGCGCCCGTGCTGCGCTGTGCCATGCCTTTGTCGATGCGATGCTGTCGATGGAGGATGAGATTGTTCCCGAACTCGCGCTGCAAATGGGTCGGCCGGTGCGATATGGCGCGGGCGAACTGCGCGGATTTGCCGAACGCGCCCGCCATATGATCGCGATTGCCGATAGCGCTCTGGCAAGAATTATACCGGAAGAAATAGCCGGGTTTGAACGCTCCATCACCCGCGAGCCACTGGGCGTCGTGCTCACCGTCGCACCGTGGAATTACCCCTATCTGACTGCGGTGAATTCGGTCGTTCCGGCGCTGATGGCGGGCAATGCCGTGATCCTTAAACATGCTGCACAGACCTTGCTGGTGGGGGAACGCTTTCAGAAGTCCGCCGATATGGCTGGGTTTCCTGCCGGACTATTCCGCAATCTGGCGCTCAGCCATGATCAGACCTCGCGGCTGATCGGATCGCGGACAGTCGACATGGTCTGCTTCACCGGCTCTGTTGATGCGGGCAAGGTAATCGAAGGCGCCGCGGCGGGCGGCTTTATCAATGTCGGGCTGGAACTGGGCGGCAAGGATCCGGCCTATGTCCGCGCCGATGCCAATCTTGAATTCGCGGTTGAAAATCTGGTTGACGGGGCTTTCTTCAATTCGGGGCAAAGCTGCTGCGGCATTGAGCGGATCTATGTCCATGAAAGCCTGTTCGACGCCTTTGTCGAAGGCTTTGTTGCACTCACCCGAAGCTATGTGTTGGGCGATCCGCTTGACCCGGCAACAACCCTGGGGCCGATGGTCAAGGCCTCCGCCGCAGACTTTGTGCGCGGCCAGATCAGTGCTGCGCTGGATGCTGGTGCCAAGGCGCAAATTGATCCCGCTACATTTGCAGCCGATGCCGTGGGCACGCCCTACATGGCCCCGCAAGTCCTGACCCGGGTTACCCACGACATGGCAGTGATGCGCGAAGAGAGCTTTGGCCCAGTGGTCGGGATCATGAAAGTCGCGGATGATGCGGAGGCGATCCGCCTCATGAACGATAGCCCTTACGGCCTGAGCGCGTCGATCTGGAGCGAGAATCTGCAGGCAGCGCAGAGTATCGCCCCCGCGCTTGAAACCGGAACCGTCTTCCTGAACCGCTGCGACTATCTTGATCCCGCGCTGGCCTGGACGGGGGTCAAGGACACCGGACGCGGCGCGACGCTTGGCATTCTTGGCTATGAGCATCTGACACGGCCGAAATCCTATCATTTTCGTTTAAATACAAAGGGTTGATATGACGTCTTTGCTCACCGGAAACTGGAACTATCCAACCAGGATATGGAGCGGACCGGGTCGGATCGGCGATCTGGCCGAGGCCTGCGCGCTGGCCGGTATCGCCCACCCGCTGATCGTCACGGACAAGGGGCTGGCGGACAGCAGCATCATCGCGAAGGTCTGCGCGGTCCTGGCCAAGGCTGGCCTGCCTTGCGCGGTTTATGCCGAGGTTCAGGGCAATCCCGTGGGCAAGAATGTCGATGATGGCACCACGCTCTACCGCAGCGGCGGCCATGACGGCGTTGTTGCGGTCGGCGGCGGTTCGGGGCTCGATGTCGGCAAGGCGATTGCTTTCATGGCCGGCCAGACCCGGCCGCTGTGGGATTTCGAAGACGTTGGCGACTGGTGGACACGCGCCGACCCGGACGGGATTGCCCCGGTTATTGCGGTGCCGACAACCGCAGGCACCGGATCGGAAGTTGGCCGGGCGTCGGTGGTCGTCAAAGAAGATACCCACGAAAAGAAGATCATCTTTCACCCCAAAATGCTCCCGATTGTGGTGATTGCTGACCCTGAGCTGACCGTTAGTCTGCCCGCGCACATCACGGCTGCCACCGGGATGGATGCCTTCGTCCATTGCTTCGAAGCCTATTGCGCACCGGGATTTCATCCGATGGCAGACGGCATCGCGCTGGAAGGGATGCGGCTGGTCAAGGATTATCTGCCCCGCGCCTATGCCGATGGCGGCGACATCGAAGCGCGCTCGCGGATGCTGGCGGCGGCGAGCATGGGGGCAACGGCGTTCCAGAAGGGCTTGGGCGCGGTCCATTCCATCTCGCATCCGGTCGGTGCATTCTACAATACCCACCACGGCCTCACCAACGCGATCGTGCTGCCTTATGTGATGCTATTCAACCGTCCGGCCATCGAGGAAAAAATGGTCGTGCTGGCGCGCTATCTGGGGCTTGAAGGGATCGGTTTCGATGCGGTCTATGCCTGGGTACTCGCCTTCCGCACGCAATTGGACATTCCCGGCAGCCTTGGCGAAATCGGGGTGCCCGCCGATCAGGCCGAAACCATCGGGGACCACGCCCAGCGCGACCCTTCGACCGGCGGAAATCCGCGCGCAACAAGCCCGGCAGACATGACGGCCATCTTCAAGGCGGCTGTAGCTGGAATGCAATAGCGGGTTCTGTCAGACCATCTGGCACCACACGCGCAGGCATGGTTGCTGGCGCGGATGAGCTTTAAATCGAGAGCGAAGCCGCCGCGTCCGTTTGAGTATTTCAACTCGTCACCCGAAATGATCCGTCTCGTGGCAATGCTCTGTGTGCGGTTTCCGCTGAGCCCAAAAAACCTCGAGGACCTGCTGGTCGAGCGCGGCATCGACCCATACCACTCGCATGGTCAGACTGAAATTGCGTGGGCGCGGTTGGGGTATCAGCCGGTGTGGATGGGCTGCCGTCACGGTTGGTCGGGCGAGCAGCGGGACGCGCAAGGCATGCGGATGTAGCTCATGGCGATTTTCTCCACTTCAGTAAGTTCGACGACGCTTGCGTTGGCGCCCGTCCGGGGATGAACGGAAGACAGCCATCAGGGCGCTCGAAAATGACCCCGGAGGGCCGCAATGTTTGCGGATGCTGACGCACGCTCTGTTTGACGCTACACGCACTCGATGCATGAGCCTCACCGCATGGCCGATAATACCCATGCCAGCCAGATGGACCCGGTTCTTTATAGTTTCCGACGCTGCCCTTACGCGATACGGGCGAGGCTGGCGATTGCAGTCAGCAGCACGGGCTGCGTGCTGCGCGAAGTCAAGCTTTCTGCCAAGCCCGAGGCGATGCTTGCCGCTTCACCCAAGGGGACGGTTCCCGTGCTTGTCCTGCCAGACGGTAAAGTCATCGACGAAAGCCTCGACATCATGCGCTGGGCCCTTGCAAAGGGGGACCCTGAATGCTGGCTGGAAGGCGATGACCCTGCATTAATCGACCAGAACGATGGCCCATTCAAACATGACCTCGACCGGTATAAATACCCCGAGCGTTACGGTGTTGACCCGCTCAGGCATCGTGCGATGGGTATGGAGTTCTTGCGGGAACTGGACGGCCGCGTCTGCCGCACAAGCCAACTTTGCGGACCTGTCCGCTCATTGGCAGACGCTGCTATCATGCCATTCGTGCGACAGTTCGCTGCCGTCGACCAAAAGTGGTTCAGTGATCAACCGTTGCTCCGTCTCAAGATTTGGCTGGCCGATCATATCTCGTCAGAGCTTTTCAACATGATCATGCTTCGGGTCGTGCCATGGTCGCCTGGCGATCGACCGGTTTTGCTCACACGGGCTTCGGTGTGCTGACAACCAACGGCAGCTATCAGCGAGCCATATCGTTTGGACGATTACCCACTATATCAACGGTTTCTGCCGAAAACTAGCGAGGAGCGGCCCGCCTTTAAACCTCTTCCGCTCGACCTGAGATGGCGCGGCACCCTGCTTGGGTGGACGGAACTTGCTGTTCGTTCGGCTAACAGCCCAAAGCCGAAGCAATATGCCCTTCCGCTGATGTTGCTTCAGTGATCAGGAGCCGCAACGCTTTCGCAGTGTCTTCCAGAAGCTCTTTGCTAACAGGTCGCTCACCATTGATAAAACGCCGAATGGCCCGCTCGTCAATGCCGAGCCGCCTTGAGGTCACAGGGATACCGCCAAATACCTGGACACAATGGGCAAAGTGGTCTCGCGATTCCTGCGTTGTGATTGAACCGATCATTGCTCTCCCATTCGTTTCTATACCTACACCGTTTGAAGCGCGGCGTTGACACCTCCCTTGCACCCCGGTATCGGCCCGGTCCTACCCGGCGCCATGCAACATCGCGTGACGCCACCCGTGCCCAGATGGCGGAATTGGTAGACGCACCAGCTTCAGGTGCTGGCGCTCGCAAGGGCGTGGAGGTTCGAGTCCTCTTCTGGGCACCATCGACCTCGTAAGGGGTTGATTTCAGGGAAAATCCCTGATTTCCTGCGTTTGAAAGCCGCCCGGTCGTACACCAACTCGTACACCGGGACGTGAGAT
>JBKJTN010000157.1:0-5504 GCA_046590275.1 Novosphingobium sp.
CGGTTGGGTTCTGGCAAGGACGAGCTGCTGATGGACAACGCCGCGATCGACGTGGAACGCGGCAAGCTGTGGGAAGCCATGGGCAGCCTAGAGCAGATGATCCATATTTCCCGCACGCTCGACACCAAGCTGGAAGAAAAGGCAGCGGACCTTGATCATACCGAACCGGCCAAGGCCAAGGCCTTGCGCGAATCAGCGCTGTTCTATGTCCGCCAGCGCACCCAGGATCTGCTCACGCAAATGGCCGTCACGGTGCAGGGCTATCTCGCGCTCGATCTGGTCAAGAAAAACAACGTCGAGCTGGTCAAGGGTGTCGACCGCGCCAGCACCACCACGGTCGGCGCACTGCGCACTGCCGTTACCGTCGCCCAGGCGATGACCAACCAGCGGCTGGTGCTGCAGCAGATCACCTCGCTTAACCAGACGACCGCCAATATCATCGATTCAACCGGCACGCTGCTGCGGGAACAAACCGGCAAAATCCATGAGCAGGCCGCCGCCAGCACGATCCCGCTGGAAACCCTGCAACGCGCCTTCCAGAACATCTATGACACGATGGACAACATCGACACTTTCAAGGTGAAGGCGCTCGAATCCATGAAGCAGACCGTCACCACGCTCACCAGCGAAGTCGAAAAGTCGCGCGGCTATATCGCCCGGGCCGAAGGCGCGGCGCAAGCCAAGCTGACAGCGGATTCGCCCAGCCTGCTTAGCCTGGAGGGCTAATGGCCAGATCTCCTTCCCAGATGAGCGATCGGACGCTGGCCGAAGCACGGGCTTCACTCAACAACCAGCGCGCAGGCGGACGCCGCAATTCAATCGGTCGGCGCTCGGCTGCACTCAAGCGCGAGCATCGCTTCCGCAAGGTCCTGCGGATGTTCATGGCAATCGTCGCGATCCTCATCGCGGCGATAGGGGTTGGCATCATCATCGACGGGATCGGCTTTACCGGGATCATGGTGTCGGCACTGGCGATCTTCGCAGCGATTACCGTATTTGGCCGTTATCCGCGCTTGGCTGTCCCCACCCGCGCGGCGCTGACCGGCGGCGACGTGAAAGGACTGGTTGGGCGGACCGAGCTGTGGCTGGAAAGCCAGCGCCCGGCGCTTCCGGCGCCTGCCGTCCAGCTGGTTGACCAGATCGGACTGCAGCTTGATGCTCTGGGGCTTCAGCTGGACGGGCTGACCGAGAATGCCCCCGCCGCAATCGAAGTGCGCAAGCTGGTTGGCGAACATCTGCCCGAGCTGGTTTCGACCTACACCAGCATCCCGCGCCATCTGCGCGGCGAGCCCAGCGGCGGCCGGACACCCGATCAGCAGCTGGCCGAGAGCCTTGGCAAGATCAGCACCGAGATCGACAGCGTCACTCGCCAGCTCGCCTCGGGCGCGATCGATAATCTGGCAATCAAGACCCGCTATCTCGACTACAAATACGGGGCCGGTCCCGAGGCGGAAACGCCCTGATGCGCGTTGCCATTCCGCACCAGCTTGATCGGCAGGAAGCCCGCCGCCGGATCAAGGGCAGTGCCCATGAGATTGTCGATTTCCTGCCGGACCGCGCCGATGTCCACACCAGCTGGCCAAGCGAAGACCGCATGGAACTAAACGTCAGTGCGATGGGCCAATCGATCACCGGCGACATTGACATCGAAGATGGCCAGGTGGTGTTCACCATCAACCTGCCGGGGATGCTGTCGTTCGTCGAACCGATGATCCAGAAGGCAATCTCGGCCAAGGGGCAGAAGCTGCTTACATAAGTCAGCTGCTGGCCTAAAGATCACGCTCCAGCTCAAGATAATCCTTGGGAATCCGCAGACTTGCCATCGCCAGTTGGGTTTCGCGCAGGAACAGCACCAGCCCCCACATCAGCAGGGCAATCGCAAGCAGGAAGAACCCGGCGGCGATCAGCTGCAGTTTCAGCCCAGCGATCTCCTCGACGAACAAGGCCGCGACCGTCAGCCCGATGATCAGCGCACTGATCACCAGCATCCGGATAGCCCGCCCGATCAACGAGATACGGCGGTCGGAATTGCGGATTTCAAGCACCAGCAGATCATGCTCCTGACCTGCGGTTTCGCTATGCCGGGCTTGCAGATAACGCGAGCGATCAACCACCCGGCCGAGCCGTCCGGACAGGATATTCATGATATTGCCAATCGCCACCAGCACGAACACCGGGGCAAGCGCGAGCTGGATTGTTTGCGCGATCATGTCATCAGCCTCACGACGGCCTGCCGCTGGTCAGCAAACTGTCGACCACCCCCGGATCGGCCAGCGTTGATGTGTCACCCAGATTGGAAACATCGCCTTCCGCGATCTTGCGCAGGATCCGCCGCATGATCTTGCCGCTACGTGTCTTGGGCAAAGCGGGGGCGAAGTGGATTACATCGGGGGTCGCAATCGGGCCAATCTCGCGCCGAACCCACTGGACCAGTTCGGCCCGCATCGCCTCGCTCTCGGCCTCTCCGGCGTTGAGCGTGACATAGGCATATATGCCCTGCCCCTTGATTTCATGCGGGAACCCCACCACCGCAGCCTCGGCCACCCTGGGGTGCGCGACCAGCGCGCTTTCAACCTCGGCGGTGCCCATCCGGTGGCCGGAAACGTTGATCACATCGTCCACCCGTCCAGTGATCCAGTAATAGCCATCCTCGTCGCGCTTGCAGCCATCACCGGTGAAATACTTGCCCGGATAGGTTGTGAAATAAGTCTGGAAAAAGCGAGCGTGATCGCCCCAAACGCTGCGCATCTGCCCTGGCCAGCTTTGGGTGATGCACAGATTACCCGCGGCCGGGCCAGCCAGCACCGCGCCCTCGGAATCGACCAGCTGCGGCACAACTCCGAACATCGGAAACGAAGCTGAACCCGGCTTTAGGTTTGTCGCGCCGGGCAGCGGAGTGATCATCGAGCCGCCGGTTTCGGTTTGCCACCAGGTATCGACGATCGGGCAGCGTTCATCACCCACGACGCGCCAATACCACTCCCAAGCCTCAGGATTTATCGGTTCACCGACACTGCCGAGCAGGCGCAGCGAGGCGCGGCTGGTGGCCTTTACCGGTGCATCCCCTTCACGCATCAGCGAGCGAAGCGCGGTGGGCGCACCGTAAAAGATGTTGACCTCGTGGCGGTCGACGATTTCCCAGAAGCGGCTGTGAGTGGGATAGTTTGGCACGCCCTCGAACATCACCGTAGTCGCGCCATTGGCAAGCGGGCCATAGACTACATAGCTGTGTCCCGTGACCCAGCCGACATCGGCCGCGCACCAAAAGATTTCGCCGGGTCGGTAATCAAACACGTAATGATGGGTCATCGCCGCCCACACCAGATAGCCGCCGGTGGTGTGGAGCACGCCCTTGGGCTTGCCAGTGCTGCCCGAGGTGTAGAGGATGAACAGCGGATCTTCCGCACCCATTTCCTCGGGCGGGCAGTTGGCTGAAACGGCATCGCGGCTTTCATGCCACCAATGATCGCGGCCCGATGCCATCGCAATCTCGTTCCCGACATGGCGGACCACCAGCACGGCAGAAACCGACGGACAATGTTCCAGCGCCGCATCGACATTGGCTTTGAGCGGAACCAGCTTGCCCCCGCGCATTCCGGCATCGGCGGTGATCACGATGTTGCTGTCGCAATCCTGGATCCGGCCCGCCAGCGCATCGGGCGAAAAGCCGCCGAATACGATCGAATGAATCGCACCGATCCTCGTGCAGGCCAGCATCGCGACCGCGGCTTCGGGTATCATCGGCATATAGATGGTAATCCGGTCGCCGCGCTTTGCACCGATAGCCTTCAAAGCATTGGCAAAGCGGCAGACTTCCTCGTGGAGCTGGCGATAGGTAAGCCTGCGCTGCTGCGATGGATCATCGCCTTCCCAGATGATCGCAGTGGTATCGCCGCGCAGCGCCAGGTGACGGTCAAGGCAATTGGCCGAGACGTTTAGCGTGCCATCGGCGAACCATTCGATCCCGAAATCCGCCTCGTCAAAACTGCATTTGCCCAGCGTGGTCCATGGCCGGATCCAGTCTAGCCGGGCACTTTCCTCGCGCCAGAAAGCCTCGGGCACTTCGAGCGAGGCGCGGTATTTCTCGGCATATCCGGCTGCATCGACATAAGCGCGGGCGGCCCATTCGGCGGGAACGGGATGGATGGTGGACAAGGCAGTTCTCCCAATCGGCGACCATCAATGCCGGGTGCCCGGCACATGATCAAGCGCCGGGTTTGGGATAGAACCATTTCTGCCGCCAGCCATAGGTTGATTCCACCGGATTGCCCGCAGCGTCCGTAGCTGGCTTGAACCGGAACCGCTGTTCGGCCAGCCGGCAGGTGATCGCATCGGCCTCAGCATCGCGGCTGCCGCGTTGCACCCGGCAATTGCGGGCCCGGCCATCGGTGCCGACGGTCATGTAGATGGTCACTGAACTGTCGATCCTGAGATCACGGGTCGCTTTGGGATAATCGCGGGCGGAGTTGATTTCACCGGCGATTTTCTCAGCCTTTCGGACCAGCCCGCCGCCTTGCCCAGTCCCGCCCGCACCGCTGCCGGTGCCGCTCCCCTGCCCTCCTGCACCGGTTCCAGCGCCGGTATCCCTGGTGCCAGAACTGTTGGCATCGCCGGTGCTGGCGGCTTTGGGCGCAGGCACCTTGGCGATAACGACCTTCGGCTTGGGCGCGTTGACCGCCTTGGCCACTGCCTTCTTGCCGACTTCCGCGGCCGCGCCAGACTTTTCCGGCTCCTTGCTGGGCTCAGGCGAAGGCGGCGGGGTGGTGACGGTTACGCTGAAGGCCGACACGACGGTCTCTACTGCCTTGGCCGAAAAATCGGGCGCAAAGGCCCGGATCAGCGCCAGCACTGCTAGCACATGGAGCGCGGCCACAAACACAAATACCCCGACCTTGGTATGGCGGGGCGAGCTGAGATCGGCCTCGGTCATCCCGCCAACCTATGCCATGCAGTGCGGACGCTCAATAACTTCTTGGCAATCCCAGCACATGCTCAGCCAGATAGCTGAGGATCAGATTGGTGCTGATCGGGGCGACGGTGTAGAGCCGCGCCTCGCGGAACTTGCGCTCAACATCGTATTCCTCGGCGAAACCGAACCCGCCGAAAGTCTGCACGCACATATCCGCCGCCGCCCAGCTGGCCTCGCTGGCGAGCAACTTGGCCATATTGGCTTCCTCGCCCGGATTGCCGCCTTCATCGAAGGTCTGTGCGGCGTGATGCACCATCAGCTCGGCTGCGCGCATCTGCGCATAGCAGCGCGCGATCGGGAACTGGACGCCCTGGTTCTGTCCGATCGGCCGGCCAAATACCTGCCGCTCCTTGGCATATTCGCTGGCCTTCTTGATGAACCATTTGGCATCGCCGACGCATTCCGAAGCGATCAGGATCCGTTCGGCATTCATGCCCGAGAGGATGTAACGGAAGCCCTTGCCCTCTTCGCCCACCAGCGCTGTGGCCGGGATACGCATGTCATCGAAGAACACTTCGGTGGTCGAATGGTTCAT
>JBKJTN010000090.1:0-16569 GCA_046590275.1 Novosphingobium sp.
CTTGCACGCAAGAGGGCAAGCATTGCCGGGCCGTTAACCACTTTATGGCGCGGGCATGCTAGCGACTGTCCAATCATGACCAGCAGACTCCCCGTACTTGTGACCGGCGGCGCCGGATATATCGGCAGCCACGCGGTTCTTGCCCTCACCGATGCCGGCTGGCCGGTGACCGTGATCGACAATCTCACCACCGGCTTCCGCTGGGCAGTGCCTGACGATGTGCCGTTCTATCAAGGCGATATTGCTGACCCGGCGCTGCTTGCGCGGATAATCACCGAGCAGGGCATTCGCGCGGTGATGCATTTCGCCGGTTCGATCATCGTGCCCGAATCGGTCGAGAACCCGCTCAAATATTATGAGAACAACACCGCCAAGAGCCGCGCCCTGATCGCGGCTGCGGTGGCGGCAGGCGTGCCGCACATGATCTTCAGCTCGACCGCAGCGACATATGGCATCCCCGCAGTTTCGCCGGTCCGCGAAGACAGCGCCAAACTGCCGATCAATCCCTATGGCATGTCCAAGCTGATGACCGAGATCATGCTGGGCGATGTCGCGAAAGCCCATCCGCTCAATTTCTGTGCCTTGCGCTATTTCAACGTCGCCGGCGCCGATCCGCGCGCGCGCTCTGGCCAATCGACCACCGGGGCAACGCACCTGATCAAGGTCGCAGTCGAAGCTGCGCTGGGCAAACGCAGCCATGTCGGTGTGTTCGGCACCGATTATGCTACTCCGGACGGCACTGGCGTGCGTGATTATATCCACGTCTCCGATCTGGCCGCCGCGCATGTCCTGGCGCTTGAGGCGCTGATTTCGGCACCGTCCGAATCGCTGACGATGAATTGCGGTTATGGCCGCGGCTTTTCGGTGCTCGAAGTGCTGGATGCGGTCGACCGGGTGACTAATCTCAAGATCGAACGCCGTCTCGGCCCCCGCCGCGCCGGAGATCCCGATTCGCTTATTTCGGACAATGCCCTGATCAAACGGACCCTGCCGTGGGAGCCGAAATACGCCGATCTCGATGTGATCGTCGGTCATGCGCTGGCGTGGGAGCGCAAACTCGGCGAGATGCTTGACTTCACTGGGCGCGAGCCGTAACGGCCCGGCTTCAATTTCTGCGGTGAAATGCCGCCCGAGGATATCATGAAGATTCGCAACAGCCTCAAGTCGCTCAAGGACCGCCACCGGGACAACCGCGTGATCCGTCGCCGCGGGCGCACCTATGTGATCAACAAGACCAACCGCCGCTTCAAGGCGCGTCAGGGCTGATCAGAGCCTGTCCCCGGAGTATCGGGGACCCCAAACGATGACCGCGCCTGTTTCCGCCGTCGTTTTCGATGTCGGCCGCGTCCTTGTACAATGGGACCTGCGGCTGCTGTTCGCCAAGCTGATCGCCGATCCGGATGAGCTGGACTGGTTCACCGCCACCGTCATCACCCCCGAATGGCACTTCCAGCATGATGCTGGCCGCGCGCTGGCCGAAATGGTCGAGGAACGCGCCGCCGAATATCCGGATCACGCCCACTTGATCCGCGCTTATGCGCTGCGCTTCAACGAGACGATTCCCGGCCCGGTGCCGGGCAGTCTCGAGCTGGTCGAAGCCCTCCACCAGCGCGGCGTGCCGCTGTATGCCATCACCAATTTTGGCCATGAGCTGTGGGCCCAGTTTCACCCGACCTATCCGGTGTTCAAATGCTTTGCCGACATCGTCGTCTCGGGCACCGAGAAAATCGCCAAGCCTGATCCAGCGATCTACGCGTTGGCGGCGCGCCGGTTCGGCCATCGGCCGGGCGAGATGCTGTTTATCGACGACAATGAAGCCAATGTGATCGCGGCGCGGAGTTGCGGCTGGCAAGTGCATCATTTTGTCGATGCCGAAATGCTGGCAGCCGATCTGAGGGAGCGCAATCTGATCTCCTGAACGCAAAAAGGGCCCCCACCTTGCGGCGGAGGCCCAGTTTCCAGGATGCTGTCAAGGATGCCTGAAGTATTCGGCTCAGGCGGCCGCGTTGCAGCGCTGGAGTTCGTCCGCGCTCAATTCGCCCCGGGGGGTGGCGAAGCTGGTGACTGGTCCGATCTTCTTGACCAGACGGATGCAGCTGTTGGCCGGCCGCGAATTCTCGGCCACCGAAGTGCAGCGGCTTTCGGCACACTTCCACAGCGTTTCATTGATGATCACCTTGCGCGGCGCTTCGAGCCGGGTGGCGAGCGAGGCAACATTGCCGTTACTTGCGCCTTGGGCATAGGCCGGGCTGGTGGTGACCCCGAAGCTGGCAATCGTGCCGACAAGGGCGAGGCTGGCCGCCAGGAGGGTCCGCGAATAAGGCTGGATAGCAAGTGTCATCTCAATTCCCCTTTAAGTTCTGCAGGCAGGGATCGAAAAGGCTTCTGGAGAGGAGCGGATCGATTTACGTTGCGAATCACTACCTACCTTGATAGGTTTTAAGTTGCAACTAGAAACTGTGCATCGCAGCAAAGATTTTTTTGTCGCGTAGCAAGCGCGCTTTGCGTTAGGTTGCGGCCGGGACAGAGGAAAACCGATGGATAAATTGCGCGAACCGCTCGATGAGATCAAAAGCTGCGGCTTGCCGCTCGCGCTCGAAGTCATGGGCGAACGCTGGTCGTTCATGATCCTGCGCGCCGCATTCAATGGCGTGCATCATTTCGAGGAGTTCCTCAGCGAGCTCGGGATCGCCCGCAACATCCTGTCGAATCGACTCGCACGGCTGGTCGAAAACGGGATCATGAAGCGCGAACCGCTGCCCGATGATCGCCGCAAGATCGAATATCGGCTGACCGAACGCGGCTTTGACCTGCTGCCCGCCATGCTCGCGCTACGCCAGTGGGGCGAGAAACACAGCCTCGGCGTGCCCGCCAACCCGGTACTGTGCGACGACCGCGACGGGCAGCCGATCCAGCCCATCGCCATCCACGCCCACGACGGCCGGCCGCTCAGCTGCAAGGACCTGCATTGGCGCGACCGCTCCGAACTGGGCGACAAGGTTACCGCGCTGCCAAGGGTTGGCGCGCTTTAGCTAGCTCCGCGGCGGTTGCCGCCGATAGCTCAGCGCTTCGGCCACGTGGATCCGCCCGACAGTCTTAACTCCCGCGAGGTCGGCAATCGTCCGGGCCACCCGCAGCATCCTGGTATAGCCGCGCGCGGAGAGGCGCATCGCTTCTGCCGCCTGCAGCAGCAGCTTGCGCCCGGCCTCATCCGGCGTGCCGTGCTGTTCGAGCATGTCCCCATCGAGCTGGGCATTGCTGCGCATTTTGGTGCCGGCCAGCCGCTCGGTCTGGATCATCCGCGCTGCCGCGACCCGGGCGGCCACTTGGGCTGAGCCTTCGGTCGGCGGCGGCAGGCTGAGATCGGCAGCGCTGACCGGATCGACATCGACATGCAGATCAATCCGGTCAAGCAAAGGCCCGGACACCCGGCTCTGGTAGTCGGCGGCACAGCGCGGCGCGCGGCTGCAGGCCAGCGCCGGATCGCCGAGATGCCCGCAGCGACACGGGTTCATCGCCGCGATCAGCTGCACTCGTGCCGGAAAGGTGACATGGGCATTGGCCCGTGCCACGCTGACCTCACCCGTCTCGAGCGGCTGCCGCAGCGAATCAAGCACCGCGCGCTGAAACTCGGGCAGCTCGTCCAGAAACAGCACCCCCAGATGCGCCAGGCTGACTTCACCGGGGCGCACTTTCAGCCCGCCGCCGACCAGTGCGGCCATCGAGGCCGAATGATGCGGCGTGCGAAACGGCCGAACCCGGCTGATCCGCCCATCAATCAGTGATCCAGCGACCGAGGCGACCATCGAAACTTCCAGTGCTTCGGACGAGGTGAGTTCGGGCAGGATACCGGGCAGGCAGCTCGCCAGCAGCGACTTGCCCGCACCCGGCGGCCCGATCATCAGCAAATTGTGCCCACCGGCGGCGGCGATTTCGAGCGCGCGCTTGGCGCCCTCCTGACCCTTGACCTGACCCAGATCAGGCCCGTGTCCCGGCGGCTCTGCTTCGCCCGGTTCGGGCTGGGCCAGCACCTGCGTCCCCTTGAGATGATTGAGCAGGCTGACCAGATCGGGCGCAGCGAGGATCGGAATGCCGGTCGCCCACCGCGCCTCAGAGCCTTGGTTGGCCGGGCAAATCAATCCCTTGTCCAGACCGGACGCATGGATCGCGGCCAGCAGCACTCCGGGTGAGGAAATGATCCGGCCGTCCAGCGCCAGTTCGCCCACCGCAACGTAATCCGCCAGCTGTTCGGCATCGGTCACGCCCATTGCCGCCAGCAGTGCCAGCGCAATCGGCAGATCGTAATGCGAGCCCTCTTTGGGAAGATCGGCCGGCGAGAGGTTTATGGTGATCCGTTTGGGCGGGAGCGACAGCCCCATCGCGGCCAGCGCGGCATGGACCCGCTCGCGGCTTTCGCCAACCGCCTTGTCGGGCAGGCCGACCAGATTGAAGCGCGGCATTCCCGGTGCGATCTGGCACTGAACCTCAACGCTGCGGGCCTCAAGTCCCAGATATGCCACCGTCGATACCAGCGCGACCAAACTATTGCCCCCATTACCTTTGTGCGTGATGGCGAAGCGGGGCGCACCTGTCGAGCGAAGATCATGGTAGCGCGGTCTTAACCGTTAGCGTTGGCATTGCGGTAAAGCTGCGGGGCGCATGAGCGTGTCATGCGCCGCTTGCTTGCCGCCCTACTGCCGCTCCTGGCCCTGATCGCCGCCCCTACCCGGGCGGAGGTGACTATCTATGAGACGATCGAGGTTCAGGAAGTCGTCACCGACAGCGGCGGCGATCGGCTTGTCGAGGCGGTTGTTGCGGCGCCAATGCCCAGGGGTATCGCTGCCTATGGCCCGTTCCGGGTGCTCGATGGCACCCGTGCTGCACTGGTCGATGTGACCGATCAGGCCACCCCCGGCCAATTTGCCGCCATGCTGCGCGATTATCCGGGCATTGCAATGCTGGTGATGATCGAATGCCCTGGCACCGAGGATGATCGCGCCAATCTGCGGCTGGGCCGGATGATCCACGCCCGCGGGATCGCCACCCATGTACCGGCCGGCGGCTCGGTCCGCTCAGGCGGGGTGGAGTTGTTCCTGGCCGGAGCGCGTCGGTTTGCCGATCCGGGCGCTGAATTCGCGGTCCACGCCTGGGCCGATGAGGATGGCCGCGAACCTGACGATTTTGCCGCCGACGCGCCCCAGAATCACGCCTATCTGGACTATTACCGCGAAATGGGGATGAGTTCCTCGCAAGCGGCCAATTTCTATGCGATGACCAATTCGGTTCCCAATGCCGACGCCAAATGGATGGGGGCAGAGGATATGGCCCGCTGGGTCAAGCTGGATCAAGCCCGAATCCCTTGACTCTGGCGCGCGCCTTCAGTAACGGCCCGCTCTTGCAGAACGGCAGTCCTTAACGGCCGCCTTTTTTATTCGAATTTGAGGTTTTTCGCGATGAAGCGCACCTTCCAGCCAAGCAATCTCGTGCGTGCCCGTCGCCACGGTTTCCGTACCCGTTCGGCAACGCCCGGTGGCCGCAAGATTCTGGCCGCCCGCCGCGCCCGCGGCCGCAAGAAGCTGTCGGCCTGAGCGACGCTTCCGGCCTGAGCGATCGGACTCCCCCGCGCCTCGCGATCCTCACCCGGCGTTCTGATTTTCTAGCTGCCAACCGGGGCCTGCGCATCGCGCGCCCCGGCTTTGTGCTGCTCGCGCGCCCCAACCAGGGCGAACAGATGCGCTTTGGGATCACTGTCACCAAGCGAATCGGCAACGCGGTTGTCCGCAACCGGATGAAGCGGCGCTTCCGCGAATTGTTGCGTGATCTCCTTCCTCAGTACGGCCTCGCCGCGACCGATCATGTGCTGATCGGGCGCGAAGGCGGAGTCGAGCGCGATTTTGCGCTGCTTCGCACGGAATTGCTCGCCGCGCTGGAACGCGCCGCAACCGGCAAGGGCGATCCAGCTCGCAAGCATCCGGGAAAAAGGCGATGAAACGCCTGATCATCTGGATCGCGCGCGGCTGGCAGCTTGGCCCTTCGCGCATCCTTCCGCCCTCATGCCGCTATGCCCCGTCATGCTCGCAATATGCGATTGAGGCGGTCGAAAAACACGGTGCGATTAAGGGTGGCTGGTTGGCAACGAAGCGTCTATTGCGCTGCCACCCGTGGGGGGGTCACGGCTATGATCCGGTGCCTTGAAGGGCCCCGCCACCCCCCCATCTTTGACTAAACGAATACAGGAACCCCTTCGTGGACAGCCATAACCAGCGCAATATCATTCTTGCCGTCCTGCTTACCGGACTGGTGCTGTTCGGCTGGGACGCGGGGATTCGCTATTTCTATCCGAACTCGAACACGCCCGTTGCCTCTACCACCGCGCCGGCTGCCAGCGCGCCGGGTCAAGCAGCCAAGCCGACCCGCGATGGCGGGCTGACCAGCGCCGCCGATCTCGCGCTGGAGGCCAAGGATCTCAAGACCGCACTGACCACCGGCGGACGGGTGGCAATTGCCGCGCCGGGCCTGTCGGGCTCGATCAATTTGACCGGCGGCGTGCTGGATGACCTCACCACCAATCGCCACACCGCGACCGAAAAGAAGAGCGACGGCCAGGCCCGGATTTTCTCGCCCGCCGGAACCCCGGCGCAGCAGTTTGCCCAGTTCGGCTGGGTTGCCACCGAAGGCTCTGGCGGCATCGCCTTGCCCAATGCCAACACGGTGTGGTCTGCTCCTGCGGCCGCGAAGCTGACCCCGCAAACCCCGGTGTCGCTGAGCTGGACCAACCCGACCGGCCAGACCTTTGCAATCCGCTATGCGATCGACGAAGACTATCTGCTTACCGCAACCCAGACGGTTGCCAATCCCGGCGCTGCGCCGGTGGTGGTGCGTCCGTTTGCGCTGATCAACCGCACCAACAAGACCGCGAGCATGGATACGTGGAACGTCCACGCCGGACCGTTCGGTGCGTTTGACGGCGCGGTAAACTTTGGCATCGATTACGACGACGTCAGCGAAGCCGGCGAACTCAGGAATGAAGGCAAGGCCAACTGGATCGGGTTTACCGATATCTACTGGATGACCACGCTGATCCCCGACAAGTCATCGACCAGCAGCGATTTCCGCAGCCTTGGCAAAGGCATTTACCGGGCCGATCTGGTCTATGAACCCGCCACCATTGCGCCGGGCCAGCAGCTGACACGCACCACGCGGCTGTTTGCCGGGGCGAAAGAAAGCACCGTGCTCGATCGCTACGAGGATAGCGGCATCGCCAACTTCAGCCTCGCGATTGACTGGGGCTGGTTCCGCTGGTTTGAAAAGCCGATCTTCATGCTGCTGAAGGCACTGTTCAGCGCGGTCGACAATTTCGGTGTCGCAATTATCCTGCTGACGGTAATCGTGCGCGGGGTGATGTTCCCGATTGCCCAGCGCCAGTTTGCCAGCATGGCCCAGATGCGCGCGATCCAGCCCAAGATGAAGGCGCTGCAAGAACGCTACAAGGACGACAAGCCCAAGCTCCAGCAGGAAACGATGGCGCTATACAAGACCGAAGGCGTCAATCCGCTGGCGGGCTGCCTGCCGATCTTTCTGCAGATTCCGGTATTCTTCGCGCTCTACAAGGTGCTGATGCTGGCGATCGAAATGCGCCACCAGCCGTTCGCGCTGTGGATCAAAGATCTGTCCGCGCCCGATCCGATGCATATCCTCAACCTGTTCGGGCTACTGCCATTTACCCCGCCCTCGTTCCTCGCAATCGGGTTGCTGGCGGTACTGCTGGGGATCACCATGTATCTCCAGTTCAAGCTCAACCCGGCACCGATGGATCCTGTCCAGCAGCAGGTTTTCGCAATCATGCCGTGGATGATGATGTTCGTGATGGCACCGTTTGCGGCCGGCCTGCTGATCTACTGGATCACCTCGAACATCCTGACCATCGCCCAGCAGTGGTATCTCTACAGCCGCCACCCGCAATTGAAGGCGCAGGCTGAAAAAGACGGCCTCGATGCCAAGCGCGCGGCGGCCCGGGACAAGTGATGGCAGATGATGATGCTGCGATTGCGGCGCTGACCGAACAAGCGCGGATCTTGTTCGCGGGGCGGATCGAGTTCCTCAAAAGCGCGCCTGCGCTTAAGTTCCTGCCCGATCCTGAAGTGCCTGAGATCGCCTTTGCCGGACGGTCGAATGTCGGCAAAAGCTCGCTGCTGAACGCCGTGACCGGGCGCAAATCGATCGCCCGTGCCTCGGTCACGCCCGGGCGGACGCAGGAGCTCAATTTCTTCGAAGTGGGTGAGCCGACCCAGCTGCGGCTGGTGGATATGCCAGGCTACGGCTTTGCCAAGGCGCCGATCAAGGTCGCCGAGAACTGGCGCCGGCTGGTCCGCGATTTCCTGCGCGGACGGGTCGTGCTGAAACGCGTCCTGCTGCTGATCGACGCGCGTCACGGGATGAAGCCGGTCGATGCCGAGATGATGAAGATGATGGATGAGGCCGCGGTCGGCTACCGCGTGGTGCTGACCAAGGCGGACAAGATCAAGGCCGAAGAGCTGGCCGAGGTTCTGGCCCGCACCCAGGCCGATGCCCGCAAACACATCGCCGCGCACCCCGATGTGCTCGCAACCTCTGCGGAAACCAAGCTGGGCATCGCCGAACTGCGCGCCGCCGTGCTGGCGGATGCGGCGATCTAGGCCGAATCCTCACCCTTGGCCGCACTGCCCTTGCCCGCACTGCCCTTGAGCAATCTGGCCAGCGCCAGCCCCAATACCGCCACCCCTGCAAGCAGCACCAGCCACAGCACCAGGCGCTTGTCGGCAAGACCGCGGGCCGCTGGCGCCGGGGCCACCGACACCGCTGCTGCTTGACCACCGCCGTTTGTCGCCTGCGGGATTCCGGCCAGCCGCTGGCTCGCGCCCGGTTCGATCTCCTCAGGCGTCAAGAAGGTACCGGGCGCACCAGCCAATCCCGCCCCGACAATATAGGGCGGACTGCCGTTGAACCGGATCAACAGCTCCACCGGATCGAACAGCAGATCGATTTGCGGCGGCTGCGCAAAGCCTGCGGTGCGCTGGTCGGCTTCGATCCGGTAAAGCGTCATGGCAGCACCGCCGGTTTCGAGGATGCTCGCCCCCGCCCGGCCACTCCGCACCGTTCCCGCCGCCAGCATGGTCCACGGCAACTCGGCTGACGCCTTGCCATAAAGCCGCACCGGCACGACGCCGTCCTGTCCGGATTGACTGAGCTTCAGCGCGGCAATCGGCGCCTTGAACGGCAGCGTCAGCCGCAGATCATGCGCGCCGATTTGCTTCACCCCACTGCTTTGCGCAACCTGGCGCTGGGACGGCCCGCGCTTTGAGGTGATTACGGCTGCGCTGCGCACTGCCACCGGCTCAAGCAGCATGCCGGCAGCAGCCCAGCCGACGCGGATATAACGGCCGCGCAAATCGGCGGATGGCAGCTCAATCCGCCCGGAACCCAGCACCACGCCGCCCGGCGCGCTGCGGAACATGACCTTTTCGCCCAGCAGTTCCCAATTCTTGAGGTCAGCGCTGCTTTCCAGCGTCACGGTGACTGGCTGCTGGACCGGCAAGTCGGCGTTCAGCACCACGGCGATCGCTCGATCGGTCACCTCGCGCGTATCGAGCAGCGTTCCGACAACCTGCGCTTTGGCTGCACCGGTTGGCCCATCGAGTCCGACAATATGCGCGACCTTGCCATCATCGATGCTCAGCGAAATGCCCTGCACCCGCAGCGCCTCGACCGAGCCGACGACAGGATAGACTGTGACCTCGACCCGCTTCTCTTCAGCCTGCGCGATCTGCTCTCCGCGCAGCAGGGCGATCGGCAGCGACTTGCCGCCTGCATCGAACACCCGGATGTCGGAGAGGTCAGCGTTCCGCATTTCGATCAACGCCGCGGCGGGCACAGCCATGCGTTGCAGTGGAGCGCCGGGCTCAGCATTGACCGCCAGCTTCGCGGCATAGGATTCCAGCCGGTTCGGATCGGCCGGGGGCGGCTTGCCGCAAGAAGCGATCAGCAGTGGGGCGATGCTCAGGGTAAGGTATCTCGCTCTCATGACTTGGCCTCAACTTGCGCTGCCACTGCCTTGCGCGGCGGCAAGGGGACGAAATAGCCGATCACCAGCATCAATATGCCAACCCCGATGAACGTAACGATCCGCTGGCCGCCTTCCGCGCTCGACATATCGACCAGCAGCAGCTTGACCACCACCACGGCCAGCAGCCCTGCGCCGGTCAGCCAGCCGATCCGGCTAGCGCGGCGATTAGCCAGCAGCATCAGCGCCATTGCCAGCAAGGTCCACAGGATCGACAGGCCGGTCTGCACAAGCGGGCTGCCAGACAGCGCCGCGCCGCTCCATTCCGTCCCCAGCCAGTGGTGCGCCGTGCGCAGCCATATCCCGTTGATACTGACAAAGCCGAGCGCGGCACCTGCGACCAGCGCCCGGTGCCCCACCAGCAGCCCCGCGCCTGCCGGCTGCGGATCGGCACGCGCCACCATCCGCCGCCACAGCGCCAGCGAGACGATTGCAAGGCCGAGCGAGAGATCGACCGGGTTCAGCAATGGGATATATGGCAGCGGATCGGTCACACCGGAAGCGAAGATCGCCGTTACCAGCGCGCCCGAATAGACCAGCACCGCCAACGGCACGGCTGCAGCCCAGTAATAGGCGCGGCCATGCGGGTTAAGCGGCCAGTTCCGCGCCCCGCCCGTCGCGGCCCGGCCCGCCCAGCGCGTCAACACCATCAGCACCGTCATAGCGCTGATCAGGAAGATCACGCCCGCCCATGAGGTATTCCACAAGCCGCCCCGATCGATCCCCAATTGCAGGCAATCGGCCAGCAGCGCGGTCAGCAACCAGACTGTTCCGGCGTGCGCCGCATATTGCCAGCGGTGCAGCGCAGGATGCGTTGCATCGTTGCGGCGCAGCAGATCATAATGCAGCGCCAATGCGCCAAACCACAGCAGTCCGTCCGGGAGATCGAGCACATGGCGGCCAAGCCCAAGCGTAATCAGGAAGGCAGCACCCAGCAGGGGCAGGCTGGCCCGGCTTGGCCAGGTCGCCACTGGCCAATCAAACCGCCGCCCAGTCCACGCCGATCCCCACATTGCCGCAAGCACCGCCAGCAGCAGGAACAGAACCTCAAGATGCGGTGCAAACACCGAAACCGGAGCGGACATTGTGTCGCCGGCCGGCAATTGCCGGGTCAGCTCCAGCGCCAACGTCAGGCACGCAAACAGGAAGCCTGCTAGGAAGGTCGCTTGCCTGAGCCCAAACTCAAAGCCCGCATAGGCCTCGGCCAGCCTGGAGCCGCTATGAGGCAGCTCGCGGCGCATCCACCACGCGGTGGCAATCAGCGCGGCAGTGATCAGCAGGCCGCCGATAAAGCCGTTGTTGGCCAGCGGCAGCGCCGAGATATTGGGCTGAAGCGTTGTCAGGAAGATCAGCGCGGCCAGCCCCTGCAGCAGTAATCCGAACAACCGCGGCATCCAGCGCGCCTGACGGCTCCCAACCCAGAAGGCGGCAGCCCCTTCCAGCGCCCAGGCGGCCGAGGTCCATTTGACGTCGAGCGCCAGTGGGATCGCCAGCGTGACGAAACCTACGCCGATTGCAATCAGGCACTCATTCATCAGCCGCATCTCGTCGCGGCGCTTGCGCATGGTGAAGGCCGCCACTGCGGCATAGACCCCGCCGAACGCCAGTGCGGAAAAGGCGCTGCCAAAGCTGTAACGCTCCACCAGTCCCACCTGCAGCCCGAATCCGGCAATCGCCGGGCCGAACAACAGGGTGCTGTCCGCGTAATTGCCAAGCTTGCCGGGAGTGTTGTGGGCATAAAGCACCGCAGTGGCGAGGTAGATCATCATCGAAAGCGCGAGGAATATCTGGCAGATCAGATATTGGCCCGGCGTATAGTTTGCGAGCCCCCAGGCGCTGGCAATCATCACGGTCGCAAAGAACCCCAGGAGGTTGAGCTCCCGCCACGAACGTCGCCATGCGATCATCAGGATCGCCAGATTGAGGATGGTCAGATAGGTGAACAGCGCCAGCGGCGTCTCGCTCTCACCGCCCAGCAAGACGGGAACGGCAAAGCCCCCGGCAAACGAACTGATCGCCATCGCCTTGGAATTCTGCATCAGCGCCAATGCGCAGCCCAATCCGCAAAATACGATCATCAGGCCAAACGCGGCGAGCGGCGGCATCAGCTCGAACAGGCGCGCCGCCGCAAAGACGGTCAGATAAAGCACCGCCACGCCGCCGCCTTGCAAGGCCAGCCCGAAGGCCGGCCGCTGCTCGCGGCGGTTGAACCCAACTGCCAGCAGGGCGACGCCCACTGCGGCCACCAGCGCCAGCCGCAGCTCGATCGGGAACAGCCCCGCGTTGGCCGCATAACGGGCGAGGAAGCTCAGGCCGACGAACAGAATCACCAGGCCGGCGCGGACAATCGTGTTGCCGCCCAGCAGCCAGTCGCGAGCCGCTGCGATACCCTGTTCGATCAGCGTGGGCTGGGCCGGTTCTGGTGGCTCAGGCGGGGCGCGGTCCGAATAGCTCACCGGCACTGACTCTGCCGCCAGCTCGCGCGGCTCGGCCGGGCTTGGAGCCGATGGTTCTGCACTCCGCGCCGGACCGGCCGCGATTGGCGGCGGGGCAGTGGCGGCAGGCTGCGCCGGCGCGGACATCTGGCCGAGCGCGGCGGAAATCTCGCGCTTGATGAAATCGCGCAGTTCGGCATCGACGATCCGCTTGAGCCCGGTCACCACTTCGTGGCGAACGATAGTTTCGAGCCATATTCCGGCAAGAAGGCCAAGGAACCCGCCAATGACCATCCCAAAGAACTCAAAGTCGGACGCCAGCCAACCGATTAGCGCCCCGAACACAGCTCCCCACAGCTTCATACATTTCTGCCCATTCCTGCCCGATGCACTTAACTAGCCACATATTGGTAAAGAGGTCACGCACGAAGCCATCTGTTCATTCTCGACACGGATTGGCTGAACGGCTAGGTGAGGATAGTCATTCGTCGCGGGGCCATCCATGAAGCTGATCATCGGCAACAAGAACTATTCCAGCTGGAGCTTGCGCGGCTGGCTGGCGGCCAAGCAAGCGGGCCTTGCCTTCGAAGAGATCCAGGTCCCGCTTTATGGCGAGGATTGGGAAGAGGAAAAGAAGCACCGTGACGACATCGCGCCATCATCGGGCAAGGTCCCGGTGCTGTGGGACGGCGATGCGGTGGTGTGGGACAGCCTGGCGATCATCGAATATCTGGCCGACAAAGTGGGCCGCGAGCGGTTCTGGCCCAAGGCTGACGATGCAAGGGCAATGGCCCGCTCAATGGTCGCAGAAATGCACTCTGGCTATCTGACGCTGCGCCGCGAATGCCCGATGAACATCCGCCGCCGGGTCGAGCATAGCGAATTGAGCGCGGAGGCCCGCGCCGATGTGGTCCGCATCCTGACGCTGTGGGCCGAGGCGCGCGCGCGGTTTGGCCAGGGCGGTCCGTTTCTGTTCGGCAGCTTCTGCGCCGCTGACATTATCTATGCGCCGATCGTCAGCCGCTTCATTACCTATGGCGTGCCGGTGCCAGGCTTCGGCCTCACCTATATGCAGGCGGTGTGGGAGCATGAATGGCTGCAAAGCTGGATCGCCGCCGCCGAGGCCGAGGACTGGGTGATCGAGCAGTGGGAAGTTCCGCCGACGAAGTAGCGCGGCTCAGGCCATCCGCTTGACCGGATAGGGGCGGCCGTCACGGTGGAAATAGCCATCGCCGGAAAAAGTCATGTCGATGTCCGAATAGGCCCCGCCGCCGTCGCGGTCACCGCCACTAACCACCACGAAACTGCAGTCCGCTTCGCTCTCATTGCGCAGATGATGGCCGTCTTGCACACCCATGGCCCAAGCGGCAACGTCGCCGGGTCGGAGAACTGTTCGGCCGCCATCCTCGATCAGCACCGCCTCGCCCGAGATCATGACCAGCAATTCGTCCTCACTCTCATGCCAATGCCGCTGCGACGACCACGCGCCGGGTTTAAGCACGACATGGCTGGCCCCGAAGGCGGTCAGTCCAGCAGCAGGTGCCAGCCGCCGCCACCAGCGCCCCGCAACCTCTTGGTCGAACGGATCGGGATAGCCGGTGGCATTGGATTGGGGGATTGCGCCGAGATCGAGTTTGGGCATGGCAGGCACTCTTGCTTGTGTCAGCGCAGTATAGCCAATATGCCGCTCCCTAACCATGACCAATCTCTCCCAAATCTCGTCCGTTGCCGATCTGGCCGAAGCGCTGATCGCTTGCCCCAGCGTCACCCCGGCAGCGGGGCTGGTGTTCGATTGCCTTGAAAGCCAGCTTACCCCGCTTGGCTTTGCGGCGCACCGGTTTCTGTCCGGCGAGGCGCCCGATGGCCCGGTCGAGAACCTGTTTGCAGTCCGCCAAGGGCCCAAGGGCAGCCGCCACTTTGCCTTTGCCGGACACGTCGATGTCGTACCCCCCGGCGAAGGCTGGACCAGTGCGCCGTTTGCGCCCGAAGTGCGGGGCGAGCTGCTCTATGGGCGCGGCGCGGTCGATATGAAGGGCGCGATCGCGGCGATGGTCGCCGCCGTGCGCGAGGTTCCGGCGGACGCCGGAACGATCAGCTTCATCATCACCGGAGACGAGGAAGGCCCGGCCCATTTCGGCACCGTATCGCTGATCGAACATATGCGCACAGTGGGCGCGATCCCCGATCTGTGCCTGGTGGGTGAGCCGACCTCGCTGGGCCGGCTGGGCGACGTGATGAAAATCGGCCGTCGCGGCTCGGTCAATATCTGGCTCACCGTCGAAGGCGGCGAGGGCCATGTCGCTTATCCGCACTTGGCCAACAACCCGATCGGGCCGATGGTCAACATGCTGGCCGAGCTGAATGCGCTGGAACTTGATGAGGGGACCGACTGGTTCCAGCCCTCCAACCTCGAGATTACCGATATCACCGTCGGTAACCCGGCGACCAACGTGATACCCTCGCGCGCCACCGCGCGGCTTTCGATCCGCTTCAACGATCGCCACACCGGGCAGGACCTGGCGGACCGCGTGGCAGCAATCGCGGCCAAGCACGGCGGCACAGCGCGCGCGGTCATTTCGGGCGAAGCCTTTGTCACTTTGCCGGGCGATTTCTCGGCGCTGGTGGCAGCAGCGGTCGAGGCCGAGACGGGCCTCACCCCCGAAGCTTCGACCACTGGCGGCACGTCGGACGCGCGGTTCCTGAAGGCGATCTGCCCGGTGATCGAGTTCGGCCTCTGCAACGCAACGATGCACAAGCGCGACGAGGCGGTGGCAATCGCGGACCTTGAGGTGCTCGCTCGCATCTATGCGCGAATCGCGAAGAACGCGCTTGCAGGCTGATTGCCGGGCACCAATTGGCCTGTTAGGCTTGCCAGCAACAATCATACCCGGGGAGCAATTACATGGCAGAGCGCCGTTCGATCATCGGCTGGCTGATCTGGGTGCTGACCAAGCACCTGACTGCCTGCATCCTGGGCGGCATGCTGCTTGGCGTATTGGTTGGATTTTGGGTAAACCAGCAGGTCCCGTCCGGCAGTGGCGAGATGGATCTGTGGCTCAAGAGCTTCGGCCTGCTCTCCTCGATTTTCCTCAACCTGATCAAAATGCTGGTCGCCCCGCTGATCCTGGCCACGATTATTGCCGGGATCGCGCAGATGGGCGATTCCAGTGCGCTGGGACGGATCGGCTTTCGCGCGATCAGCTGGTTCATCGCGGCCAGCCTGATCTCGATCAGCCTTGGTCTGGTCATGGTCAATTGGCTGCAGCCCGGGGTCGGCGTTGATCTGACAGTGCCGGCCAAGGCGGTGGGCGAGGTCAAGCAGCTCGATTTCTTCGACTTTATTCTCCACGTTTTCCCCAAGAACGCCGTCGAGGCGCTGGCAACCAACAATGTCCTGCAGATCCTCGTCTTCGCTCTGTTTGCCGGTGTTGCTCTGTCGGCCATCGGCGACAAGGGGAGCGTGCTGGTGCGCGGCTGCGAGGCGCTGGCCGAACTGATGCTCCAGATTACCAATTACGTGATGCGATTCGCGCCCTTCGCGGTATTCGGTGCGCTGGCCAAGGTGGTGGCCGAAAACGGCCTCGGAATCCTTGGCACCTATGTCGAGCTGCTGGGCGAATTCTACCTCGCGCTGCTGATCCTGTGGGCGATCCTGCTCTCGATCGGGGCGCTGTTCCTGCGCGGGCGCATATGGATGCTGATCCGCTACATCCGTGAGCCGCTGCTGATCGCCTTCTCGACCGCGAGTTCGGAGGCCGCCCTGCCCAAGCTGTTCGAACAGCTTGACCGGTTCGGCGTGCCGCGCCGGATTTCGGCCTTCGTCCTGCCGCTGGGCTACAGTTTCAACCTCGACGGCTCGATGATGTACATGAGCTTCGCGACGATCTTCATCGCCCAGGCCTATGGCATCGACCTGTCGATCGGCACGCAGATCCTGATCCTGCTGACGTTGATGATCAGTTCCAAGGGTATCGCTGCCGTCCCGCGGGCCAGTCTGGTGGTCATCACCGCCACGCTGGCCATGTTCGACCTGCC
>JBKJTN010000206.1:0-49862 GCA_046590275.1 Novosphingobium sp.
AAATCGCCGAACAGCCCGGTCGAGAAATTGGTCGCCTCGCGCCGCGATCCGGTAAGCGCCCAGATCGGCAGGCCCGCCCAGAACGCACCGATCAGCGAAGTGGTCGCAGAAATCGTCCGCGCGTAATCCATGGCCTTGGGGGTACCGCGGCTGAGAAAATCCTCGACTGGCCAATTGCGGTCCTTGGCAATGGCGCGCAGCTTGCCGTTGGGGTTGAGGACGCGCGGAATGCCGACCCGTTCGAGCAGTTCGAGATCATCGCTGCTGTCCGAATAGAAATAGCTTTTGGCCAGATCCGCGCCGGTTTCAGCCGACAGCTGCTCCGCTGCCAGCACCTTGCCTTCGCCAAAACACAACGGGCGGATGATATTGCCGGTAAACTCGCCGTTATTCACCTCATATTGCGAGCACAGGATATGCTCGATATCGAGATCCCGCGCAGTCGGTTCGATCTGGTAGATCGTGGCCGACGAGACGATCCCCACCGTGTGACCCTTGGCCTGATGGGCGCGAATGATCTCACGGGTTTCGGGATAAACCTTGCGCGCGATGTGCTTGACGTAAAGCTCTTCCCCGAACTCGCGGAAGCTCTCTTCGGTCACGCCCTTCATGAACTTTGCCGCCCCGGTCATCAGCCCCGAAAAGCCGATGCTGCCCATGGTGTATTGGCTCATCACATTGGCAGTCTCGATAATCTCCTCGAGGCCCATTTCACGGCGCTTGAACTTTTCCTGGAGCAACGCGGTGGCCGAGTATCCAGCGATGATCGTCCCATCGAAATCAAACAGGGCGGCAATATGCGGTCCACTTTCAGAAGCCTCGATCTGTTCCAGATATCTCCGCACCTTCGCCAAACCCGCCTCCGTGTCATTTGTCTTATGCTCTAGTCCTATCCATATAGCCGCCAGAACGCCATTCAATTCCGGGGCAGGCGCAGCACCGCAACACCGGCCGGCTGGAGTGTCGCTTCACCCAGTTCGATCTCGCCTGTCAGCCATTCGGAGAGGTCGATCGTCCGGTTTGCATAGTTGAACACAAAACAGCGGTTTCCGGCCCGGCGCAAGCGCAGGCCCTCGGGTAACACATGCGTTTCCAGCCCCGCGTCCCTCGCGGCCCGGGCGAGCAATTCCTGCGCCAGATCCGCGGTCGGCCAGGCCGCAAGATAACGTCCGTGGCCGTGCTGCCAACTGGCGACAGTGCCATCTTGGGCGATCAGTTCGGGCGCAGCTCCGGTGTCCAGATGTTCAATCCAGCGTTCGATTGCCCAACCGTCGCCTTGGTGGACAAGCCCCGGGCGCAGGCTTTCCACCCGGCTGACCTTGGCGGGAAACAGCGCCCGAAGTGTGCCGGGAGGCAGTTCTGGCGGAATATTGAAATCGGCATCGCGGCTTCCCGAGCGAGGCCCGATGACTACTTGCCCGGTGAAGTGCATCAGGCTTTCGACCAGCGCATCCGGGACAATCGGCAAGCACGGGATGACACACAGGCTGTAGCCACCAAGCGCCGCATCGGGCGGCACGATGTCTACATCCAACCCCAGCCGGCGAAGTGCGGAATAACATTCAAACGCCGCCCACAGGGCCGATAACCCCGCCCCCTGCGGCTGGATCCGGGTCACCCAATCTGCATCATAGGCAAACACCAGGGCGACGCTTCTGGGCGGATCGCCTGCAGGTCCAAGCGCCGCGATGTCCTGCGCGGCCTGCGTTGCCTCGGCAAGGCCGGGTGCCGGCTCACTATCCGGTCGCAGCAACCCGGCGTGGAGCTGTTCCTGCCCAAACGGTGCTTGCCGCCAGCGGAAATAGCTCACCAATTCAGCGCCATGCGCCATCGCCTCGAGGGTCCAAAGGCGGACCATACCGGGCAGCGGCGCGGGGTTGTGGCGAGCCCAGTTGACCGGACCGGGTTGCTGCTCAACCACCCACCAGCGGCCGCCTTTGGCGCATCCGCGGTAAAGATCGTGGTGGAACGCGGCAATGTCGGGGTGGCCTTGGCGGGCGTAGGCAAGCTTGTCCGCCTCGCTGAACGGGAAGCTATCGAGGAAGCCCAGCGGGTAACTGTCCCAGCCGACCGCATCAAGGTCGCGGGCCACCGCATGATGATCAAACTCGGTAAAGAAGCCCATGAAATTATGGACAATATCGCGCCCCGGCGCATGTTCGCGCAGCACTTCCACCTGGGCCCGGTTGAAAGCCACCACCTCGTCCGACGCAAAGTGGCGATAGGCCAGCCAATGCGCCGGATTGGCTTCGGTAACGGTCAGATTGGGCAGCTCAACCTCGGCAAAGGAGCGATATTCCATGCTCCAGAAGACATTACCCCAGGCTGCATTGAGCGCCGCAATCGTGCCGTACCGCGCCGCCAGCCAGCCGCGAAACGCCACTGCAGCGGAACTGCAAAAGCTTTGCACCGTATCATGGCAGCCATATTCATTGTCGGTCTGCCAGGCGATGACGGCCGGGTGTTCGCCGTAGCGCCCGGCCATCGCCCGCGTGATCCGAACCGCCTCGGCGCGGTAGCCGGGATGGCTGAACGAGTAATGCCGCCGCGAGCCAAATTTGCGCGGGTGGCCACGCACATCGACCGCTACCATATCTGGCATCCGATCGACCAGCCATTTGGGCGGGGTCGCGGTGGGCGTGCAGAGGATGATGCCAAGACCAGCCTGGGCCAGCGCCTCGATCGCCCGGTCGAGCCAGCCCCAGTCGAACCGGCCGGGTTCCGGCTCGATCCTGCTCCAGGCAAACTCGCCGATCCTCACCCGGCTGAGGCCAGCCTGGGCCATGCGCCGCGCATCGTCGGCCCAGATTTGCTCCGGCCAATGTTCCGGGTAATAGCAGACGCCAAGCCGCATCGGCTGCGGGGCAATCGATTCGGACAAAAGGCTCATCGCCGTGAGGTGTTGCGGCAAGCGACCGACCCGTCAACCTTGGGGCTGACGACTTGGTAAATAAGGGTGGCAGCCAGCCTGTCATGCGAGAGGACAGTTTATGGCTCAACACTTCAGCAGCTTTGGCGGCCTGCACCTTAAGGATCGCCAACCGGGACTATGAGTGAAGCTGATTTTCTGGTCCTGCACAGCCCGGCCTGTTCGCTGGTCCTTGAGCTATGCCCCGGTGAGGCGCCGCTTTGGCGTTATTGGGGGCCTCGGCTTCCCGATGGGGTAACCCCGGCCGATGGCATAACCCCGGAAAACGGCCTGCGCGCGGATCGCCCGCTGCCCAGCTTCAGCCCCGATTTCGACCAGCCGCTGTCGCTGTTCCCGGGGCTCGGGCTCGGCTGGTTCGGTCAGCCGGCGCTGCTGGCGCACCGATCGGGCGAGGACTGGACATTCCAGGCGACCGCCTGTTCGCTCGAGCGCCCCGCTTCGCACAGCGCCGTCTTCACCTTGACCGATACCGTCGCGAAGATCGAGGTTTCGGTGACGCTGGCGCTCGATCCAATCAGCAACGTCCTCTCGCTGGCGACCCGGCTGGTGAACCGGGGCGACACAGTGCTCGGTGTTCAGTGGCTCGCGGCAGGCTGCATCCCGCTCCCCGCCGATGCGGCGCGCGTCCGGTCCTACGGCGGGCGGCATAACAACGAGTTCGTGCCGATCGACGATCCGCTCACCCGCAGCCAGTGGCGGCGCGAGAACCGGCGCGGGCTGACCTCGCATGATTGCGTGCCAGGGGCCGTGGTATCCTGCACCGATGGCACGGCCTATGGCGTGCAGCTTGGCTGGTCGGGCAACCATGTCCAGTCGATCGAATGGTGCGATGACGGCGGCTTCCATTGGCAGATGGGCGAATGGCTCGCGCCGGGCGAGGTTCTTCTGGAGCCGGGCGATGCGATCGAAACACCCGCCATGCTGGTCGCCTGCTCGCGCGACGGGGCCAGCGGCGTGGCGCAGCAGTTCCATACCGCGATCCGCCAGCTGGTCGATTGGCCCGGAGGCGCAATGAAGCCGCGCCTTGTCCATCTGAATACCTGGGAAGGCTTCTACTTCCGCCACGACCTTGATGAGCTGAAAGCCCTGGCCGCATCTGCGGCGGAAGCCGGGATAGAGCGGTTCGTGCTTGATGACGGCTGGTTCCAAGGGCGCAATGATGACACGAGCTCGCTAGGGGACTGGTGGCCTGACAAAGCCAAATACCCCGATGGGCTGAAGCCGCTGGCCGATCATGTTGCCGCGCTCGGCATGGAATTCGGCCTGTGGGTCGAGCCCGAGATGATCAACCCCGACAGCGAGCTGTTCCGCGCGCATCCCGATTGGGCGCTGCAGATTTCCGGGCGTCCGCAGATCACCGCGCGCAACCAGCTGGTACTTGACATGACGCGCGCGGAGGTGCGCGACTATCTGTTCGACAAGATTGCCGGGCTGCTTGCGAGCCTGCCGATTGCCTACCTCAAATGGGACCATAACCGCGATCTTACCGCCGCCGGTGCGCGCCCGCGCTATCGCCAGCAAGTGCTTGGCACCTATGCCCTGATGGCGCGGCTGCGCGACGCCTTCCCGCTGGTGGAAATCGAATCCTGCGCCGGTGGCGGCGGACGGATCGATGCCGGGATCATCCGCCACAGCCACCGCTTCTGGACCAGCGATTGCATCGACGCGGTATCGCGTCTGGGCATCCAGCGCGGCTTCCTGCAGTTCATGCCGCCCGAGCTGATGGGCTCGCACGTCGGCACTTCGCCAGCGCACAGCACGAGCCGCTCCCAAGCGATGGATTTTCGCGCAGCCGTGGCGCTGCCCGGACATTTCGGGGTCGAACTCGATCTGCGCAAAGTCGCCGGTGCCGATCGGGAAGCCCTCAAGCGCTGGATCGCGACTTACAAGTTGCACCGCAAGCTGATGCATTCGGGACAAGTGTGGCTGGGCGAGGCGGGCGATTCCATCTTGTGGCAGGCCCACGGCAGCGCGGACGATCTGCTGCTGCTGATCTACCGGCTGGAACCGGCGGCACAGCGTCACATGCCGAAACTGCGCCTACCGATGCTGGACATTGGCAAGCGTTATGCGATCAAGGCTGATGAGACTGGCGCCAATGAAACCAACATCAGCCAGTATGATGGCGCATGGTTGGCCGCTGCCGGGCTACCGATCCGGCCGATGATGGCCGAGAACTGTCAGATTCTGCGGATTACCGCGCTATGAGCTTCGATCCTGCCGACCATCCGCACCGCCGCTACAACCCGTTGCGCGATGAATGGATCCTGGTTTCGCCGCACCGCGCCAAGCGGCCCTGGCAAGGGCAGGAGGATACGCCCGATCTTGCGACGCGGCCCGCCTATGATGCAACCTGCTACCTCTGCCCCGGCAATGCCCGGGTGACCGGTAAACTGAACCCTGACTATCCCGGCACCTATGTCTTCACCAATGATTTTGCCGCGCTGACCGCCGATGCTCCCACACCCGGTGACAGTGACCCGCTATTCCGCAGCGAAGGGGCGAGAGGCGAAAGCCGGGTGATCTGCTTCTCTCCCGATCATGCCAAATCCCTGCCCGAGCTTGGCCTGACCGAAATCCGCGGCGTGATCGACGCGTGGTCCGCCCAGAGCGCCGAACTTGGCGCGCACTACCGGCATGTGCAAGTGTTTGAAAACAAGGGCGCGATGATGGGCTGTTCCAACCCCCATCCGCACGGCCAGGTCTGGGCGACTTCCTATCTGCCTGCCGAAATGGAACGCGAAGACCGCACCCAGCGCGAATGGCAAGGCGCCCAGCCGATGCTGCTCGAACTGGCCGCACGCGAGGCGGGCGGACCCAGAGTAGTGGCAGAAACCGCACATTGGCTGGCGATCGTGCCGTGGTGGGCCAGCTGGCCGTTCGAGACCTTGTTGCTGCCGCGCTTTGCGGTGCAGCGCCTGTCCGACCTCACATCCGAAACGCGCGACGATCTTGCCTCGGCAATCAAGCAACTGACCACGCGCTACGATAATCTGTTTGCCTGCTCGTTCCCTTACTCGATGGGCTGGCACGGCGCGCCCTTTGGTGCGGAGCCCACCGATCACTGGCAGCTTCATGCCCATTTCTACCCGCCGCTGCTGCGCTCCGCCTCGGTCCGCAAATTCATGGTCGGTTATGAAATGCTGGCCGAAGCCCAGCGCGATCTGACCCCCGAACAGGCGGCCGAACGGCTGCGTGCTGTTTCAACCGTGCATTTCCGTGAGCCGTGATGATCGACGCTCTCAGACAGCTGTTCACAAGGAACTTCGGGATAGCGCCTTCGCTGGCGGCGCGCGCGCCGGGGCGGGTAAATCTTATCGGTGAGCACACCGACTACAACGACGGTTTTGTTTTGCCTTGCGCAATCGGCAAGCAGACTATGGTCGCGGTCCGGGCGAGGCAGGATGCGACGATAAATATCGTCGCGGGCGATCTGGGCGAGGCGCGCAATTCGTTCCGCCTTGACCAACCGATCCTCCCGGATCCCGCTGCACCGTGGTCAAATTATGTGCGCGGCATGGCCAGTCTGCTCAAGGCCGAGGGGGTGGATTTGCGGGGCGCCGACGTGGCGATCGTTGGCGATATGCCGCAAGGAGCTGGCCTCTCCTCGTCGGCGGCGCTCGAGAATGCGGTTGGCCTCGCTTTTGCGGCGCTGGCCGGGCAGCCTGAGTTTGACCGCACCCGGCTTGCGCAGCTCGGTCAGGCTACCGAGCATGAATTTGCCGGCTGCAACTGCGGCATCATGGATCAGCTGGTCAGCGCCCGGGCCGAGGCCGGGATGGCGATGCTGATCGATTGCCGCAGCCTTGAGGCAAGCGCCGTCCCGATCCCAGACGATCTGGCCATCCTGATCGTCCATTCGGGAATTGAACGCGGCCTGGTTGATGGCGCCTATAATGAGCGGCGGGCCTCCTGCGAGGCTGCTGCAGCCCATTTCGGCGTGACGGCGCTGCGCGATGTCGGGCCAGAGCAAATCGCCAGCGCGGGCAATCTCGATCCCGTCACCCTGCGCCGCGCCCGTCATGTCGTTACCGAGAACGCCCGGGTGCTCGAAGCTGTTGCCGCACTTGGGCGAAATGACCATGCCGCGCTGGGCGCACTGATGGCCAGTTCGCACGCCTCGATGCGCGACGATTTTGCGATCACCCTGCCGCCGATCGATCGCCTGGTCGATCTGCTGGACCAAGCGATCGGCGGCCAAGGCGGTGCGCGAATGACGGGCGGCGGGTTTGGCGGCGCGGTGGTCGCGCTGGTCAGGCGGGATCGGCTCGAGCCGGTTGTCGAAGCGGTAAATCGCGGTTACCGCACACCCGGCGGGCAAGAGCCGCAGATCATGATCGAGCGCCCGGGCCGCGGAGCAAGCTTGATACTCTGACTTGAGAACGAGGGCGGGAGACGGATGTTGGCGCAATTCCTTGGCAGCTTTGCCGGCCAGATCAGCATTGCGGCGCTGCTGCTGCTGGCAATTGGCGCGATCACCTATCGCACCACCACGCGCGGACAGGCCAAGCATGATGGTTCGGCCAAGGATGTGTTCCTCGCCAGCGGCGGCCTCAAGTGGATGTTCGTGGCCGGCTCGATCACGCTGACGAACCTATCGACCGAACAGCTGGTCGGAATGAATGGCAACCAGATGTTCCTGCTCGCCTGGTGGGAGCTGGCCGGGTTCGTCGGGCTGATGATCCTCGCCTTTGTTTTCGTGCCGGTCTACTATCGCACCAAATGCACCACGGTGACCGAGCTGCTCGAACAGCGCTATGGCGGCGGCAGCATCCGCACCCTGATTTCGGCGCTGTTCCTGATCGGTAACATCCTGATCTATCTGCCGGCTGCGCTCTATTCGGGTTCGCTGTTCCTCAAGTCGATGTTCGCGGTCGATTGGCCGCTGTGGTATTTCGCCGCGCCGATGGCCGTGATCGCTGCGCTATACACGATCACGGGCGGCCTGCGCGCGGTGGCAGTGATGGACACCTATTCGGGCATCGGGGTGCTGGCCATCGCCCTGCTGGTTGTGGTGCTGGCGCTCAATGCAATCGGCTGGGATCTGTCAGGAATTCCTGCGGAACGGACCAGCATGGTGGGAGCCGCGGATTCGCCGATCCCGTTCCATACATTGTTCACCGGCATGATATTTATCCAGATCTTCTATTGGTCAACCAACCAGAACATCACCCAGAAGGCAATGACCGCGCCGACCGTGCGCGAGGCGCAGAAGGGCGTGCTGGCCGCTGCCGCAGTGCGCATCCTGATCATCCCGGCGATCGTCGTTGTGCCCGGCGTGGTTGGCTACAAGCTGTTCGGTGATGCGGGCGACGCGTCCTATGGCCGGGTCGTCGCTGCAGTGCTGCCGCAGTGGCTGTCCGGCGCATTTGCGGCGATGATGGCCGCTGCGGTGATTGCGCATACCGCCGCGATCCTCAACAGTTCGGTCGCGCTCTATTCGGTTGATTTTCACACCAAATTCATCCGGCCGGTGACCGATCACTGGCGGCTGGCGGCGATCGCATCGGCGGTGCTGACGGTCACTTCGATCCTGATGGTCCCAGCCTTCGAGAACGCGCAAAGCATCATCAACCTGCTCCAGCAGCTCAACGGCTTGTCCTCGATGCCGATCCTCTCGGCCTTCATCGTCGCGCTGCTGTTCCGGGGCGTTGCCGCCCCAGCGGCTGTTGCCGGGGTGATCTGGGGAGTTTGTTTCTACGGCTTGTTCACCTTCGTCTGGTCGCCCGCCGGAACAATCTCGTTGCACTACATCGATTTCATGGTGGTGACATTGGCCACCTCGGTGCTGTTTGCACTCAGTTTCAACCGCCTGATTCTGGGCCGCCGCGCCGCGTTCATCGGTTTTGCCTTGCTGCGTGGGCCAGCCTAGCGTCAGGAGCCTAGAAATCCAGCGGTCCATGCTGGATGTTGGGCAGCACATGGCGCGAAAACAGGTCCGCTTCGGCGGCGTGCGGATAGCCCGACAGGATGAAGGCTTCGATCCCCTCGGCCTGATAGGCGCGCAGTTTGGCCAGCACCTGGTCGGGATCGCCAACAATCGCTGCGCCGCAACCCGAGCGCGCCCGGCCGATACCAGTCCACAGGTTCTCCTCGACAAAGCCGTCCCCGCCCGCCGCGCCGCGTAGTTCGGCCTGGCGCTGAACCCCGTAGTTCTTGGCATCGAGTGACTTTTCGCGGATCGCGCGGCCCGCCTCATCGTCCAGCTTGGAGAGTAGCCGGTCTGCGTAAACCCGCGCCTCTTCCTCGGTTTCACGGACGATCACATGGGCGCGGTAGCCAAACTTGAGCTTACGGCCATAGCGGGCCGCCCGCGCGGTCATATCCGCCACCGTCTCGCGGACCTTATCCATCGTATCGGGCCACATCAGATACACATCGCAGCCCTCGGCGGCGCACTCGCGGGCTTCGTGGCTTAGCCCGCCGAAGTAGAACGCGGGGGCCTTGCCCGAAAGCGTGGTAATCCGCGCCGGATCGAGCTTGAGGTTATAGAACTCGCCCTGGTGATCGAGATGCTCACCATTGAGCAGCGTTTTCAGGATCTTAACCACCTCGGTCGCGCGGGCATAGCGCGGCCCCGAAGCCAGCGCCTCGCCCGGCATATCGGAGGAGATGATATTGACGTTGAGCCGCCCGCCGGTGCCAGCCGCGTTAGGCCCAAGGATCCGGTCGAGCGTAGCGATGCGCCGGGCCAGCTGGGGAGGCCAATCCTCGCCGATGCGGGTGGCCCACAGCAGCTTGATCCGGCGGATCAGCGGCGCCATCGCTGCGGCAAAGACAGTCGTATCAAGCCCAAGCTGGTAGCCTGAAGGCAGCAGGATATTGTCGAACCCGCCTTTTTCGGCTTGGAGCACGATATTGCGGCAATGCTCCCAGCTTGATTGCAGCGCCGGGTCGGGCACGCCCAGAAATTCATAGTCATCATCGCACAGCGCCGAAAACCACGATATTTCACACTGTTGGTGGACTGACGAAGCGCTCATGGCAGGGGTTCTCCTCTGGCGGCAACCAGCACCGCGTACCAATCTTCGCGGCTCCAGCGCATGGTGAGCGCCTGGGTCGCTTCAACTATTCGTCCGGGCTGCTGGCTGCCGATGATCGGGATGATCCCGGCCGGATGCGCCATCAGCCAGCTGTAGGCTGCAGCCGAGCGCGAGACGCCCTGCCCGGCCGCAACCTTGTCGAGCGCCGCAGCAACCGCCTTGTCGCGCGCGCCTTCGGGGCTGAGCAACCGCCCACCCCCCAGCGGCGACCAAGCCAGCGGGGTCAACCCCAGCATCATCGCCTGATCCAGCTCGCCATTCTCGAAGCAGGTGATCCGCAGCGGGTTGATCTCAGGCTGGGTGGTAACAAGCTTGTGGCCCAGGAAGTGATTGAGTGCCGCGATCTGGGGCATCGTAAAGTTCGATACGCCGAGGAGCGAGATCTTGCCCGCCGCGACGGCATCGTCCAGCACCCGGGCGACTTCCTGCGGGTGGGCCAGAATATCGGGGCGATGGATCTGCCACAGGTCAATCCGTTCGGTCCGCAACCGCGCCAGCGAAGCGTCGATCGCGGCGACCAGATATTCGGGGCTCTGGTCATACGGCAGCGGCGGTATGATCCCGCCCTTGCTCGCCAATACCATCCGGCTGCGCAAGCCTGGCTCATGCGCCAGCACTTTGCCCAACAGCGCCTCGGCATCGCCGAAACCGCCAGTGCCATTGAAGCCATAGATATCGGCCGTATCGAGCAAATTGATCCCGGCATCGAGCGCGGCATGAACCAGCCGGGCCGCGTCAGCCGCGCTGCGCCCGCCTTCGGCCAGTCGCCACATCCCCCAGGCAATCGCGGATACGCTAACACCGCTTGTGCCAAGCTGGCGGGTGGCGGGCGGCAATGGCAAAAGACTCATACTGGTTTCCTGATTAGGCGAGCGACAGAGGCGCGCTCGATAAGGGTATGGGGCAGGCGGCGATGAGTGAGATCCGCGCCGGCAATCAGCAGATCGGTGGCGGTTCGCGCCAGCTCCTGCATCGGTTGGTGGATCGTGGTGAGCGGCGGCCAGACGGTGCGGGCCAATGTGGTATCGTCAAACCCGGCGACCGAAAGCTGGCCGGGCAAGTCAATCCCCCGATCATGCGCCACTGCCAGAACCCCGGCGGCCATATCGTCATTGGCCGCAAAGATCGCGGTCGGCGGCTCGGTCAGATCGAGAAAATAACGCCCTGCACGGGTGCCGCTGTCGAAATCGAACTCGCCGTCCGCAACCAGCTGCGGCTCGTAAGCAATCCCGGCCCGGTCGAGCGCGCGGTGATAGCCGGACAAGCGGTCGCTCGAGGACATATGATTGGGATGGCCCTTGATGAAGCCGATCCGCCGGTGACCCAGATTGATGATATGCGTGGTCATGTCGTCGGCGGCCTGGGCATCGTCCATGAATACCGAGCTGGTCAGCGCGTGATTGGTGCCGGGCGAAATCCGTACGAACGGCACGTCCATCGCTTCCAGCGCGCGCAGCACCGGATCGCAATCGGTCACCGGCGAGGAGAGGATGATGCCATCGACGTGGGTTTCTGACACCAGCCCGCGGATCTGATCGCCGACCAGCGGATCGGCCACATCGACCGGTTGGGCGAGCAGGCGTATCCCCTCAGCCTGGCAGCGCTCCCAGCAGCCCATCTGGATCTGGTGCATGTAATAGGGGCTGTGATTGTCGTAGATCAGCGCGATCTGGTTCGATTTGGCGCCCGAGAGGATACGCGCGGCAATGCTGGGCTTGAAATCGAGCGCGCGCATCGCCTCTTCGACCCGCGCCTTGGTTGCCGCGCTGACATAGGGGTGATCGTTGAGCACCCGGCTCACGGTCTTTACCGCCACCCCGGCGCGAGCTGCGACATCGCGGATGTTGGACCGTTCACTCATGCGTTCAGCACCTTTTCCAGTCCGGCGAACAGATCGGCAAAGGCGCTATCTGGGCGGTAGTAAACCGGCGGACAGCCAATCGGCGCGGCAACTTCGTGGCGGCCGGGAGCGTATTCGGCTCCGCTCCAGACATGGCGCCACGGCGTATCGCCGGGCAGTATGACCCCTCGCGAAACTGCGCCTTGCTCGATCACCGGGGCCACTAGCATGTCCGCACCGTAGAGGAACTGGTCCTGCACGGTCCATAGGTCCGGCTGATCGGGGAAATGGAGAAACAAGGCGCGCTGCGCCGGGAGCCCAAGCTCGCCGGCCTCATCGCACAAATGGCGCACATAAGGAGCAAGATGCGCGTGGACCCGGCTCCACCGGGCAAAGCAATCAAGCAGCTCTGCCGATGAATCATACTGGAGATTATCATCGGGCCGGTTGCCTTCGTGGCTGCGCATCACCGGCGCAAAGGCGGCCAGCTCGCACCAGCGCTGCATCAGTTCGACCGTCCGGACATTGCCATGGAGCGAAGTGTAGCCGCCGCAATCCGAATGGCTGTAGGCATTGCCGACCAGCCCTGCCGATAATGCTGCCGTGATCACCGTGCCGATCCCGTCATGCCGCGTGAAATCGACCGATTGATCGCCCGCCCACAGCAGCGGACAGGCCGCTTGCACCCCCGAAAAGCCAGCGCGCATGAAAAACAGCGCATCGCCGGTCTTGCCCCGGCTGGCCAGCGCCAGCGCGTTGACCTCGGCCCACAGCACCGGCCAGCGGTTATGCGCTTCCATCGGATCCGAGCCATCCGCGAGCCGGACATCGGTTGGCAGATATTCGCCGAAATCAGCCATCCAGCCGTCTATGCCGATGTCGAGCATTTCGCAGCCCAGCACCTTCTCGGCAAACCAGTCGCGGGTTTCGCTGCGTGTGAAATCGAGGACGCCGCAATCGAACTCGCCGAAATCGACCAGATAGACGGCGTCGCTGTCCTGCCGCAGCGCAAAATGCCCGCCGCTGCGCGCTTCCTCATACAGGATGCCATCGGCGGCCAGATAGGGGTTGGCATAGGCGAGGTACCGAATGCCGCGAGCCTTTAGCGCCGCGATCCGCTGGGGTAGATCGGGATAGCGCTGCCGGTCGCGCCGCCAGTCCCAGAACAGGCGGCGGCCAAAGCTGGTCTCGCGGATCCCGGCCCAGTCCTCGCACCACAGGCCTGAAACGGCAGCGCCCGCCGTGATGAAGTTCTCCAGCCGCTCGAAACTGTTAGCGCCATCCTTCAGCCCTACAATCGCCCCGCCAATCGCCCAATCGGGCAGCGGCGGCTGGCGGCCAAAGCGGGCGGAAAGCGCGCCGACCAGCGCAATCGGGTTGGCCTGCGCAAACAATTCGAAACGCGCAACTTCGCTCCACACCTCCACCACATGCGCCGCCGGATCGGTGAAATCGAGCACACTGTAGCAGCTTGCATCAAGATGCACCGCCAGCCAGCGCGAGGTCAGGAAGGTTGGCTGCGGGTAATTGGTGTTCCAGTAATCGCCGCCAGCCATGCCCTGTGCGTCCATCAATCGGGTCAGCTCGGTCGTCTTGTCTCGGCCTACGCCGGGTTCGCTGGTCCACATCGGGAAGCGGCGCGAATTGAGCGCGAGATAACTCATCTGCTCGCCCCCACCCCACACTGCCTCGCCCAGTTCGGCATGGAAGCGCACAGTGATCCGGTCATGGCCCGGATCGAGCGCGGTAATATTCAGCGAAGATCCGTCCAGTGCGAGCCGGGCAAGGACCAGACCATCGAGGCTCAGTTCGACTGCATCTTCACCCATCACCCAATCGAGCGGGGTGATCGTCCCCGCCGGATTATCCTCGATCCGGAAGTTGCCATGCCGCATGGTCACTTGCGCCGCACCGCGGCCTAAAGTCAAAACCGGGCGGTCCCGGCGATGGCATAGCACCAGCCGACCCGCAAAATGCAGATCAAACCCGCCATCAGTCGTAGAAAACTGCGCCTCCACGCCAATCCTATCCCTTCATCCACGCATCTGTTGCCGCTGTGCAACAGCTTGCACCAGACCGTATGACACCGCTTGACATATCGGCGAACTAGACGCAATTCAAGTCGGCCGTACGGCAGGGCATAGCAGCTTGGCTGCGGGAAAATTTATCGGAGGTGGCTTAGCCATCCCGGGTCTGAGGGAGATAATCTCAATGAAATCGATGCTTCGCGCTTCATCGGCCTTGCCGCTTGCGGCACTCGCTTTCTCTGCCCTTGCGGCCCCTGCCTTTGCTCAGGATGCTCCCGCCAGCGACGCGGTTGAAGAAGCACCCGGCGAGATCCTGGTCACCGCGCAAAAGCGCACGGAGCGACTTCAAGATGTTCCGGTCGCTGTCTCGGTGATTGGCGGCGATGCCATTGCATCGGGCGGCAAGCCCAGCCTTGAAGGCGCGGTCCAGCTCGTGCCGTCGCTCAACTTCGTCAAAGCCGGCACCGCCTTGAACCAGACGCTGTTCCTGCGCGGCCTTGGCACCACCAGCCTTTCTATTGCCTTCGACCCGACGGTCTCGACTGTCCTCGATGGCGTGGTGTTCAGCCGCTCGGCCGAGGCGTTTACCGATCTGATCGATATTGAGCGGATCGAAGTACTGCGCGGCCCGCAAAGCACGCTGTTCGGCCGCAACGCCAGCGCCGGGGTGATCAACATCATCTCGCGCCGCCCCGGCGACAGCTTTGGCGGTGAGATCGAAGACAGCATCTATTTCGGCAACGGCTTCGAATACCGGATCCGCGGCGCGATCGACGTGCCGCTGGGCGAGGCAATCCGCAGCCGCACCACCGCCTTCTACGACAATTACGACGGCAATATCTTCAACGTAGCCCCCACGGTGAACAAGCGCGTCAACGGGCTTGAGCATTGGGGCGTCCGCTCGATCGTCGAAGCCGATGCCAGCGAAACCGTGAAGCTGACCCTGATCGGCGACTATCATCACAACGTTGATAATTGCTGCGCCGATGTGATTGGCGGGCCGCCGCGCTTTGGTGCCACTTCGGCAACGCCGGGGGCCGTAAATGCAGGCAATCTCGCGCTGATCCAGACCGTGTTGCCAATGCTGAAGGGTGACGAAACCCGCACGATCAATCAGAATTTCGTGACCCGCACGATTGAAACCGGATACGGCTTCTCGGCCCAGGCTGATGTCGAGCTGGGCACCCAGACCGTGACCTCGATCACCGCCTATCGCAATTTCGCCAACAACGAGCTGCGCGACGGCGATTTCTATCCGCAGGCCTATATCAGCGCGGCCCAATCGCATGATACCGGACCGCAGACCGGCCATACCTTCAGTCAGGAACTGCGGCTGACCTCGCCGGGCAGGCAGTTCTTCGATTACGTCCTGGGGATGTATTATTCGAACACCTACACCAAGCGCATCTTCCGGCGCGACAACGTTATTTGCGCCGCAGCTGTAGGCGCAGTGATCCCCGCCGGTGTGCTGACCCCGTGCAGCAGCCCGCTGGCCGCCCCGTCGGTCACCGCCTTCGGCCAGGCAACCTATGGTGCGAAGGCGCAGAATATGGCGATCTTTGGCCAGGGTACTTTCAATCTGTCAGACAACCTCCGCCTGATCGCCGGGGCGCGCTATACTTCGGACCAGATTGACGTGTCGTTCATCCGCATCACCAGCCCGGGCAACCGGGCCTCGAACGCACCGTTCGATGAAGGGGTGTGGAATGCCTACAATCTGCTGGTTGCCGGCGGCGCCTTGCCGACAGCGGCACAGTCGGCGGCAGCGGCATCGACCAATGGCATTCCGCTCAAGACCAAGACCACGAGCGACAATTTCTCGGGCAAGGCCGGGGTCCAGTTCGATTTCAGCCGCGGCATGACCGGCTATGCAACCTACACGCGCGGCTACAAGGGCCCAGCGTTCAACCTGTTCTTCAACCTCCAGCCAACCGGCCTCAAGGCGCTCGAACCCGAAACCTCGAACGCCTATGAAATCGGGCTGAAGAACAGCCTGATGGGCGGCGCGCTGACCATCAACCTGGCCGGGTTCTATGCCAAGTATGACAACTTCCAGGCCAACAACCCGGATACGTTGACGATCGGCAATATCACGCAGGTCATCGGGCGCTTCACCAATGCGGGCTCGGTCTCAACCCGCGGTGTCGAGCTCGATTTCGCCTATCGTCCATCACGCGAGTTTACCATCTCGGGCGGTGCGGCCTATACCGATGCGCATATCGACCAGTTCCGCGCGCCGGCCGTGCGGACCCCGAACGATATCGTGCCTAACGGCACCCGCCTGCCCTATGCGCCGAAGTTCAAGGGCAGCCTTTCGGTCGATTATCGCATCCGGACCGGCGGGTTTGTCGATATCGGGCTTGGCATGCAGGGCAGCTACCAGACCGAGCAGGATGCCGTCCTGACGCCTGATCCCGTCATCCGGGCCGCCACGCTGATCGAAGGTTACGGCATCCTCAACGCCTCGATCGCGCTGATCGATCCTGAAGACAGGTTCAAGCTGAGCTTTGTGGCCAGAAACCTGCTGGACCAGAGCTTTGCCGCAACGATCATCGGCGGCGGCCCGAGCGGAGCCTATCGCTACCAGATCCCGCGCGATGCGGATCGCTATTTCGGGGTGATCGCCAAGGCCAACTTCTAAACCACAACAACCCGATTAATGGGTCGCCTTAGGGGTCTTCCGCACCAGCGGGAGGCCCCTTTGCTTTGGGCAGTTTAATCCTCCTCTGCCACGATCCGCGGCACCAGCAGGTGGATCCAGCCGAGCGCCAGCAGATAGGCAATCGATGCGCCATAAAACAGCGGGGCATAGCCGTAGCCATTGGTGAGCAGCCAGCCGGTCGCCTCCTGGATTCCGAAGCCGGCAATATTGCCCGCCACGGCACCAATCGCCATCACTGTGCCGACCCGTGACGAGGGGACTGCATCGGCCGCAAAGCCGAAGATGTTGGTCGAAAAGCCCTGATGCGCGAACAGCGCCATGCCGATGATGGCCGCCGCGATCCAGGCGTTTGAGGCTGTCAGCGCCAGCGGGATCGGCAAGACCACCAGCGCAAACAGGAACATCGAGGTCTTGCGCGCCTTGTTTACCGAGCGTCCGCCAGCCAGCAGGCGCGGAAATAAAGCGCCCGAGGACAGAGCGCCAATCGCGGCCAGTGTGAACGCCAGCGCGGTCGGTCCGACCAGCTCGGACTGGCTGAGGTTGAAAACCTTGTGGAACAGATCGGGCAACCAGAAGGTGAAGAACCACCAGAACATGTCGGTAATCGCCTTGGCCCCGGCAATCGCCCAGGTCAGCCGGTCACGCAACGCCTCGCGGATCGACGGGCGGGCCTGCTCGACTCCGGCGGCGCGCGGCAGCGGTTGCAACTTGCGGGTGCCGACTATCCACATCGCCAGCCACACAAAGCCCAGCGCGCCGGTGACAATGAAGGCCGCCTGCCAGCCAAACACGGCGGCGAAGGGAATGACCGTGAGCGGCGCGATGATATTGCCGATGTTGGGCGCAGTGTTGACGATCCCGACCGCCATCGAGCGCTGCCGCATCGGCAGATATTGCGCCGCGGATTTGACCGCCGCGGGGGTGTTGATCGATTCGGCTGCAACCAGCGCAACCCGCGCGGCAACGAACTGCGTGACTGTTGCGGCAAAGGCGTGGGCCATTCCGGCCAGGCTCCAGATCGCAACCGCTGCACCATAGGCCACCCGCACCCCGAACCGGTCGATCAGCCAGCCGACAAACAGCAGCGCGAAAGCGGCCGCAAGCTGCGACATCGACGCGAAATGGGCGAATTCAGCGTCGCCCCAACCATAGGCCGCCTCAATACTAGGCTTGAGCAACGACAGAACCTGGCGGTCGACATAATTGATGATCGTGCCAAGAAACAGCAGCGCGATAAGCAGATTGCGCGAACGCTGCAGCGCTGCTTCGTCCGGTGTCCTGTTTGCCTCGATCATCCCGGCTTCTCCCGCCTTTTGTCTTTTCGCCCATTGCAACCTAACGTGTGCCGAGGATAAGAAAAGCAGGATATGACACCGCCGGACAGAACTCCCCCGAAAAGTGGCTCGATTGACGCGATCGATTGGGATGCATTGCCGCATGGCGGCGATCTGTTCGGTGAGATCCATCTTGCCGACACAGCCCCGATCGCCGCAGCGGACCAGCGGCGCGACACGCTGTTCCCGGGTCTCGCGGTCTGCGGCGTGGCTGCTGCGGCGGCGGCCTGGCTGTCGGAGCACTACGGCTTTCCGATCATCCTGCTCGGGCTGCTGGTAGGCCTTGCGCTCAATTTCATCGCCCGCGATCCGCGCACCCATCGCGGGCTCGATTTTGCCTCGCGAACCTGCCTGCGGTTCGGGATTGTGGTGCTTGGCCTTCAGGTAACCTTCGCGCAGATCGGCGCGCTGGGACCGGCACCGTTCGGAGCGCTGCTGGTAGTCATGGCGGCAGCATTCAGCGCGGCGGTTTTGGGGGCCCGACTTGCCGGGCAATCGAGCTTTTCCGGCACTCTTGCGGGCGGATCGACTGCGATCTGCGGGGCCAGCGCGGCGCTCGCGCTTTATGGCGTAATCGGCAAGGACCGGCTGAGCCAGGCCCAGTTTGCGCTGACACTGGTCGGCATCTCGCTTGCCAGTGCCTTTGCCATGTCGGTCTATCCGATCCTCGCCAGCGAGTTTGCCTTGTCGGATCGCCAGGCCGGTTTTCTGATCGGGGCATCGATCCATGATGTGGCGCAGGCAATCGGCGGCGGCTATGCCTTTTCGGACGCCGCCGGCAGCTATGCGACGATCGTCAAGCTGGCCCGGGTCGCGCTGCTCGCGCCGGTGGTGGCGCTGGTCTCGCTGATGATCGGCCCGGCAGGGGAGACGGCAGGCCAGCCGATCTGGCGGAGGCTGGCGCTGCCGTGGTTCATCACGGCCTTTCTGGCCACGGTAACGCTCAACAGCATGATCGCGATACCGGGCCAGATCAGCCACTTCGCGCTGGTCAGCTCAAAAGCGCTGCTGCTGCTCGCGGTTACCGCCACGGCTATGCGATCGCGGATGGATCTGCTGCTGGAGATGGGGTGGCGTGCGGCGGTGCCGGTGGTGCTCGCCACGCTGGCCAGCTTTGGTGCAGCGCTAGGGTTTGCGGTGTTGTTGCTCTAATTCGGGAACGCGGCCCGGCTGCCATGGCGGTTCGCCCCCAAACCGGATCGCTGGCGCTATGTGGTGTGCGCCGTTTGCCTGGGCCAGCAGGCCGCGCGCGGCGATATGGGGCTCATCAAGGGCCTCGCGGAAATTCAGGACCGGCGCGAATGCGACATCGCGATGGGCGAACCAATCCAGCCATTCATCCCGCGTGCGGGTGGCGAAGGTCTCGCGCAGAAAGGCAACCAGCGGAGCCTGCGCCGGCCCTGCCTCGGCCTCGGCCAGTGCGATCAGATCGGCGCGGCCCAGCGCGGTGAGCAAATTACGGGCGAATTTGATCTCGCGTCCGCCAAGCACCACGTGGCGGCCATCCTTGCAGGCATAGACCTGATAAAAGCCCGCCCCGCCGAGTGAACGCTGCTCGGACGAGCGCGGCGGCGCTCCGCCGGCGATCGCGCTGCCGGCGGTATGGGCGCACCACGGCAACAGGCTGTCGAACATGGCAATATCGATATAATCGCCTTCGCCGGTCCTCTCGCGTCCCACCAGTGCCATCAGCACTGCTGAAAGCGCAGTGAGGCCGGTGGCGATATCGGCGGACGCGGCTCCGGGGACGACCGGCGTGCCATCCGGTCCATCGTTGACCGAGAGGAACCCGGCCAGTGCCTGCACAGCCAGATCGTGCGCCGGATGGTCGGCCAGCTCACCCTCCTGACCAAAGGCTGTGATCGAGCAATAAATGATCGCGGGATTGATCGCCTTCACGCTGGCGTAATCAAATCCCAGCCGCGCCATCACGCCGGGACGGAAGCCTTCGACGAATACATCTGCAGTTTCGATCAGGGCGCGCAAGCGAGCCTTGCCGCCCGCATCCTTGAGGTCGAGGACGATGCTTTCCTTGCCGCGATTGAGATTGGCGAACCACACCGAATGACCCGCCTCGAACGGGGGTTGGTCGCGCGCAGGATCGCCCGCCGGCGATTCGATCTTGATTATTCGCGCACCCTGATCGGCCATCATCACCGTCATCATCGGTCCCGGCAGAAACTGGGTCAGGTCGACAACTGTAATTCCCGAAAGCTTGCCCATTTTCGATCCCCAGGTCACGAACCCGCAACAGCAAAGGCGGCCAGCGTGGCTTTGCCCGCTGACCGCCCTTCGCGATAGCCTGTTACCGTCAGAACTTGAACCCGGCCTCCACACCGATCAGGCGGCGTCCGCCCGGCGAGATGAACGAGCCGCCAAACTCGATCGCCGGGATCGCTTCGGCGATGTATTTCCGGTCGAGGGCGTTTTCGGCAAAGGCAGTCAAGGTCCAGTTCTTGCCTTCAAAGCCAAACCGCAGGTTCAGGACCCCAAACGCATCGCGCTTGGCCGCCGCATAGCTGCCGTTTCCGGCCGCCGCCGGATCGGGGAAGAAGGGCGCGAACAGCGAGAACGGCAGAAGCGCGCTGAACACGGTCGGGCGGCTCTGGTCCTGCACGGTGTGGAACCAGGTCGGCCCGGTAATCCGGTAATCGGCCCGCATCACGACATCGATGCTGTCGGTCAGTGGCGCATCAATTTGGCTGCCCAGATTGATCGTATAATCGGCGGTATAGGGCGACTTGTTGCCCACTGTGTAGGGCCGCGAACTGTTCTTCTTGATTTCGCTGTCAGTGAAGTTGGCCCCGCCAAACAGCGTCCAGCCCTTGACGATCTTGACGCTGGTGTTGAACTCGACGCCCTTCACATCGACCCGGTCGATGTTCGAGACGACGCGCAGCAGGCCGAAACTGCCGACGAAGAATTCGAAGAACTGCATGTCGGTGATGCGGGTATAATAGCCGGCCAGATCGAAGGTCACCCGGTTATCGAGCAGCGAGCCTTTGATGCCTGCCTCAAATGCGCTCGAACGCTCCTTGCGGTAGCGATCATTGATGAAAACGCCGGCGTTGATCGTGCCGAACGCTCCGGTTGAATTGTTGAAGAACTGGTCAACCGTGGCCTTGGCGCCCTGATTGTTGAACCCGCCGGATTTGAAGCCGATCCCCCAGTTTGCGTAGAGGTTGGTGTTCGAATTGGGGGTGAAGCTGAGCGATACCTTCGGTTCGATCTGCTTGAAGCTCTCGCTCTGATCGGGGATAGAACCGGTGAGCGGCAGGCCGGGATTGATCTTGCCGCCGGTGATCGGATCGAACACATTGGGCACGCGGTTGGAAACCGAACGGTCCTCGATGTCATAGCGCAGCGCCAAGCCCACCTTGAAGAGGTCGGACGGCTTGTAATCAACCGAACCGAACGCGGCATAAACGTTGGTGGTGAACTTGTCTGAGTAGAGCTGCGAGGTCGGGTTGCTGGAGCCCGGCGCGTTATACAGCGTTGGCAGGACCCCCTGACCAAGATCGCCCCCCAGACTCACTCCGACCGAACGGTCAATGTGAAGGTAATAGCTTCCCAATTGCCAGCTGAGCGGGCCATCCCCGGTCGATGCCAGCCGGATTTCGCCGCTGATATCCTTCTGGTTGCGGATCTGCAGCTGGGTGCCATCGCAGGTGGTCGGGCTATATGGCCCAAAGGTGGAGCCCGAGAAATTGAAAATAAACGGGATCGGGATCGTTCCGATGACTCCCGGCGGATTGACCGGGAAGCCGGTGTTCGCCGCAGTGGAAGCAAAACAGGCGTCCTGTACTGCAAGATTGGTCGGATTGGCAGGTGCGCCAAAGGCGGGCGCAATGTAGCGCGCGAAATCGGCTGAGGTGCCATCGGCAGTAAGACTTTGTTTGACGTCAGAGTAAAGCGCCCAGGCGGTCAGCTTTACAGCGCCGAAATCATGTTCGACTTTGGCCGAGATATCGAAGCTTTTCTGATCGTTGGTCGGGCGGATGTTGCTGTAATAGCGGAACTGATGGGCATCGACGTCTTCGTTGAAGGCACCGCCCAGCATGGGCAAGTGAAACGCCGCGTTGAAGTTGATTGAAGCGCCAGACAGCTTAGAATAGCGCGCCTTCACATCAAGCTCGGTGTCATCGCCCAGCCGGGTCAGGAACCGGCCATCAATTGACCAGACCTTCTGATCGTCAACCACCTTGCGGTTCTGCAGATAGAGGTTCCGGTAAAAGCCGTCGGTCTGCCGGTAATAGCCCGACAACACGAAGCCACCAGCGCCCAGCGGCGCGGAAACATAGGCCGAGCCCTCCACCGTGTTTTCATTGGCATAGCTGGCCTTGCCGCCAGCCTGCAGCGTGTCCCCGGGCTTCAGCGTTGAAATGACGATCGCACCGGCCGCAGCGTTGCGGCCATAGATCGCGCCTTGGGGGCCTTTCAGAACTTCGATCTGGCGCAGCGTACCCTGGTTCTGGTTGAGCTGCGCCGAATTGGTCTTGAGAATGCCATCGACCACCAGCGCGACCGAGCTTTCGGCATCGCGCGCGCCGTTGATCCCGCGAATGTTGATCTGGGTGTCACCTGCCTCGGCCGTTCCGGTGACGATCGTGACGCCTGGGGTAAGCTGGGTAAAATCCTCGGCATTCTGGACGCCGGCTTTCGCCAGAGTGTCCGCTGTCAGCACCGAAACTGATGCAGGAACTTCGACCAGCCGCTCATTCTGGCGCCGCGCGGTGACGATGATTGAGCCTTGTTCTTCATCGGCTTCAGCCGCTGAATCCTGCGCCATTGCCGGAGTCGCAGCGATGGCCAGACCAACAATCGAGGCTGAGGCCAGCCATCCTGTGACACGGAATCGGGTGACACGCATTAGAATACTCCCTGTTCAATGCCTGATTGGCCGGAGAATCTGGTGGTCCGATCCAATTCGTGGCTTGCTACGCGCATGGTGTATTGTATACAAATGCCCAAGGTCAAGTATTTTGGGAGTTGAAATGTCGCGCGCTTCTGACCGCGCTTACGCCGGGATCCGCAGCATGATCCTTTCGGGCGAGCTCCCGGCCGGGGCGCCGCTTGGCGAGGAGGCTTTGGCGGAGCGCTGCGGTGTGTCTCGCACCCCGGTGCGCGACGCTCTGCGCCGGCTTGAGTCCGAACTGCTGGTCAAGCGCAACGAGACGCAGCGCAGCTTCGTGGCGGACTGGTCGCTGGGCGACGTGGCCGATGCCTTTGAACTACGCGCGATGCTGGAGGGACACGCCGCCCGCCGCGCTGCTGAGCGGATGGACGATGTCACGATTCAGCGTCTTCGAGTCTGCAATCAAGCGATCTTCGAGGCGATCCGCCCTGAACAGCCCGATGTGTCCGGCTTCCTCGAAGGCAACCGCGATTTCCATGCGATCATCCTCGAAACGTCAGGCTCGCGCCGTCTTTCATCTCTGCTCGCCACCTTGATCGAGCAGCCGGTGATCTGGCGGACCGCGCATCATTATGGCCGCGATGCGCTGCGGCGTTCGCATGGCGAACACGACGAGCTGCTGGCTGCCTTCGCCCGCCGCGATGGGGCCTGGGCCGAAGCAGTCATGGCCGCGCATATCCGCCGGGCCTTCCATGCCTATGCCGATGCCCACCAAGGCCTCGCCGCCTTTGATATGGCCCGTTCGGCATGAGGGAACTGTATACAGATCAGATCGAAATGGTCGAAGTGTCGCCGCGCGACGGCCTTCAGAACGAGAAAATCGAGGTCTCAACGGCCGATAAATTGCGGCTGATCGAATTTGCAATCGCCTCACATGCACGTCGCATCGAAGTTACAAGCTTTGTGAACCCGCGCGCGGTCCCTCAGATGGCCGATGCCGAAGCGGTATGCGCTGGATTGCCAGAGCGCGGCGATGTTACTTACATCGGCCTGGTGATGAATCAGCGCGGTGCGGACCGGGCGCTGGCGACTGCACGGATTAACCAGCTGGGCGCGGTTGCGGTGACGACCGATAGTTTTGCCATGGCTAATCAGGGCCAGACCAGCGCAGGCTCGGTCGAAGCCTCGCGCGCGATCATCTCGGCAGCACGGGCCGCTGGCATAACCGGCCAGGCCACCATCGCGGCAAGTTTCGGTTGCCCGTTCGAGGGTGAGGTTGCCGAGGACCGGGTGATCGCCATGGCTGTTGCAATTGCCGAGGTGGGCGCCGTTGAAATCGGCCTCGCCGATACGATCGGCGTCGCCAATCCGGCCCATGTGGCGCGGCTGGTGGCGCGGGTTGGCGCAGCGATTGCCCCGCTGCCAGTGCGGGTCCATTTCCACAATACCCGCGGCACCGGTCTTGCCAATGTCTGGGCGGCGATCGGTGCGGGTGCGAGGATTGTCGATGCCTCGATCGGCGGCTTGGGCGGCTGCCCGTTCGCCCCCGGCGCGGCGGGCAACGTCGCGACCGAGGACGTGGTCTATATGCTGGAACGGGCAGGCATTGCCACCGGGCTGGAGCTTTCAAAACTGACCGAAGCCAATCACTGGCTGGCCGGGGTCATGCAACGCAAATTGCCCGGAATGGTTGCACATACGCCGCTGTTTCCCGCGGTGTCTTAGGAGAAGAAGCGGATGGGTTACCGCCTTGGTGTCGATGTCGGAGGGACGTTTACCGACCTGTTGCTGTTCAATACCGCAACGGGCGCAAGCTGGCGGCACAAGACGCCATCCACTCCGCATGACAGCTCCGAAGGGATCCTGACCGGGGTCAACGCGATTTGCGCGGATGCCGGCGTTGCGGCCAAAGACATCGCCTATTTCCTCCACGGCACGACGGTCGCCACCAATGCAGTGCTCGAAGGCAAAGGCGCGCGGGTTGGCCTGGTTACGACCGAGGGTTTTCGCCATATCATGCAGATCGCCCGCAGCTATGTGCCGGGCGGGCTAGCCGCGTGGATCATCTGGCCCAAGCCCACCCCGCTGGCAGCGCTGGAAGACACCGTGACGGTCAAGGGACGGATGAATGCCGATGGCGCGGAAGTGCGCCCGCTCGACGATGCCGATATCCGCGCCGCGCTGACCACGCTGAAGGGCCAGGGGGTGGAAGCGATCACCGTGTCCTTGATCAACGCCTATGCCAATGGCGCGCATGAAGCCCGCGTCGGCGAGCTTGCAGCCGAGATCATGCCCGACCTGCCGATCTCGCTGTCCCACGAAGTCCTGCCCGAAATGCAGGAATATGAGCGCACCTTGACGACGGTCGCCAATGCCGCAGTGCGCCCAGTGGTGGGCAAATATGTCGCTAATCTGCGTGCACGGTTGGCCGCATCAGGGCTTACCGGCAAGCTTTCACTGCTGCGCTCCGATGGCGGGTTGATGTCTGCCCAGAAGGCAGAGCTTCATCCGGTCAATATCCTGATGTCCGGCCCCGCGGGCGGCGTCACTGGTGCACTATGGGTTGCCAAAAATGCAGGCCTGAAAAATATCCTTACACTCGACGTTGGCGGCACCTCCACTGACGTGGCGCTGATCGAGAACCTTGAGCCTCGCCGCCAGCGGACCACCGAGGTCGGCCATCTATCGGTCCGGGCCTCGGCGCTCGATGTCAAAACGGTGGGCGCAGGCGGCGGCTCGATCGCTTATGTCCCGGAATTGACCAAAGCGCTGCGGGTTGGCCCGCAATCGGCCGGTGCCGTCCCCGGCCCGGTTGCTTACGGCAAGGGCGGTGAGCTGCCGACTGTAACCGATGCCAATGTGGTGCTGGGATATTTGCCCGAAAATCTGCTGGGCGGCAGCTTCAAGCTAGACCGCGATGGCGCCAGCCGCGCGGTGCAGACCATCGCCGATGCGCTGGGGATCGATCTGATGGCCGCCGCCCGCGGGATCATCGATATCGTCAACGAAAACATGTTCGGCGCGCTGCGGATGATCTCGGTCCAGCAGGGCTATGATCCGCGCCATTTCGCGCTGATGGGCTTTGGCGGCGCAGGTCCGCTGCACGTTAACGCGGTTGCCCGGCTGATGGGTAGCTGGCCCGCGATCTCGCCGGTTTCACCCGGCGTGCTGTGCGCGCTTGGCGATGCGACCACCCGGATGCGGACCGAAACCGCGCGGAGCTTTTCGCGGCTCGCATCGCAGACGCGTGCCGAGGAACTGATCGCGATCCTTGATGAGATGGCCGCACAAACCCGCGCTGAGCTGGCCTCGGACGGGGTGCCGGAAAGCACCATCACCAGTGAATTCGAAGTGGATGTCCGCTATACCGGGCAAGCCTTTGAAGTCCCGCTCACCATCTCTGCCGATGTGCTGCGCGCCGACGGGATTGAGGGAATTCTGAAACGCTTCGATGAAGAGCACCACCGGCTGTTCACCTTCAACATGGATACTCCGCACGAGATTGTGAACCTGCGCGCGGTGGCGCTGGGCGAAGCGCTGGATCTGCCCGCTGCAGAATTGCCGATAGGTGATGGCAACCCGGCGGCCGCAAAAATGCGCGATCATACGCTATGGATGGACGGGCGAAGCCAGGCGGCGGTGGTTTATGATCGCAGCAAGTTGCGGCAAGGCGATGTAATCCCCGGCCCGGCGATCGTGACCGAAATGGATTCGACCACGCTGATTGAAAGCGGCTGCATCGCTACCGTCGACCATGTCGGCAACATCCTGATCAATCTGGCCTGAGGGGACGCAAAATGCCTGCAACTATCGTCCAAACCAACCCTGCCCCGTTCGTCAAAGTCACGATTGATCCGGTCACGCTCGACATCATGGAGAACGCGCTGCGCAATGCGCGGATCGAGATGGACGCGACGCTGGTCCGCACCGCCATGTCACCAGGGATCCGCGAACAGGGCGATGCCTTTCCGCTGATCGCCGATCACACCGGCAAGATGATTGTCGGCCAGTTCGGCAGCTTCATCGGCGGCTTTTTGACGCAGTTCGACGGCACGCTGGAAGATGGCGACATGATCTTCCTGTCCGATCCCTATAGCTGCGAAGGTGCGGTCAGCCATTCGAACGACTGGCTGGTGCTGCTGCCCGTGTTCAAGGATGGCCGGCTGATCGCCTATACCGCGATGTTCGGGCATATGTCGGACATCGGCGGCAAAGTGGTCGGCTCGATGCCGATCGGGGCCCGCTCGATCTTTGAGGAAGGGGTCCGTATTCCCCCGGTCAAGATCTGGAAAAAGGGCGAATACAACGATGATCTGATGAAGCTGGTGATGCACCAGACCCGCAAGCCCGACTGGTGCCAGGCCGATCTTAACGCGCTGATCGCCTCTTGCCGGGTTGCCGCGCGGCGGGTGATCGAGATGGCGGAGCGGTTTGGCGATGATGTGTATGTCTCGGCCACCCAGGAGCTGCTGGCGCGCAACCACCGCGCAATGGCCGCGCTGATCGGCATGGCAATCGCCGAAGAACCGGTCAGCTTCGAGGACTATATCTGCGACGATGGGGTGGGCTTTGGCCCCTACAAGATCCGTTGCACGATGTGGCGCGAGGACGGCAAGGTGGTACTCGATTTCGCCGGAACCGATCCGCAAAGCGCTGCCTCGATCAACTTTTACCTTAATGAAAACATGTTCAAGATGTTCTTCGGCATCTACATGATCATGGTCTTCGACCCGCAAATCCTGTTCAACGACGGGTTCTATGATCTGATTGATGTGCGGATCCCGGAAGGCTCGCTGCTCAAGCCGAAGTTCCCCGCCGCGCTGTCAGGCCGCACCCATGCGCTGGGCCGGATTTTTGACATTCTGGGCGGGCTGCTCGGCCAGAAAACCCCCGAATTTCTCAATGCCGCCGGGTTCAGCTCCTCTCCCCACCTGTTCTATTCGGGCAATGACAACCGCCCCGGCAAGGGCGGCGAATGGTTCCAGCTGTTCCAGATCGGGTTCGGCGGAATTCCGGGCCGGCCGATGGGCGATGGGCCGGATGGGCATTCGCTGTGGCCGGGCTTCACCAATGTCCCCAATGAATTCCTCGAACGCTATTTCCCGATGATGATCGAGCGCTACGAGACCGAGCCCGACAGCGGCGGCGCGGGCCTGCACCGCGGCGGCAACGGGATCCACATGACCTACCGGTTCCTCGAGGCCGGGACGATCTCGATCCACGATGATCGCTGGTTCGTGCCGCCATGGGGCGTCAACGGCGGCGAGCCGGGCCAGCGGGCGCGCAAGATCCTCGAGAAGGCTGACGGCACCCGGATCATCGTCGGCAACAAGGTCGAGGATGTGCAGGTCGAGGCGGACGACCAGTTGCATTACATCACCTGGGGCGGCGGCGGTTGGGGCGATCCGCTCGAGCGCGATGCAGCGCTGGTCGGCAAGGAGATCACCCAGGGGCTGGTGACGGCACAGGGCGCGCTGGCCTATGGCGTGGTTGCCAGCGCAGCGGGCGCGGTTGACAGCGCCGCGACCGAGGCGTTGCGCGGCGAAATCCGGCGCCAGCGCGGGCCCTTGCCACTGTTTAACTATGGCCCCGGAATCGACGCACTGCGCGCGAACTGTCTGGCCGAGACAGGCTTGCCCGCGCCGACCCAGCCGGTCTGGGCGCAATTGGAAGCCGCGGAGTAGCTGCTGTGACTCAAGCCGGGGCATTGAGCGATATTCGCGTGATCGAGCTTGGCCAGCTGCTGGCCGGGCCGTTCTGCGGGCAATTGCTTGGCGATATGGGCGCCGATGTCATCAAGGTCGAACCGCCCGGCGCGGGCGATCCGATGCGCGAGTGGGGCCTGGGCGCAGAGAAGGTCAATTGGGAGGTAATCGCCCGCAACAAGCGCTCGGTTTCCGCCAATCTGCGCATTCCCGATGGGCAAGCACTGGTTCGCCAACTGATCGCCACCGCCGATGTGCTGGTCGAGAATTTCAAGCCCGGAACGCTGGAGAAATGGGGTCTTGGCCCCGATGTACTCCATGCCGAAAATCCCCGCCTGATCATTGCCCGGATGTCAGGCTATGGCCAGACCGGGCCCTACGCAGACCGCGCCGGGTTCGGCGGGATTGGCGAGGCGATGGGCGGCTGGCGCTATATCGTCGGCGAGCCGGATCGCCCGCCCAGCCGGATGGGGATTTCGATCGGCGATACGTTGACCGCGACCTACGGCTGCATGGGTGTGCTCGCCGCGCTCCATGCCCGCGAGCGGACCGGCAAGGGCCAGGTCGTCGATGCCGCGCTCTATGAAAGCGTGCTGCAGGTGATGGAAAGCCTGGTCCCCGAATACGACCGGATGGGGATCATCCGCGAGCGTTCCGGCTCGTTCCTGCCCGGCATCGCTCCGTCCAACGTTTATCCTTGCAAGGACGGCGACTTCATGATCGGAGCCAACAAGGATGCGATCTTCAAGCGGCTCGCGCTCGCCATGGGACGGCCCCAGCTGGGCGATGATCCGCGCTATGCCACCCATGTCGCGCGCGGGCTTAACCAGATCGAGCTCGATGCCCTGATCGGCGACTGGACCCGGACCCTGACGATTACCGAGGTCGATGCCCTGATGATCGCCCACTCGATCCCGGCGGGGCAAGTCTATCGCGCGCCCGAGATGATCGCCGATCCGCATTTTCAGGCGCGCGAAGCGATTGTCGAAGTGGAAACCGAACGCTTCGGCAAGCTCAAGATGCAAGGCACTTTCCCGAAGCTGTCCGAAACCCCCGGCAGCATTCGCCGGCCTGCGCCCTCGCTGGTCGGCCAGCATAACGCCGAGGTCTATGGCGAGCTGCTTGGGCTTGGGGCCGATGATCTGGCCCGGCTCAAGGCGGCGGGCGCGATCTGATGGCTAAGCACGAGGCCGACCTTCCCGCAAATTACGCTGGTGCATTCGATGGCCACTTACCGTTCGGCCAGCACCCTGCGCTTCTGATCGTCGACTTCGTGATGGCCTATCTCGATCCCGCCTCGCCGCTCTATGCCGGCGTCGAGGAGGCGCTGGCCAGCAATGAGCGCCTGCTCGCCGCCGCCCGCGCGGCTGGAATCCCGGTGATCTTCACCAATGTTGAATATGAGCCTGGCGGCGCGGATGGCGGGGTGTTCTACCGCAAGGTTCCCGCGCTCCGCCTGTTCGACCGCGGCTCACCCTATGGCGCTTTCCCCGAAACATTGCGTCCACGCGCGAGCGAACTGGTGATCACCAAGCAATATGCCTCGGCCTTCTTCGGCACGGATCTGGCCGCCAAACTCACGGACATGGGGGTCGACACTTTGCTGATCACCGGGCTTTCAACCTCGGGATGCGTGCGGGCGACCGCGCTCGATGCCTGCCAGCACGGCTTCCTGCCCTTCGTGGTCCGCGAAGCCTGCGGCGACCGCCACCAGGCCCCGCACGAAGCGAGCCTGTTCGATCTGCAAGCCAAATATGCCGAGGTAATTTCGGAAGCTGAGGCAATCCGTCATCTGGTGAAGCCGCCGGTTGCCTAGATCACGAAATCGAGGATCGCTGGCAATTGCCCCTTGGCACGATTGACTACCATTCGGTCATGGAGCGTCGAAATCTGCTTGCTGCCGGTTTTGACGAACAGGAACGGTAAAAAGCCGTGCAAAAAGCAGGCGATCCCGCCCAGCACCATCCGGATGCCAAAGCCGGTCGCATGGCGGAAATGCTCGCCATAGGTTTCACCGACGCTGGCGGGGTGTTCGCGAAATGGTTTCAACGGATCCATGCGGCGCGCTCCTTGCTGGCGCGGTCATAGCGCAGACTCCTCGCAAATTCCTCACCAAATCGGTGCTTACTTGCCGGGGTGCAACCGCATCGCTGCCCCGCCGCCCGGAGCAAGCCACAGGGTCAGCGTATCGCCCTGCTTCACCACCCGCGTTTCATAGGCGATATTGTGGCGCGCATCGGTCAGGTAAGTCGCGCCCGCGCCATCCTTGTAGATCGTGGCGGTGTAGCTTTTGCCGGGCTCGAGGAAATCGAACTTCAGCGTCAGCATGCGCTCGGTCGCATCATTGACCCCGCCGACATACCAGTCTGCGCTGTTCCGATCCTTGCGGGCAAAGATCGCGTAGTCACCCACTTCCCCCGCGATCAGATGGCTCTCCGCCCAGTCGGCTGGAACCTGGCTGATGAAGGCCAGCTCTTTGGGATGGGCTGCCAGCTGTTCGATGAAGTCCGCCGCCATCTGGATCGGCGAATAGATCGCAAGATAAAGGCCAAGCTGTTTGGCCGTGGTCGAAGCCAGCGGCACGCCGCCTGCGCCTTCAAGGCTGAGGATGCCGGGGGTGAAATCCATCGGACCGGCCAGCATTCTTGTATAGACCAGCGTCGGTTCATGGTCCGGCCCGTTGGCGAACTGGCCCCAGGCGTTATATTCCATGCCCCGCGCGCCTTCGCGGGCAACCCAGTTGGGATAAGTGCGGCGCAACCCGGTATCCTTGACCGGCTCATGCGGGTTAACCGCGACGCGATATTTCGCCGCTGTCTGGATCACTTTGAGGTGATGGTTCACCTGCCGCTGGCCGTCATGATACTCCATCCGCACTGTCCCCGGCGCATCACCGGGGGCAATGATCCCGCCCGCATCGGCAACATAGCCGGTTTTGACCACATCGATGCCAAGCGCGGAATTGAGCTTGAAGGCGTCATCCATCTGCGCTTCGTAGACCGCGATATTGCCGCCGGTTTCATGGTGGCCGATCAAGTGGACGCCCTTCTTTTTGGCATAGGCAGCCAGCCCCTTAAGATCGAAATCAGCGACCGGCTGGGTAAAGCTGAATTCGTCGCCATGGCCGAACCATTCGCCGTTCCAGCCCTTGTTCCAGCCTTCAACCAGCACGCCGCGGAATTTATGCTTGGCGGCAAAATCGATATATTGTCTGGTCCGCGCTGTCGTCGCACCGTGGTTCGGGCCTTCGGCCCAGCTCCATTTGCCGCTGATCATTCCCCACCAGATGCCGATATATTTGGCCGGCTTGAACCAGCTGACATCGCCCAGCTTGTTGGGCTCATTGAGGTTGAGTTCCAGATCGTTCTCGACCAGCCCGGCTGCGCTGTCGGCAATCCGGATGGTGCGCCACGGTGTTGCAAACGGCAGGTCGCGGATCACCTTGGGCCCGCTTGGCGAAGGCGAGAGCATGGTGCGGAATTGCTGGCCTTCGATGCGTTTAAGCCAATAGGCCGAATAATCGACCAGAGCCGCCTCGTGGAACGCCAGATGGGTGCCGTCATCCAGCCGCATCGTGATCGGTGTATGCGCGGTGGCAACCGCCTCGATTGGGGTCTGCTGATAGATCTGCTCATAACGGTTCCAGTCCCCGCCGGTGATCCACCAGGCTGTGCCCTTGGGCGCGATCGTGAACTCGGTCAGCTCTTCGGCAATCCGCATCGTCTTGATGGCAGGCTGTTCGGGGATTTCATAACGCAGGCCAAAGCCGTTGTTGAACAAGCGGAACCGCACGTTCATCACCCGCGCGCCTTGCACATCCGATTGGCGGAAACGAACCACCAACTCGTTGTAATGGCTGGAGACAAAGCGCCGCTCGCCCCACGGCTGCTCCCAGCGATCACTGGCGCTGGCGGTGTCCGAACCCTCGATCCGGAAACCGCGGACCATATTGAGACCATCACTGAGCAGGAAGCCGAGTTTGGACGGCGCAATCAGCAGCTTTCCCTTGCGGGACAGCGCGTAATTGGCGCGGGCATCACTGTCAGTGGTGACGGTCAAAGTGACCGTGCCATCGGGGGAGCTTGCGGTGACCGCCGGCCGGGCATCCTGTGCCAAGGCTGGCAGCGGGGCCAGAAACGCAACGGCCAGGGCGGTCAGCGCACGCAGCACGGGGGCGGGATTTGGCATCATTCCTCCTCTATCAGCAAGGCAGAAAACGGCGGCAAGGCGCCGGGGCTGGCATCATTGAGCGCCGCCAGAACTCGTCCCTTGGTGGTGATCTGGTTTGGCCAGTCGGCCACTTCGGGGGACATGTTGAACAGGCAAAGTACCGCCTGGCCAGCCATTTTCCGGCGCAGCACGAGCCGCTGCGGATCAGCAAGCAGTACCTCTACCGACCCATGACGCAGCGCCGGATTGGCGCGGCGCAGCGCGAGCAGGTCGCGGGTCAGGTTAAGCAGCGAGGCGGGATCAGCGGCTTGCCGGTCAGCAGCGCGGGCGGCGTTTTCCTCGCCCAGCGGCAACCACGGCGTGGCAGCGCTGAACCCGCCCTGCTCGGCCTGGGATTGCCACGGCATTGGCGTGCGGGCGCCGTCGCGCGACAAGGTCAGCGGCCAGTTGGTGATGGCTTCGGGATCCTGCAGCTGCATGTAGGGGATGTCGACCTGGGTCAGTCCCAGTTCTTCGCCTTGATAGAGGATGATGTTGCCGCGCAGCACGGCAAGCAGCGCGATCTTCATCCGGGCAAAGCGATTCTGATCCTGGGCGGCGCACCAGCGCGACAAGGCGCGCGGCGCATCGTGGTTCTCAAACGCCCAGCTTGGCCAGCCCATGCCTGGCTCATCGCCCCACTGATCAAGCGCATGGCGGACCAGCGCCGGGGTCAGCTGCGGCGCATAGAGGAAATCGAAGCCATAGGCGCTATTCAACCGCTCCGTCCCGTTGGTGAACAGTTTCATCTCGCGCTCGGCATCCTTGCCGCCCACTTCGGCAACGGTGAATATTGCTTGATAGCTATCGGTCAGCGCCCTGATCCGTTCGATGAACCGCGGAATATCCGGGTGGGACTGATTAAACAGTTGCTGCTGGAAATCGAACGAGCGGCTGCGCGGCTGGCCATTATCCGCTGCGGGCGGGTTATCGCGCAACTCAGGATCGTGCATGGCGAAATTGAGCGCATCGATTCGGAAGCCGTCAACGCCGCGATCCAGCCAAAACCGCGCAACATCAAGCAGCGCATCCTGCACTGCAACGTTGTGAACATTGAGTTGCGGTTGGCTGCTGAGGAAGTTGTGCAGATAATACTGCCCCCTGCGGGCGTCCCAGGTCCACGCTGGGCCGCCAAACACCGACTGCCAGTTGGTAGGCGGCGATCCATCTGGTTTGGCATCGGCCCAGACATACCAGTCGGCCTTGGGATTCGCCCGGTCCTGCCGGCTTACCGCAAACCAATCGTGCTGGTCGGAGGTATGCGAATAGACTTGATCAATCGTCAGCTTGAGCCCCAGCTCATGGGCCCGCAGAACCATCGCATCGAAATCGGCTAGCGTTCCGAAGATTGGATCTACCCCGCAGTAATCCGCGACGTCATAGCCAAAGTCCTCCATTGGCGAGGTGAAGAATGGCGATACCCAGATCGCATCGACGCCAAGCCGGGCAACATGATCGAGCCGCGCTGTAATTCCGGGCAGATCGCCGATCCCGTCACCATTGGAATCCTGGAAGCTGCGCGGATAGATCTGATAGATCGCAGCTCCGTGCCACCATGGCAGAGCGGCGGGGGCCGCGGCGGTCGATTCAAGAAAGGTTACCTGGTTCATATCTCGTTCGAATTTTCTCAATCCTTGGCCGCGCACACGGCAAAACCGAGCGGCGGCAGCGAAATGGCGACGCTTCCCGGCGCAGCAGCGACTTTGGGGCACTGACCTGCCAGCGCGGTGAAGGCAAGACTGCGATGATCGGCTACAATCGTATGTTTAACCGGCTCGGTTGACGTGTTGAATGCCAGGATCACCTCACGGCCGGTTGCTGGATCGATCCGCGCGATAGCCAACAAGCCAGGCTTGTCCGAGGATGCCCGGATCACTGTCGCGCCATTGGTCAGCGCCGGGCTCTGGCGACGGATCCGGGCCAGATTGGCGATAAGGCGATAGAGCGGATGGCCGGTGTCGAAATTCGCCTGCGCGGTGGTCGCATCGGTCCCGATCAAGTCATTGTCATTGTAGGCCGCTACTTTGGATGGGAACATATCCTCGCGGGCCAGCTGGTCATTGCCATCACTGACAAAGCCCTGCTCGTCGCCATAATAGATCACTGGCACCCCGCGCAGCGTTAGCAGCATGGCATGGGCCAGCATCGTGCGCGAAAGCAATTCTTCCTGACTGATCTTGGGATTGGCTTGCTTGGCAAACATCGCATAGCGGCCGAAATCATGGTTGCCGATGAAGGTTGGCAGGCGCATCGCCCCAGCCTCTCCCCCGGCATACAGGATGTCATCCTCGAACAGCCGGGCGAGCGGAGCCGTGCCGATTTTCCCGGCTGTGCTTTGCACCACGGCGCTGGCGAAAGCCATATCAAGGACCGAGGGCAGATCGGCAATGCGGGTCCAGCGGGCCAGCAGCGCTGGATCGATGTCCTGGGTCGCCACCTCGCCGAAGATGTGGAAGTTGGGGATACCTTGGCGCTTCGCTCGATCGAGCATGGCGGGCACGAACGCGCGCCAGAACGCAGGGTTCACATGCTTGGCCGTGTCGATCCGGAAGCCATCAATCCCGAAGCGATCAATCCAGCTGGCATAGATTTCAATAAAGCCGGCCACCACCCGCGGATCTTCGGTCGCCAGATCGTCCAGCCCGACGAAATCGCCATAGAGCGCAGATTCGCCCACCCAGTCCGAATTGCCGCGATTGTGATAATAGTTCGGATTGTTGAGCCATGCCGGCACCTTCACCCGCTCTTCGCCCTTGGGCACATAAGGCGTATAGGCAAATGACGGGTCGGTCAGCCTCGCCCAGTTGTCCGCAGCGGGATGTTCATCCCCGGCAAAGCCCGGATTGATGCTGACGCCCCCCACGCCGCCACGCCGTGAGAATGGATAGTCAGCCTTGCCGCGATAGGCATATCCAGCCGCATCGCCCTCGCGGTAGAGGATCACATCGGCGGTGTGGTTGACCAATATGTCCATATAGACCTTCATCCCGCGCGCATGGGCGGCATCGACGAAGGCCTTGAAATCGGCATTGGTCCCGAAATGCGGGTCGACCTGGGTGAAATCGGTCACCCAGTAACCATGATAGCCCGCGCTTTCATCCCCCTTGGGGCCTTGCACCGGCTTGTTCTTGAAAACCGGCGCGAACCAGATCGCGGTCGCGCCAAGGCCCTGAATATAATCCAGCTTGCTGGTCAGCCCCTTGAGATCGCCGCCGTGGTAAAATCCCTTGGCGGTTGGATCATAGCCGGTCCTAAGCCGATCGCCCTTGAGCCCGCCCTTGTCGTTCTTGGGATCGCCGTTCGCGAAGCGGTCGGGCAGGATGAAATAGACAACCTCTTGCTCGGGGGGCCGGGCGCGGTAGTCAGCTGGGACGAGTGTCGGCGATTCAGCGATTGCGGGGGCTGCGTCAGCAAGACTGGCAAACAGCGCGAGCGTGGGCAGGAACAGCTGCTTGAGCACAGGCATATTTCTCCTCATTGCGGCACCGCCATATGGACTTGCTTTGCCTTAGAGACCGTTTTTGCGATGAAATCGGCGTGGTCGGGCATCCGCGCGACCTCGCGTTCGAAAGCAGATTTGACAGTGCCGAGGAACTGCTCGAGTTGCGCGCTGTCCAACTGATCAGCCAACGGGTGCCAGCCTTGTGGCTCCACCCCCTGTCCGATCATTACCTGGACCCAGCCGGGCACATCGAACAGTTCGTCCTGTTCACGGAAGATTTTCCCACCGGCACGAAACATCGCCAGCTTTTCGGACAGGCTGTCAGGCACGGTCATGGTCCGCATCTGATCCCAGAACGGCTGTCCTTCGCGCAAATTGGCATGGTAATGCAGGATTATGAAATCGCGGATACGCTCAATCTCGAAGCCCGCGCGGCGGTTGAAACTGGTGCGATCGGCAGCTTCCCATCCGCCGGTCGGCAAGTAATCCAGCAAGCGGTTGATCCCGGTCTGGATGAGATGGATGCTGGTCGATTCCAGCGGCTCGAGAAACCCGCTCGACAGCCCGATGGCAATGACATTGTGGTTCCATGACTGTTTGCGCATGCCAGTGCGGAACCGCACCACGCGCGGATCTGCCAATGCTGCGCCATCCAGCCCGGCCATGAGAATTCTCGTCGCCTCATCCTCGTCCATCGCGGCGGAACAGAAGACATGGCCATTGCCTATCCGGCTTTGGAGCGGGATGCGCCATTGCCAGCCAGCCGTGCGGGCGGTGGAACGGGTGTAAGGGGTAAGCGGCGTCACCCCGGCGCAAGGCACCGCAATCGCCCGGTCGCATGGCAGCCAATGCGACCAGTCGGTAAAGCCGGTTTCCAGAGCGCCCTCGATCAGCAGGCCGCGAAAACCCGAACAGTCGATAAACAGATCGCCAGCAAGCATGCGGCCATCCTCCAGCTCGACATGGCTGATATCGCCGCTCTCACCCGACCGGGCAACCTGCACGACCCGCCCTTCATGGCGGATGACTCCGCGTGCCTCGGCAAAGCGGCGCAGGAAGGCAGCATAAAGCGTAGCATCGAAATGATAGGCATATGGCAGTGGCGGCAACGGGCTACCGGGTTGGCGCTGGACATGGGCGAAGCGGTTGGCCCGGCAGGCGGCTCCATTAAGTGTATAATCGCCAAGCGGAGCGGCCAGTCCTTCGGACCGGGCGCGCAGCCAATAGTGCTGGAACGGCAAGAGGCCCAGGCCTCGGCCGACCAGACCAAACCCATGAATATAGCGTTCGTCAGGCCGGCCCCAACCGACGAATTCAATCCCAAGCTTGTAGCTGCCCTGGGTCGCCTCGAGAAACTCGGCCTCGTCGATCCCCAGGGCGACGTTGAAATTCTGAATCATCGGAATAGTGGCTTCGCCGACCCCGATGGTGCCAATCTCATCGGATTCGACCAGACTGACTGACCAGCTTGCATCGAGGAAACGGCCAAGCGCTGCGGCCGTCATCCAGCCCGCAGTGCCGCCGCCGACAATCGTGATACGTTTGCCACCGGAGGAAGCGCTTGCGGGCATTTCGGGCATTGGTTGGACCATATCCGCTACCCTTGCGATGTCATCCCGCCTCCGACGCCTGTGAGCGAGCCGGAGGCGGGAAAGACCCGTCTATCAGAACTTGTTCATCTGTCAGAACTTGTAGGTAAAGCCCGCCATGAAGCGGCGGCCATAGTTCTGGTGGTTCATCACCTGGAGCGGTGCTCCCGGATTGATCGCCACGAAGGGTTCGTTGGTCAGATTGAAGCCCTGAACAAACAGCGAGAGACCATTGAGCGCGCTGCTTTGCTGGAAGTCATAGCCAACCTGAGCGTCGATGATGGTTTCATCCAGCGCCCGGCGACGGGTGCGGTTGGCACCAAAGCCTGAGAAGTCCCCAAGGAAGGTCGAACGGTAACGCACCGAACCGCGGACATTGAAGCCGCTGTTCTCGTAGTAGGCCGTGCCATTGGCAACCCAGCGCGAATAGCCCGGAATGTCCGACGCCGGTGAACCCGGATCGGGCTGGATCTTCGATTTGGTGTAGCTGACCCCGCCAGTCACACCAAAACCCTTGAGCGCAGAGATGAAAGTATCCAGCGGCAGCGTGGTTGCCAGCTCGACCCCATAGATCTCACCGCCGTTGCCGTTGATCGGCTGGCTGATGCGGCCATCGGTGCTGTAGGGGTAACCTGGGTTGTTGAGCGGATAGCCGGCGAAATCGAACGGCGCTTCGCCATTGTAGATGTAGTTATGCAGCTTCTTCCAGAAGAACTGCGCAGCCACATAACCCTTGCTGCCGAAATATTTTTCAAAGTTCAGATCGACCGCTGTAGCGCGATACGGGCGCAATGAAGGGTTGCCGCCGTTGCCCTTGACGATGCGTTCAACCGGATCGACCCCGTAGGCGATATTGACCCGCATATCGTCAAGCCGGGGGCGCTGGATTTCACGGGCCGCAGCAAAGCGGATCACGAAATCACTGTCAAACCGCAGCGAGAGGTTGAGGCTGGGCAGCACATCCCAGTAATCGTCGCCCAGTGTGCGCAGCTCCGGGCCGGAAGGTGCCATGATATAGCCGGTCGACTTCTGGCTGGTATTGATCGCCTGCACCCCGAAGTTGCCGGTCAAAATGGCTCCCGACATTTCCTGCTCGATCTTGGCCTGGACATAGGCCGTCATCAGATCTTCACTGACGCTGAAGTTCTTGAACAGAACATCGCGGCTGGTATTGGCGACCAGCGAATAGATCCCGGCATCTAGCAGCGTGAGCGGGCTATAGCTGAGCATCGGTCCAAGGCCGAGGTAATCGAGGTTGGTCGGGGCGAGCAGATACTGGCTCGGCACCTGAGCCTGAAGTGCACCGCCAGACAGTTGAAGGAACGATTCATCGGCCAGCAACGATTTGTCGCGATTGACATAGTCCATGCCGACCGAAAGCGACTTGAGGAAACCGCCCTCGAATTCCTTTTCGACTTCAACCTGGTACTGCCGCAGCTCATCATCGACAATCCGGTTGTTGTAGTAGCCATGCTGGCGGCCACCCGGAGCGCCGCCGCCCCAACCGAGCGGATCGGTCAGGAAAATCTGACTGGGGTTGCTGTAATCAAGCAAATGCGAGGTGAACTGTGTGCCGCTGGCGGTCGAGACGAAGGTCAGCGTATCAGTCGCGCCGGTGCCGCCGCCAGGGGCGGTTCCGGCGTTGGATTCAAGGGTCAGTTCGTTGCGGTCGGTCCGTGAGAAGCTGACGTCGAACTTGGCATTCCAACCATTATCCCCTGCATAGCTGGCATTGAGACCGCCCGAATAGAGCTTCGCCTTGCGAACGAAATTATGGTTGTTGACCACCGCCTCGACGCCCGAGAAAGTGCCACCGACAATCTGTCCCTCGGCGATCTCGCGGCCCGAGGGCGAAAGCGTCGCACCTGACCAGGCCAGGGGAATTTCGATGCCGCGCTTGATGTTGGTATCGTCAAAGCTCGAATAGAAACCATCGAGTGTGATCGTTAGCTCGGGTGTGGCCTTGAACTGAACGGTTCCGTTGACGCCCAGACGCTTCAGATCCGACGAGGTCACGAACGGCTTCACGCCACCCACTATCTTGTTGCCACCAGGGCCGTCGGCATAGCCCCAGGCCTCGAACTCTTCGGTCTGATATGGTTCGTCCGAATAGGCGATCGACAAGGCGACGCCGATGGTATCATTGGCAAACTGATCGACATAGGTGCCGAACAGACGGTAGCCTTTGTCCTTCGATCCGCTGTTCAGCTTACCGAGATCGGCGTAGCTGCCACGGGCCCCGACGGCGAGAACCTGCTTGCCCGATTCAAGCGGACGAACCGTGCGGATATCGATCGTGCCGACCAACCCCTGACCAACCAGGCTGGCGGAAGGCGATTTGTAGACATTCACCCCGCTGACGATTTCCGACGGGTACTGATCGAATTCGATACCGCGGTTGTCATTGGTCGAGGTCTGTTGGCGGCCATTCAGCAATGTGCTGGAAAAATCAGGTCCGAAGCCACGGATTGAGATATAGCCGGCCCGGCCAGAAATCCGCTGCGAGGTGAGGCCCGGCAAGCGCGCAATCGATTCGCCAATCGAGGCGTCGGGCAGCTTGCCGATATCTTCAGCTGAAACCGATTCGACGATTTGGTCGGATTTCTTCTTCTCGTTGACCGCACTTTCAAGACTGGCACGAAAGCCGGTGACGACAATTGCGTTGTCTTCGGTCGCCTCTGCAGCAGCTTCCTGCGCAAAAGCGGCGCTCGAAATGGCGCTGGTGGAAATGGCGATGGCGATAGCCGAAGCCCCAAAGCCTCCAGCAATATTAATGCGAAGTGCCACGATGTACTCTCCCTAATCCTCACCGGAATTCTCTTGGCCACCTGGTTCGGAGGCCTTCCGTGCAGATTCGCAATACGCGCTGCGCGGGGCTTGCAGCTAGAGGGCATACGTATACGCATTTTATGCAGACCCTCGCCTGTTGCCCTTCGATCACAGTTTTCCGCTGGTTTTGCGAGCGCATTGCGGACGATCCGGGAGCGTTCTACACAATGGCAGGACGCAGCCGATCGCGAGCTGCGCTTGGGAGAAAACATGGGTCGCAAACCCTCAACCAAGCCAACCAGCTTCGACATCGCCTATCTGGCTGGTGTCTCTCAGCCGACTGTCAGCCGGGCGTTGCGCGGTTCCAAATCGGTGAGCCAAGCCACCCGCCAGCGGATCCAGGAGATCGCCCGGGAACTCAATTATTCGGTCGACAAGAACGCCTCTTCGCTACGCTCGCAGCGCTCAAACACGATCGCGTTGTTGTTCTTCGAGGACCCGACGCCAGACGAATCGATGATCAACCCGTTCTTCCTCGCCATGCTTGGTGCGATCACCCGGCATTGCGCCAACCGCGGGCTGGACCTGCTGATCTCGTTCCAGCGGATGGAGGATGATTGGCACGTCCGCTATCAGGACAGCCACCGCGCCGATGGGCTGATCCTGCTCGGCTACGGCGATTACACGCTCTACAAGCAGCGCCTGACCAAACTGGTCGATCACGGCACCCATTTCGTGCGCTGGGGTTCGGTCAGCGAAGACAACATCGGCCCCACCGTCGGCTCGGACAATGTCGCGGCGGGGCGGCTGGCGAGCGAGCACCTGACCGCCATTGGCCGCCGCCGGATCGCCTATCTCGGGTTTGCCGATGAGCATTATCCCGAATTCGCCGACCGCTACCGGGGGCTTTGCGCTGGCCTGGCCGACTGCGGAATCATGGCGAACCGCAGATTGCAGGTCGATGCCATCAGCACCGAGGCTTCCGGCTATGCTGCCGCGCAGACCTTGCTGGCACGCGGGGCCGATTTTGATGCGATTTTTGCCGCCAGCGACCTGATCGCGATGGGTGCGATGCGGGCGCTGGCCGAGGCTGGCAAGGCGATCCCGGGCGATGTCGCGATCATCGGGTTTGACGATATTCCCGCCGCCAGCCTAACCAATCCGCCACTCAGCACGATTATGCAGGACCTCAGGGCAGCCGGGGAATTGCTGGTCGAGACGCTGTTGGGCGAGATCGAGGATCGCCCCATGCCGCCACGCAGCTTGCCGGCGCGGCTGATAGTGCGGCGGAGCAGTGCCGGCTGACCCAATGCGATAACGTATTCGTATGCGTGTTGTCGCAGGTCGCTGAACGTGCGAGCGCTGCGGCGAGCGTAGAGCAGCAAAAGCCTGCCAGCGCATCGGTTGAGAGGACAGATCATGGAAAAGCCGCGTCAAGGGTTCGCCGGGCTATGGAACATCAGCTTCGGCTTTTTCGGCATCCAGATCGGCTTCGCGCTGCAGAACGCCAATATGAGCCGGGTATTCCAGTCGCTGGGATCCAGCATCGATGATTTGCCCGCATTGTGGATCGCCGCACCGTTGACCGGGCTGCTGGTCCAGCCGATCGTCGGGCATCTGTCTGATCGGACGTGGCTGGGCCGGTTGGGGCGGAGGCGGCCCTATTTTCTCGCCGGAGCAATCCTGGCTGCCGTGTCTTTGCTGCTGATGCCTGAAAGCTCTGGATTGCTGATGGCTGCGCTGCTGCTGTGGATGCTTGATGCCAGCCTGAACATCTCGATGGAACCGTTCCGCGCATTCGTGGGCGATATGTTGCGCAAGGACCAGCATACCGCGGGCTACGCCGTACAGACCGCCTTCATCGGAATGGGCGCTGTGGTCGGCTCGATCTTCCCTTTCCTGCTTGATCATTTCGGCGTGTCGAATGTTGCGGACAACGGCGGCATTCCCGATACGGTACGGTTCAGCTTCTGGGCAGGCGGCATCGCGCTGTTTGTTTCGGTGCTGTGGACGGTTTTCACCACCCGCGAATATTCACCGCAGGAAATGCGCGCCTTTGACCACGGCGGAGCCGAAGCTGAACCGGTTCGCGCGCTGGCCTCACATGGCCTGGCCAGCAGCCTTGGCTGGATCGGTGCGGGCGTTGGCGTGGCCCTTGGCGTAAGCAGCTTGGACCTGGAGAAGGAGGTCTACCTCCTCGCCGCCCTGCTTGGCGCCTATGGCCTTGCCAGCATCGCCGCAATCCAGCTGGCCCGCGCGGGCCGCGAAACCAGCATGCTAGCCAGCATCGTCGGCGACTTTTCGGGCATGCCAGACATCATGAAGCGGCTCGCGCTGGTGCAATTCTTCAGCTGGTCGGCGCTGTTTATCATGTGGATCAACACCACTCCGGTCGTCGCCCAGAACTTCTTCGGATCTGCCGATCCAGCCAGTGCGGCCTATCAGGATGGCGGCAACTGGGTGGGCGTGTTGTTTGCCATATACAACGGCGTTGCCGCGCTTGCTGCGTTGACCCTTCTGCCGCTCCTGTCAGCCCGGATCGGCAAAGCAAAAACCCACAGCATCTGCCTGCTGGCCGGAGCAGCGGGCTATGCCAGCTTCTTCGTGATCAAAGACCCGCAATTCCTGATCCTGAGCGAAATCGGCGTCGGCATCGCCTGGGCCTCGATCCTGGCCATGCCCTATGCGATCCTCGCCTCCAGCCTGCCGCAAGCCAAGCTTGGCATCTACATGGGCCTGTTCAATGTCTTCGTGGTGATGCCGCAGCTTTTGGTCGCGACGGTAATGGGCTCGATTATGAAGGCCTTTTTCCCCAATCAACCAATCTGGACTATGGCTTTTGCGGCCGGGACGCTGGTGCTGGCCGCGCTCGCCATGACCCGGGTCAAAGTGCCGGGAGAAGCGGCAAAACCCTAGAGCTTGCGGACCATGGCCAGGACCTGCGCGGCATGTTCGGTGCGGCAGATCAGCAGGTCGGGCATATAGGTGTCTGCCTGATTGTAGATCAGCGGACTGCCATCGATCCGGGAGCAATGAAGGCCATGCGCCCGGGCAACCGCAACCGGCGCGCAGCTGTCCCATTCATATTGTCCGCCTGAATGGAGATAAATGTCTGCCTGCCCAAGCACCACCGCCATGGCCTTGGCCCCGGCGCTGCCCATCGGGATGAGTTCAGCATCCAGCTTTCCGGCCAGCGCAACTGCCTCCTTGGCAGGGCGGGTGCGGCTGACAACCATGCGCATGCGGGCCGGGGCAGGCGGCACTTGCCGGGGCTGGTCAGTGCGCAGCACCAGCCCAAGGCCGGGGAGCGCAACGGCGCCAACGCTGGCTACGCCGTCCACGCTAAGCGCCACATGCACCGCCCAGTCGGTTCGCTCTTCGCCATATTCGCGGGTTCCATCGACCGGGTCGATGATCCAGACGCGCGATTTGGTCAGCCGCTCGGGCGTGTCCTTGCTTTCTTCAGAGAGCACCCCGTCATCCGGGCGCCGGTCACGCAGCGCCGCCACCAGAAACTGATTGGCAGTCGCATCGCCGGCATCGCCAAGTGCTTTGCCACAGATGACGCCCGCGCCGCGAACGGTCAGGAGAATCTGCCCGGCAACATCGGCCAGATGCGCGGCAAGGTCGGCATCGGTCATGGGGCATCCATCGGCGAAATCGCCTGGTTCACTTCTGTGCGCTTGGCGCCCCAATGAATCGAACTCCAGATGCGTTCGTGGAAATAATACAGCAGAACCTTAGTCACCACTTCGGTTAGCGCTATCGCGCCGGCTGCCTTGGGGTTCCCGGTAAAAAACCAGCTCAGCAGAAAGGTATCGATGCTGCCCAGCAGGCGCCAGCTGGCCGCTTTGACCAACGATCGCGAGTGGGATTCATGCCCCCTGAACAGCAACACGGCTAGCTGCCCCCCAACAGTGCATCGACGATCAGATTCGCTGCCTGTTCTGGGCTCATATTGGCCGTATCGATCCGCACTTCGGGCGAGACCGGCGCTTCATAAGGGCTGTCGATCCCGGTGAAGTTCTTGAGCTGGCCGGCACGCGCCTTTTTGTAGAGCCCCTTCACATCGCGTTTCTCGGCCTCGGCGAGCGGCGTATCGATGAACACTTCGACGAACTCTCCCTCGGGCAACATCGCGCGGACCATTTCGCGTTCGGCGCGGAACGGGCTGATGAAGGCGGTAATCACGATCAGCCCGGCGTCCGCCATCAGCCTGGCTACTTCGCCCACCCGGCGGATATTCTCGATCCGATCGGTTTCGGTAAAGCCCAAATCCTTGTTGAGGCCGTGGCGGACATTATCGCCATCCAGCAAGAAGGTGTGCCGGTTCATGCGGTGGAGCTTTTTCTCGACCAGATTGGCAATGGTCGATTTGCCCGAACCCGAAAGCCCGGTGAACCACAGCACGGCGGGCTTCTGGTTCTTGAGGCCCGCGTGGGCCTCGCGGCTGATGTCGAGCGCCTGCCAATGAACGTTCTGCGCGCGGCGCAGGCTGAAATTGAGCATTCCTGCGGCAACGGTCGCGTTGGTGATCTTGTCGATCAGGATGAAGCCGCCCAATGTCCGGCTGTCGGCATAGGGTTCAAAAGTGATCGGCTTGTCGGTGGCCAGTTCTGCCACGCCAATCGCATTCAGCTCGAGCGTCTTGGCCGCGACGTGTTCCATCGTGTTGACGTTGACGGTGTATTTAGGCGCATGAACGGTGGCGGAAACGAGCTGCGTACCGAGCTTTAGCCAGTAACCGCGCCCCGGGATCAGAGCCTCGTCGGCCATCCACACCAGAATCGCCTCGAACTGGTCAGCAACTTGCGGCGGAGCATCGGCAGCGGCGATCACATCGCCGCGTGAGCAGTCGATCTCGTCGGCCAGCGTCAGCGTGACCGATTGACCTGCAACGGCTTCGGCCAGATCGCCATCTTGCATTACAATCCGCGCCACCGTGCTGGTTTTGCCCGAAGGCAGCACCCGCACCGCATCGCCCGGTTTGACTGTGCCGCTGGCGATCAGCCCGGCAAAACCCCGGAAATCGAGGTTGGGGCGGTTGACCCATTGCACCGGCATCCGCAGCGGCCGCGACTGATCGGCGGTGTTGTTCAGTTCGACGCTCTCAAGATGTTCGATCAAACTGGCGCCGTGATACCACGGCGTATTGGCGCTCTGGCCGGTGATATTGTCACCCTTGAAGCCCGAAATCGGGATCGCCGTGAACTGGTCTATGCCGATCGAGACGGCGAAGTGGCGATAATCCGTCACGATCTCGTCAAACCGGGGCTGGCTGTAATCGACCAGATCGAGCTTGTTTACCGCCAGCACGATGTGGCGAATGCCCAGGAGATGCGCCAGAAAGCTGTGCCGCCGGGTCTGGGTGAGTACGCCCTTGCGCGCATCGATCAGGATTACGGCAAGATCAGCGGTCGAGGCTCCGGTGACCATATTGCGGGTGTATTGTTCATGACCCGGGCAATCCGCGACAATGAATTTGCGTTTGTCGGTAGCGAAGTAGCGGTAGGCAACGTCGATCGTGATGCCTTGTTCGCGCTCTGCCGCAAGTCCATCGACCAGCAGCGCAAAATCGATCTCCTGCCCTTGCGTGCCGACCCGCTTGCTGTCCGCTTCCAGCGCAGCAAGCTGATCCTCGAAGATCATCTTGCTGTCATACAGCAGCCGCCCGATCAGAGTCGACTTGCCATCATCGACACTGCCGCAGGTGATGAAGCGCAGCATCGTTTTGTGCTGGTGGACATCAAGGTAGGCGTCGATATCCTCGGCGATCAGGGTGTCGGTCTGATAAGCGGATTGATCCGGGGTATCGGTCATCAGAAATACCCCTCCTGCTTCTTTTTTTCCATGCCCGCGCCGCCTGCATCCTTGTCGATCGCCCGGCCCTGGCGTTCGGAGGTAGTGGTGAGCAACATCTCCTGGATAACTTGAGGGAGAGTCGCGGCCTCGCTCTCGACCGCGCCCGTCAGCGGGTAACAACCCAGCGTGCGAAACCTTACCGAACGCTCGACCGGAACTTCGCCGGGGCGCAACGGGAAACGATCATCGTCGACCATCAGCAGCATCCCGTCGCGCTCCACAGTCGGGCGCTTGGCGGCAAAGTACAGCGGCACGATCGGGATATCGTTGAGGTGGATATATTGCCACACATCGAGTTCGGTCCAGTTGGAGATCGGGAAAACCCGGATACTCTCACCCTTGTTCTTGCGTGCGTTGTAAAGGTTCCACAGCTCGGGCCGCTGGTTTTTGGGATCCCAGCCGTGGCTGGCTGTGCGGAAGGAGAAGATCCGCTCCTTGGCGCGGGCCTTCTCTTCGTCGCGCCGAGCGCCGCCGAAGGCGACGTCAAAACCCCATTTATCGAGCGCTTGCTTGAGCCCCTGGGTCTTCCACATATCTGTGTGGAGTGCGCCGTGATCGAACGGGTTGATGCCGCGTTCAATGCATTCGGGGTTCTGGTGGACCAGCAACTCCATGCCAGACTCCTCCGCCATCTGGCTGCGCATGGCGTACATTTCCTGGAACTTCCAGGTGGTATCAACATGCAGCAACGGGAACGGCGGCGGCGCAGGATAGAACGCCAGCCTCGCCAAATGGAGCATCACTGCGCTGTCCTTGCCAACCGAATAGAGCATCACCGGACGCTCTGCTTCGGCCACAACCTCGCGCATTATGTGGATCGCTTCGGCTTCCAGCCGCTGTAGATGGGTCAGGTTCATGGTCATGGTCATCGATTACTATCGCAGCTGTTAAGCCTCTCCTATCGCGTGGCTGGTTTGATGGCGACCATACAATTTCCTTGGGGACCACAAGCGATACTGTTTCTGTAACACTGCATCCTATTCAAACTCTGCATTCTCACGGATCGTTGCCCATTGCTTGCCGTCATGGCCGTACAGGATCCGCGTTCCTGCGGCGCGAGCCTTCGCGAGCCGCTCAAAAGTCAGCAGGCCTTGTGCCACATCGACCGTGGCGCGCGGCAGCACCATCACATCCAGATTGCGCTCGGTATAGCAGCAGTCTCCCGCCAGCAGCACCTCGCCCTTGGGCAGTTTGACGATCACGCTCTGGTGGCCCGGGGTGTGGCCAAAGGTCGGCACCACCCGCACCGTGCCGTCGCCAAACAGATCGAGCTCTCCGTCAATCGCCCGGACCGGCTGGCCAGTGTCAAAATCCACCGCCTCATAAGTGCCGGGCTCAAGATTGCGGCGCGCGACCTCAAGCTCGCGGCGCTGGATGATCACCGTGGCATTGGGCAGATGCGCATTGCCGCCGCAATGATCGATGTGGAGGTGTGAATTGATCACATAGTCGATGCTGCCCGGATCGATCTCCATCGCTTTCAGCCGCGTCGCGATATCCATCCCCTCGAACCATTGCAGCCCGAACTTGTTTGCAGGCAGCGCGGTTTCCAGATCACGGCGATAACGTACTCCCATCCCGGTATCGAACAACGCTCGTCCCTTGGGATGGTCGATCAGATAGGACGGCACCGGCCCGCGCAGATAGTCGCCCTCGTCGCCCTCGACGAAATAGCCCGGGCGGCACTGGAACCAGCCGCAGTTGAAGGCAAAGAGGCGCAGCGTATCTGTCAAATCCGGGTTCCCTCCAGCGCCGCTTGTTCGACATCGCGCAGCCGTTCCTTGCCGAACCACATTTCCCGCCCGAGGAAAAATGTCGGAGAACCAAAAGCCCCGCGCTCGACCGCGCTGGCCGTGTTGCCGACCAGTTGCTGCTTGATCGAATCATCGCCCGCGCCCTCGGCCAGCTTGTCAGCCGGCAGCCCCGCTTCGGTGAGCGCGCGGTGCCAGACATCGGGCAGATCAAGCTTCAACCCCTGCTCCCACATTCCAGCGAACATTGCCTCATTATAAGCCTGCGCCGCCCCCAGCCGCTCGGCCGCCACCGCGCCGCGCATCATCAGCAGGGTGTTGACCGGGAAATGCGGGTTCATCTGGAACCCATCTACCCCATATCTCGCGATGAATCGCTGCATCTCCAGCCGGTCATAATCGCGTTTTGCCGTGATATGACCATAGGCCATCATCGGCGATTGATTGCCGATCGCCTTGAAAATCCCGCCAAGAAGTACCGGCACGTAGCTGAACTTCACCGCTCCGCGCGCTTCGACCTGTGGGATCGCGCGGTGCACAAGATAGGCGTTGGGGCTGCCAAAATCGAACAGGAATTCAGCCGTCTGGGCCATTACCATTTCTCTCCGAAGGGGCGGATTTCCTGCTCGAACGTCCAGGCGCTGCGCGGCTGATTGAACAGCGCCCAATAGGCATCGGCAACGGCGGCGGGCGGCATCAGCCGATCGGGATCAAGGCTGGCCAGCGCTGCTGCGCCTTCCCTTTCCGCAATGCGAGTGCGAACCCATTCGGTGTCCACCCCGGCGTCGATCACCAGATGCGCCACATGAATCCCTTGCGGCCACAACTCGCGCGCCGCCGATTGGGCTGTCGCGCGGAGACCGGATTTGGCTGCTGAAAAGGCGGCATAGCCCGGATTGCCGCGCAAGCCCGCGCTTGCCCCGGTGACGAAAATTTTGCCCTCACCGCGCGGCAGCATGATCCGCGCTGCCTCACGCATGGTCGCAAAGCCGGCGAAGCAGGCCATTTCCCAGACCTTGCGGAATACCCGGTCGGTGGTTTCGGTCAGCGGGAAGTGCACATTGGCGCCGACATTGAAAATCACCAGCGCGAGCGGTGCGATCGATTCGGCTTCGCTCAGAAAGGCCGCGACATCCTCGCTGGTCCGCGCATCGAGCGATCGCCCAGTGACAGCGCCGCCCAGCAGTGGTGCCAGCTTGTCACCATTCCGGCGCCCAGCATGGACCGCAAACCCTGCGGCCGCGAACTTGCGGACTATCGCTGCGCCGATGTGATCACCCGCACCGATGACTGCCACCGACCCTCTGTTCTCGCGCATTTTCATCGATTCCACCTTGTCGCGGGGCAAACCCTCATCCACAGTCGGCTAAGCGTTGCTATTTGGTACCTATGCCGGTGCCGATGTCCATCCCTTCGCATTCCGGAGAAAATCTGTGGATCTCGAATTCAGTCCCGACGAACTGGCCTTCCGCGCCGAAGTCCGCAGCTTCATCGCCGAAAATTACCCTACGGAACTGAGGGGCAAACAGGACGAGGGTGATGAGCTGTCCAAAGAGGATTTTCTTTCGTGGCACCGCGTTCTTCACCGCAAGGGCTGGGTCGCTCCGGCCTGGCCGGTCGAATATGGCGGCACCGGCTGGACCGCGACGCAGCGCTTCATCTGGTCGGAAGAAACCTCGCGGGCGGACTGCATCCGCCTTATGCCGTTCGGCCTCTCGATGGTCGGCCCGGTGATCTACACCTTCGGCACGCCCGAACAGAAGGCCAAGTTCCTGCCCCGCATCCTTTCGGGCGATGACTGGTGGTGTCAGGGCTATTCTGAACCGGGCGCCGGGTCTGACCTTG
>JBKJTN010000033.1:0-15496 GCA_046590275.1 Novosphingobium sp.
GATCACCCGCGAACCGCGTGGCGGATCCCCCACTGGTCAGGCGACCGGGCCGATTATCGCCAGCGGAAAAATAATCGCCACTTGATGCATCCGCAGCCACACCGGCTGCGTATCTCCGCCGCAAGCCGGGAATGACCGGCTGCAAGCTAATCACGGAGATTTCCAATGCGTCGCATCTTCCCCCTAGCCGTTATTACCGCTCTTGCTTTGAGCCCATTGTCCACTGCAGCAACCGCCAATCCGATGGTCGGCGGTGCGGCGATGTATCAACAGAAGAACATCGTTGAAAATGCGATCAATTCGAAAGATCACACCACGCTGGTTGCTGCCGTAAAGGCCGCAGGCCTGGTTGAAACCCTTGCATCGCCGGGGCCGTTCACAGTATTCGCTCCGACCAACGCAGCATTTGCCAAGCTCCCCGCCGGAACGGTCGGTACCTTGGTAAAGCCTGAGAACAAGGGCACGCTGACAAGCATCCTGACCTACCACGTCATTGCCGGTCGGATGACCAGCCGCGATATCGCCACCGCGATCCGCCGTGGCAAGGGTCGCGCGATGTTGACCACCGTGCAGGGCGAGCGCCTGACCGCGACAATGCGCGGGAAGCGTTTGACGCTGACCGACGCCAAGGGCGGCCGGTCGATGGTGACTATCGCCAATGTCATGCAATCAAACGGGGTAATCCATGTCGTTGATACGGTGCTGATGCCCTGAGCCCATTCCCCTTCCCTAGGGGCATGAGCACCGTGCGCCCGCAGCTTTGGACCAAGCTGCGGGCGCCTTGCGTTAGAGCTTCCGGGTTGCGCGCGCGCCTGGCGCAGGCGGCGTTTCGGGCAGACCGGCAAAGCACTGCGCGCGGGCCATCCAGTCTGCGGCATTGGCGCCGGTGAGGCGCAGCTTCGTATCGGCGATGTTGCGGGTTTGGGAGACAACCTGGCAAAACTCCTCGGCCAGACCTTCGATCCGATCGTTTGCCTGTTCCTCGCCAAAGCGCCAGATGGCACCCGATGGCGCGGTGAGTTCAACAAATGGCTTTGGATCGGGCACGGGCAGTCCCCTCACCGCATAGGTCCAGCCGTAGGTATTGACGCCTAGGACGGCGATCCCGCGGATGCTGTCACGATTTATTCGGACAATTCCCAGCGCATCGAACGCCGCTTGACCATGCGCCCAGGTCTCCATCAGGCGCGCGGTGATCGATGAGCGTACGCTCATATCAGGGCCGACCCATTTGACCCGGTCCGATGCCGCGCAAGGCGCGACAGCTGCGGAAAGCTCTTCGGCAAAGTTCAACCAGGCCGCGACCAACGCCTGCCCGCCAAGGCCCGCCAGCCACTCAGCCTCAAGCGTCGCCATTCCGCCCGCTGCGATCCGGCTTCGAACATCCCCCATAAAGGTAACAAAACCGTCCTCGTCGCTGACAGATAGCAGCGCAGCGCGGTTCCAGAAATGGAGGTGGCCGATGATCCGCTCGATCGGCCATTGCTTGAACAGGGTCGGGCGCAGCAACGCGGCATCGTCGAGCCCGGCAATCAGGCCGTGCAGGCTGCGAGTTTCGTCGAGAAAATCCTGCGCTTCGGTGATCGCCATGCGTGCCCCTTTGCACGGCAACGTAGCGCTATCCGTCCCGCGATCAATAGGGGCAAAGGGTCCAGGTTTTGTGTACCCGGACCCTCGCCGTCACTTCAGTTCGCGGGTGCAGCTGGTCCCCAGGTACCGGTCCCGGCGCCGGTGCCGCTGCGGCCCATGAAGGTAATGGTTCCGCCTCGTCCGGCATAGATCCCGGTCCGTCCCATCAGCCCGCCGACACAGCCCATTGAAGCCTTGTCTTTCGAGGTCCAATTGCAGCCCCAGGTTGAGCTGTAGACCCCATTTGGCCCCGTGCCGTCGCAAATAGTGTGCATATCGAAGATCTTGGCAGTGACCGGCTGCGTGGTGCTGACGCAGGTGTAACTGTCGACTGACTTCTTGCCGTCTGCCCAGGTAACCGTGCTTTTCCCGGTCCAGGTCGCGCCGACCGCCATATTGCCCGCCATGTCGGGTCCGCCGACGGTAGTCGCCGGATTGGCCGTTGCTTCGAAGGTGAAGTTTTGCGCCTGCGCTGTGCCCGCTGTGCCCGCGAGCAAGCACAGAGCGGCGATCAATTGAATTGCTTTCATGACATACCCCTTTGCTTCAAGATTGAAACACCCGGCGGTCACTGATTTTTAACGATAATTGATAGTCTCGTTAATAGTCCCAACGCGGCCGTTTGTTTTTTCTTATTATCCAACGACTCGCGACCCGGAGCAAGATTGTAACTATTTTCGCTTCATAACAACCGAGAAAACGCAGTTTGCCGAAACTCAATCAATGCCGACTATTAAACATCTCAAAAAACCAATGACTTTGCCCTTCTGTTTACTTTTCGTTCCACTCACGCCAGAAGTCGCGGATGCCGCTCGAACCGCTCCCCCTCCCCGCGCTCCACGCCAGCCACGGCGGCTGTTGGCTCCGTGATGGCCGGGGCGTCACAAGAGGGCTCGGCAAGGGTGAGGCGATCATGGCGGCGGCCGATACCCCGCTGCTGATGCTCAACGCGCCGCTGGTAGCGAGCCGACTGGGCTATCCCGATTTGTCCGGGCTCGATCTTTTGGAACTTTTCGCTTTCATCCACCCCGCTCGCTTTATGGTGCCGACGCCGAAGGGATTGGCCCATGCGCTGGGGCTGGCCGAGCCGGAGGGTGACGACGCTGTGCCCGCGCTGTTGCAAGAGGCGGCAGAAGCGTTGCTATCGGCTTGCAGTGCCGATGCATGGCCCGAGCGCGAGGGGGCATGGAGCGCTCTGCAATCGCTCACAAAGCTGCGCTGGCCGTGGGCTGCGCTGCTTGCGCCGCGGATCCGCCAGCCTGAACGGGCCGAGCGCTGGCTGTTCGCCCGCCTGCCCGAATGGGATGAAACGCCCGAGCGGCCGCAGCCGGCACAGGTTGAATTGGACAGTGAAGCGGTCGCCGCACGGCTTGCCGCGCTTACCGGAAGCGATGCCGAAACCCGCCCCGGTCAGCGCGCCTATGCCACTGAATCTGCTCATGTTTTTGGTCCGCGCAGACGCGAAGCCCTGCCTCATGTGCTGTTGGCGCAGGCCGGAACGGGCATCGGCAAAACGCTGGGATATCTTGCCCCGGCATCACTCTGGGCACAAAAATCGGGCGGGACCGTCTGGGTTTCAACCTTCACCAAGGCGCTGCAACGCCAACTGCGCCGCGAAAGCCGCCGGGCCTGGGAAAGCGTTCGCGCGGATGGTTCGCAGCCAGTGGTGGTGCGCAAGGGCCGCGAGAATTATCTGTGCCTGCTCAATCTGGAGGATGCCCTCCAAGGCGGGTTCACTGGCCGCGCTGCGATCCTTGCCCAGCTGATAGCGCGCTGGGCCGCCTATAGTCAGGATGGCGACATGATCGGAGGTGACTTGCCAGGCTGGTTAGGCACCCTTTTCCGCCAGCGCGGGGTCGCAGCGCTGACCGCTCGGCGCGGCGAATGTGTCTATGCCGGTTGCCCGCATTACCGGAAATGCTTCATCGAACGCGCCGCGCGCGACAGTGCCCAGGCCGATCTGGTCATCGCCAACCATGCCCTCGTCATGGTCAATGCCGCGCGCGGACGCGATGCGGCGCAGCGCCCAACCCGGATCATCTTCGACGAAGGCCATCATGTGTTCGAGGCCGCGGACGCGACCTTTGCTGCGGCGCTGACGGGCGCTGAAACCATCGAACTTCGCCGCTGGGTGGTGGGGCCGGAACGCGGCTCAAAGGGTCGACGCCGCGGCCTCGCGGCGCGGCTGGCTGATGTTGCAAGCTATGACGAAGCCGGCGGCAAGGCGATCGCTGCAGCGCGCCATGCCGCCGAGGCGCTGCCGAGCGACGGATGGCTGCAACGGCTGCTCGAAGGCGCGCCGTTCGGCCCGTTAGAAGCGTTGTTCGGGGCGGTCCGTGCGACAGTCTATGCCCGCGATGAAAGCGGCGGGCAGGAAGCGGGCTATGGCCTGGAAACCGAAGCAGCCCAGTTCGATGGTCCCTTTGTTGAACTCGCCGGACAAGCCCAGTCCGCCCTGGCCGCGCTACGCGGACCGCTGATCCGCCTCGGCGGAAGGCTTGAGGCGTTGATCGAGGATGGGCCCGACTGGCTCGACGGCCCCGGCCGTGCCCGGATCGAAGGGGCGCGTCATTCGCTTGCTTGGCGGATCGATTTGCTGAGCGCCTGGGAAGCGCTGCTTGACCGGATGGGCGGGCCAGCCGATCCGGAATTCGTCGATTGGCTCAGCGTTGAGCGGTCCGACGCGCGCGAGTTTGATGTTGGCATCCACCGGCGCTGGCTCGACCCAATGAAGCCGTTTGCACGCACGGTGCTGGAAGGCGCGCATGGGGTGATGCTGACCAGTGCCACGCTGAGCGAACGGACGCCGGGCGGGACCGACTGGGACGCTGCGGTTGCCAGAAGCGGTGCCGGTCATCTCGGCATTGCACCGCGATTGTCCGCCTTTGACAGCCCGTTCGATTATGGTGCGCAGGCCGAAGTTCTGATCGTAACCGATGTCGCCAAGGGCGATATATCCGGTCTCGCCGGCGCCTATGCACGGCTGATCGAGGCGGCGGGCGGCGGGGCTCTGGGGCTGTTTACCGCCATCAAGCGCTTGCGCGCGGTCTATGGCCGGATCGCGGATCGGCTGGCCCGGACCGGACTTCCGCTCTACGCCCAGCATGTCGATCCGATCGACACCGGCACATTGGTCGATATCTTCCGCGATGATCCGCGCGCCTCGCTACTCGGCACCGATGCGCTGCGTGATGGGGTAGACGTACCCGGCCATTCGTTGCGACTGGTGGTGATGGAGCAGGTTCCCTGGCCCAAACCGTCGATCCTCCACCGCGCCCGGAGACTGGCGGCCAATGGCGGGCAAGGCTCCGGCAACGCCTATGACGACCGGATAATCCGCGCCCGACTTGCCCAGGCTTTCGGCCGGCTGATCCGCAGTGCAGACGACCACGGCCATTTCGTGGTTCTTTCCGCCGCTTTCCCCAGCCGCTTGCTCACAGCGTTTCCGCCAGAGACGCCGATCCACCGCGTCACGCTGGACGAAGCTTTACAACGCGTCGCTGCCGGTGTTTCAAGGACGCCTGCCAAAGTTGAGGATCCTGCTTGAAAACCCTGGGTCTATTTCGCCACGCCAAGTCGGATTGGCATGACCCGCGCGCGCGTGATTTCGATCGCCCGCTCAACCCGCGCGGTGAAAAGGGCGCAGGGCTGGTTGGGCGGCATATCTTCGATCACGACGTCAAGTGGGACAAGGTGATTGCTTCCCCCGCCGTGCGCGTTGCCGAAACGATCGAGCTGGCGGCTAAGGCTGCGGGCCGCCCGATTGCGGTCAATTGGGACCGGCGGATCTATCTCGCCAGTTCTGCTACCCTGCTTGATCTGCTGCGTGAGCAGAAGGACGATCCGGTTTCGGTTTTGATGGTCGGCCATAATCCAGGGCTCGAGGATGTGATCTTCGATCTCGTCCCCAACGATGCCACCAGTCCGCTGCGCGATGTCGTGGAGTTAAAATTTCCCACCGCGTCCTTCGCCGTGCTCGAGCTTGATATCGAACACTGGAGTGAGCTCAAGGATCGCTGCGGAAAGCTGGTTCATCTCATCCGCCCCCGCGACCTCGATCCCGCGCTGGGGCCGGAAGTCGTTTGATACGTCCTCCCGGACTTGAACCGGGGCAACGTTACGCCTGATGGATCGCCTTGGTTACCAGATAGCTCTCAAAACCCTCGATGCCGCCTTCGCTGCCAAAACCAGAATCCTTGACCCCGCCAAATGGCGCATCAGCAACGCTGATCGCAAATGTGTTGATACCGACCATGCCCGCTTCGATCGCATCGCCGAGTAAATTGGCGCGCCGCATGTTCTCGGTGAAGGCGAAAGCGGCGAGCCCATATGGCAGGCGGTTGGCCTTTGCAATCGCATCGTCGAGGGTTGAAAACGGCGCGGCAACCGCGATCGGCCCAAATGGTTCGTTGGCCATAATCGCTGCGCTATCGGGGACATCCGCGAGCAGCGTTGGCTGGAAGAAGAAGCCGTCGCCGCTGTTGTTTACCGCGCCGCGCTCGCCGCCGGCCATCACTCGCGCACCGGCCTTGCGGGCATCGTCGACCAGGGCCTCGATCGCGCCGGGGCGGCGGGCATTGGCGAGCGGCCCCATTTTGGTGTCGGCCGCAAATCCATTGCCCATGGTCACCTGCCGGGTTCGTGCCGCAAAGCCTTCGAGGAAGCGATCGTAGATCGCCTCCTGAATATAGAACCTCGTTGGCGAGACGCAGACCTGCCCGGCGTTGCGAAACTTCTGCGGCACTACCATGTCGAGCGTCTTGTCCAGATCGCAATCGTCAAACACCAGGACCGGCGCGTGACCGCCCAGCTCCATCGTTGTGCGCTTGAGCCCATCGGCCGCCAGCCGCATCAAATGCTTGCCGACCGGGACCGAGCCCGTGAAACTCACCTTGCGGATCACCGGCGAGGCCAGCAAGTGCCGACTCACAACATCCGGTACGCCATAGACCAGCTGGACCACCCCATCGGGCAATCCGGCATCGATCAGGCAGCGCACCAGCGCGCTGGTGCAGCCGGGGGTCTCCTCCGGCGGCTTGGCAATCACCGAACAGCCTGCCGCCAGCGCCGGAGCGAGCTTCTTGGCCATCAAATAAACCGGAAAATTCCAGGGGCTGAATGCCGCGACCGGCCCGACCGGCTGTTTAATCACGATGCTGCGTTGACCCGTCGGGCGCACCAGTACCCGGCCATAGACGCGCTTGGCCTCTTCAGCGCACCATTCAAACAACTGGGCGCTGCTCGCCACCTCACCGCGCGCTTCGGCAATCGGCTTGCCCTGTTCGCGCGTCAGCAGTGACGCAATGACCTCAGCCCGCTCGCGCATCAGACCGGCGGCGCGGCGCAGGATCGCACTGCGAGCATCTGCATCGGTCGCGCGCCAGACCGAAAAGGCGCGTTCGGAGGCAGCCAAGGCTTCATCAAGATCGGCCGCGCTGGCCAGCGGAACTTCAGCGATCATCGCCCCGGTCGAGGGATCGACCACCGCGTGATGGTCACGCCCCTCGCCCACCCGCCAGCTGCCGCCGACAAAAAGCGCGAGTTCTGTATCGTAATTGTCAGTCATGCTTGAGCCTTACCCGATTGGCCGATCCTGTGACAGGGTCATAGGCGGCTGGTTGGCGGCTGGGTAGGGGGTAAGGGTAAAGGTCAGGCCGCAGCGAGTGCTGCTGCGAGGCCATTTCGGATTGACGTCAGCTGCGAACGGAAGTTGTCACCAGCTGGAGCAGAAGCCGCCGCAAGCGGTGCGTGAGCCGGGGTACCCTTGCCTTCAAGTGCAAGCCGTGCGCCGCGCAGCGTGTAGCCTTCGCGGTGCACCAACCTGTCAATTTCGGCAAGCAGGCGAATATCCTCGGTCCGGTAATAGCGCCGCCCACCGCTGCGTTTCAGCGGCTTGAGCATCGGGAACTGCTCTTCCCAGTAACGCAGTACATGCTGGCGAATGCCCAGTTTTTTGGCCACTTCACCGATGGTTCGGAGCGCATCGGGCGCTTTTCCATCATCAAACTGGCCAAATACTTCGCTCACCCTTTGATAATCCGGTCTTTGAGCATCTGGCTAGCGCGGAAGGTCAGAACGCGGCGCGGCGTGATCGGCACTTCGACACCGGTCTTGGGATTACGGCCAACTCGCTGAGCCTTGTCGCGCAGCAGGAACGTGCCGAAGCCTGATATCTTCACGTTTTCGCCCTCTGCCATGGCATCGCACAGATGGTCGAGGATCGCCTCTACCATGTTGAGCGATTCGGAACGCGAGAGACCCAACTTGCGGTTGATTGCTTCAGCTAGATCGGCACGGGTTAATGTGTTCATGGAGCGCATGCTGCCCTTATCCCCAAATGTAAGCGCGACCTACGACTCGGAACATACGCGAATATCAAGCGATTGCAAAGGAATGCCCGCAGCTTTGGCGATACAGTCCGATGTCACATCCGCAGCAAGCAGGCACCCCATGTAAAGCCGCCGCCCATCGCCTCCAGCATCACCAGATCGCCGGGCTTGATCCGCCCGTCACGCACCGCTGTATCAAGTGCGAGCGGCACCGATGCAGCAGATGTGTTGGCGTGGCGATCAACCGTGACGATCACCTTGCCGGGCGGCAACCCCAACTTTCTTGCAGTGGCATCAAGGATCCGCTGATTGGCCTGATGCGGCACGACCCAATCAAGATCATCCGAGGAAAGCCCAACTTCTTCAAGCACTTCCTGCAAGACTTCAGCCAGATTGACGACAGCATGGCGAAAAACTTCGCGGCCCTTCATGCGGACTTTTCCGACAGTGCCAGTGCTCGACGGGCCGCCATCGACAAAAAGCAGCGATCCATGCGCGCCATCGGCATGAAGCCGGGTGGCGAGGATCCCCGGTCCATCCGGGGGGATAACGTCGCGCGCTTCAAGCACCACCGCACCGGCGCCGTCGCCGAACAGGACGCAGGTCGTGCGATCTTCCCAATCCAGAATTCGGCTGAAGGTTTCGGACCCGATCACCAGCGCCCGTTGTGCCATTCCAGTACGCAACATCGAATCGGCCACGCCCAGGGCATATAGGAAACCCGAACAGACCGCCGCGACGTCAAAGGCAATCCCGCCGTTGCAACCCAGTTCATGCTGGACTTGGGTAGCTGTGGCCGGGAAGGTCTGGTCGGGGGTTGCCGTGGCCAGGATTATCAAACCGATGCTACTGGCCTCTACTCCTGCCGCGTCCAATGCAGCTCGCGCGGCGGCGGTGGCCAGGGTGCCGGTCGTCTCACCGTCGCCTGCGATATAGCGGTTACGGATACCGGTTCGCTCAACGATCCACTCATCACTGGTATCGACCTGCTTGGCGAGTTCCGCGTTGCTCACGCTGCGCTTCGGTAGCGCGGAGCCGGTGCCGATCAGGACCGAACGCCGGGTCACTTCGCCGGGGCCTTGGGCGCCTGACGCAGGCTTGCTTCACCAATAGTGGCAAGATCGGCCATAATCCGCGTCGTAAGATCCTCTTCCAGCAGGCGTGCTGTAACTGCCACAGCGTTGGCAACGCCCAGCGCATTGGCGCTGCCGTGGCTTTTGACCACTACGCCGTTCAGCCCAAGAAAAACTGCACCATTGTGGTTGTTCGGGTCAAGATGGTGTTTCAAAAGCGCAGTCGCGGGCCGTGAAATCAGGAAACCCACCTTCGAGCGCAGCGAGCTGGCGAAGCTGCGGCGCAGCAAATCGGCGACAAAGCGCGCCGCGCCTTCCACTGCTTTCAGCGCGATATTGCCGGAAAAACCATCGGTCACAATCACGTCGACGTCGCCGCGCGAAAGCTTGTCAGCCTCGATAAAGCCGTCGAAGGTCATTGCCAGCTTGCTTGCCGCCTTGAGCTGGCTGGCAGCATCGCGTAGCACGTCAGTACCCTTGCCCTCCTCCGTACCGATGTTGAGCAAGCGCACCCGCGGGGAATCAAGGCCGGTAACGATCCGGGAATAGGCCGCGCCCATGATCGCGAACTGGACCAGATTCCGTGCATCGCAATCGGTATTGGCCCCAAGATCGAGCATGACTAGGTCGTTCTTGCCCAGCGTTGGAAGCAGCGCGGCCAGCGCCGGCCGGTCAATCCCCGGCATGGTCCGCAACGCCACCTTGGCCATGGCCATCAGCGCGCCGGTGTTGCCTGCGCTAACCGCGGCTCCCGCATCGCCTGTTTTCACTGCATTGATCGCAAGGCCCATCGATGTTGTCTTGGCCCGGCGCAGCGCCTGGGTCGGTTTTTCTTCGCCGCTGACGACGTCGTCAGCGTGGAGGATTTCCGAAGCTTCACGCAGATTGGGGTGGTTTTCCAGCGCGGCCTTGATCCGCACTTCATCGCCGACCAGCAGGAATTTGAACCGATCATGACGGCGGCGAGCGAGCGCTGCGCCTTCGATCATCACGCGCACGCCCTCATCGCCGCCCATCGCGTCAACTGCGATACGCGGGAGGCTCATGTGCGAATTTTCCGATTACGAGGGGTTTAGAGCCCGACCACGATAATCTCGCGCCCGTTATAATGACCACAGGCCCCGCACAGGTTGTGAGGACGCTTCAGCTCACCACAATTGGAGCATTCATGGAACGCTGCGGGCGACAGCGCATCATGGCTGCGACGCATGCCCCGACGTGAGGGGGAAGTTTTTCTTTTTGGGACAGCCATTGCGGCACCTGTTCCTGCAAATTCGGTTCGTTGTATGAAGGCCGCGCGAGGCCCATGCTGTTTGGCACGGAGCCGGCGGCTGCGAAGGCGGGCCTATAGCGAATTTAACGTGCGTTGCAAGCATCCTCGGGCTAGCTCGGCAATCGAATACCGCAGGGGAGAGAATAATGCTGCTTACGACTACTCTGACTACCGCCGCAGCCGCGGCGATCATCAACATCTGGCTGAGCATCCGCTGCGGCCAGATTCGGACCAAAGATAGCATCAGCATCGGCCACGGGGGCAGCGATATGCTCGAGCGCCGGATGCGCGCGCAGCTCAATTTTGCCGAGAATACCCCCTGGGTGCTCGCGCTGGTCGCGGCGCTGGAACTGGCCGGAAAAGGCGGCCAATGGCTTCCCTATGTCGCCGGGATCTATATGCTGGGCCGCGTCGCGCATGGCCTGGGGATGGACGGGACCAACCTGGCCAAAGGCCGGATGATCGGGACGCTCACCACCATGCTTACTCAGCTTGGCCTGGCGATTGTGGCGGTGCTGGTCGCGACCGGCACGATCTAATCGGACGGAGGGCCCTCTCCAGTCGGGGTGGGCCCTCAGCTCAGAATATAATCGCTGACATAGGCATTGGTCTGCCGTTCCCGTCCAAAGGTGCTGACTGGGCCGTGGCCGGGATTGAAGGTCACATCATTGCCCAGCGGCCACAACTTCTTGGTGATCGAATCGATCAGATCCTGGTGATTTCCCATCGGGAAGTCGGTTCGCCCGATCGATCCCTGGAAAATCACATCCCCGACGATCGCAAACCGCGATGGCGCATGGAAAAATACGACATGCCCCGGCGTGTGCCCCGGGCAATGAATCACATCGAGCTCAAGCTCACCCACCGTCACCTTGTCGCCGTCATGCAGCCAGCGATCAGGCTCGAACACTTCGCTGGCGATGCCATATTTGCGCCCGTCCTCGCCCAGTTGGGCAATCCAAAACCGGTCCGCTTCCTGCGGGCCTTCGATCGGCAGACCAAGCTCCTTGGCCAGAGTCCCCGCGCCGCCGCAATGATCGAGGTGGCCGTGGGTCACCAGGATTTTCTCGAGCGTAACCCCGGCGCGCTCGACCGCCAGCTTCAGCTTGTCGAGATCGCCGCCCGGATCGACCAGGGCCCCGCGCATGGTCTTGGTGCACCACAGCAGCGAGCAGTTCTGCTGCAGCGGAGTGACTGGAATGATGGCGACGCGCATCGGCGGTTCGATTGGTTGGGTCATGGTCGCGATTTGGCCTTGCCTTGCCGAGGATGCAAGACTTTCACATTGCAGCATTGAACATTGTTGCTAGCCTCAACGCGAGGGGTCGGCCAAATCTGGGGGTGAAGGTGGACGACAAAGGGCAAGCTGTAAGCAGCAGCAACTTCTACAGCTTCAGCGCCGTTATCATCGCCGCATTAATCGTGCTGAGTTTTCCACTAACCTATTTCCTTCCGCTTGCGACTGGCAGCAAACAATTCACGCTGCTGCGCCATTTGCATGGGCTGGCGTTCTTTGCATGGATCGCGCTTTTCGTAGTCCAGACCCGCCTGATCCGCGCCAAAAAAGTGCGGCTGCACCGGGAATTGGGGATCGCTGGGGTTGCACTGGCGGGTGCCATGCTGCCGCTTGGACTGTGGCAGGCAGTTGCTTCCGCTGGCGAGCGCCAAGCCAAGGGTCTTGCAACACCCTTCGAATACTCAATCTACAACCTGGTTGATATCCTGATTTTCTGCGCCGCATTCGGTTGGGCAATCTTTGAAGCGACCCGGCGAATCGAATGGCACCGACGTTTGATGTTCATCGCCCTTCTCAATCTGTTCGGTCCTGCGTTCTCGCGTATCACGCTGCTCATCCCAATTTCATTTCCGTGGTCCGACATGAGCCCCAATCTGGCGGCAGATGCCTTGCTGATCGCCTTGGCCATACATGACAAACGCCAGCTTGGCCGGTTTCACCCTGTCACGCTTTGGGCCGCGCTGACTTTGATCCCGTTCCACATAGTCGAGCCACTCATCGCGCGCAGCCGGTTCTGGAATGCGATAGCCCCCATCCTGTTCGGGTTCGGCTAAAGCCGCCCGCTTTTCCACACCACCCGGCCAATCACCTGCACCTCCTCAGGCGCAAGCTCAATCACCCGGTAGGCTGGATTATCGCTGACCAGCGCCAGCGTTCCGGGACGCCCGGTATCGAGCCGCTTGACCAGCAGCGCGTCACCTGCGCGCACCACGTGAATCCCGTCGCGCCAAGCCCGCGGGCTGCGATCGACGAGAATTTCGTCTCCATCGCGCAGCGTCGGCTCCATCGAATCGCCAGCGACGACGATCGACGAAAGCATCGCCGGATCGAGGCCCTGCTCGCGCATCCAGCGCGCACCGAAGCGAAAAGCCCCGATTGCAGCTTCCTCTCCCGCCAGCGCACCCGGCCCGGCTGAAGCACCCAGCGCGAGGCGCGGGACATCAACCCATTCGCTGCGACTGCGTTTCTCGGGCGCAACGGAGGAAAAGTCCTCCGGCGCGCCCAACTCCGATTCGGCCACGCCAAAGAACCGGGCCAGCGTCCGCCGGTCCGTCTCCTCCAGCTTTCGCGGACTGCCCTTACGGATAAATTGTTGCAAATAAGTCTGATTCCGTCCGATCAACTCGGACAGGCCAGACAGGCTGGCGCCGTGTTCGCTCACGAGTTCAAGCAAACGCACGCGGGGATTGGCAGTAACCATTATTCGGCCATACGCGAAGGATTTTTCCTAGACAAGTAGGATTTCACCACTCACCAACAGGATTATTCCTACGATGATTCGCCCAGGGGAGAATGCACATGCTGATCAGCCGGATCGAACGCTTTTTGCGTCAGACCGGAATGCCGTGGACCAAGTTCGGCCGCCTTGCCGCGCATGACCCGCGCTTCGTCGAAGATTTGCGCAATGGCCGCGTGCCCCGCGAAAATACCGAGAAAAGGATAGAACATTTCATGAACACTTACCGGGAGTCGAGCAATGCAATTTGATCCAACAGCGGGCAAGGCAATGATCGAACAATCGAATCGGATCGAACAAGCCAATCGAATCGAACCAACCACTCGAGGCGCGAGCCGGCGCCCATGGATGCAGCTGCTTTCTGCCCTGATGACCCTTGCCGGAGGCCGCGCCGAGCTGATCCGCCACAGCGAACAACCCTGGGCCAGCGTCACCTTTTCAGGCAGCCGCCACACCATCGCGCTGGCCTTTTCCGGCAGCGAGGCGGTGGCCGCGGGTGAAGCCTTTATCGACGCCCTGCCCGATCACGAATTCACCATCCCGCGCCAGCTCGTCGCCGATGCGGCAGTGATCACGCTTGAACATTCAATGCTGCCCGAGCCGCGCCTGCACTTGGAAGTTGAAGTGCTGCTGCTCGAAGACTCCTGAAAGTTCCGGATCTGATCTGGGATGGCGCAGGATCAATAGCCCAGCACCAGATCGACCAACGGTTCCAGTGCCTCGCCGCGGTGATAGCGGTCCAGGTTAATCAGGAACCGCTCGACCGAGCGCGTGAACATCTTGTCCTGCGCGCGACCTGAGAGGTGCATGGTGACGTGGGCATTATCCAGCGACCACAGCGGATCATCGGCGGGGAGCGGCTCTGGTGTGGTGACGTCGAGGAAGGCCCCGGCGATCCGTTTCGCCTCCAGCGCCGCGACCAATGCCGCCTGATCGATCACCTCGCCCCGGGCGATATTGACGATCACCGCTGCTGAATTCATCGCTGCGAGCTCAGCCGCACCGATCATTCCGGCGGTTTCGGGGGTGGAGGGAACCGCAATGATTACCCAGTCAAACTCACCCAGCCGTGGGCGCCATTCGTCCGGGCCCAAGGTTGCGGGACCAGGTGACCGGCGAACCTTGACCACCTCCACCCCGAAAGCCGCCAGCCGCACGTCGATCAATTGCCCGATCGCGCCATAGCCGAGCAGCAACGCCTTGGAACCGAACAGCTCGCGCTTGCCGGGCGAATCCATCAGCCATTCGCGCCGATCCTGCGCGCGGACGACATCGCGGTAGCCCTTGGCAACCGTCAGCATCCCCATAACCACATATTCGGCGATCGTGATCGCGTTGATCCCCACGCCATTGGTAAAAGAGACGCCGCGCTGCGCCATCAGTTCCAGCGGCATGCCATCGACCCCGGCATAAACCGAATTCAACCATTTCAGCTTGACTGCCCGCCGCATCGCTTCGGCCATGTCGCTCTTTTTGTAGAGATCGAACCAGCCAATTTCCGCCTCGGGTGCCAGATCGAACAGCTCCTCGGTGGTCGTGAACCAGCAGGCTTCCACCCAATCGGGCAGGTGCGGCTCGATCAAGGGCCGCGCCATTGCGGAGAGGACGGCGATGGTCTTGGTCATTTCAATTCCTCATAGCGCGTCAGCATCGGCGGCACATGCAGGCATTCGGCGAACGAAAACGGCCGGGTGACGAGAGACGGCACCGCAACGGCCCCCGGATGCGCCGGGTTAAGCAACACAACATCAGCCTCAGGCAGGACCTTCGAGCGAACTGCGGCCAACAGCGAGCGCCTGCTCGCAAGCCACTCGCCAACGAAGGCCCGGATCGCATCTTCGCCGCCCCCATCGGGCACCCGCTCGGGCACGGCATCAACCTCGGTCCAGCCCAGCACGAAATCGTCCGGGATGCCCACCAGATCACGCGGCTGATACCGCAGCGCCACCAGCACCGCGAGCCCGGCCTCGCTGGCAAGGCTAACCACCGGCACACCGGCCGGCGCATAGCGCGCACCGCCTAGCATGGCCCCCGCCCCATCAAGCGCCACGAACGGTGCCCGGGTAAGGCGCCAGAGCTTCACTCGCCCAGCTTCCAGTCCCATTCAAGCGGATCGCCATCCATGACTTCGACGCCCTTGGCGGCGAGGTCATCGCGCAGGCGGTCGGACATTGGATAGTTTTGAGCCGCGCGGGCTTCATTGCGAAAGGCAACAGAGGCCTCAACGTGAGCTTCGCCAATCGTAGCTTCCTTCGGGCGAATTCTCAGGTCAGTGCGCCGCAGTGTAAGGAAGCCTAACCCCAGAACGCTATCAAGCGAACTAACCATGTCGATTTTTTGCGACAAACCTATGCGATCATCAGCGAGCAATTCGTCAAACACGGTGAGCGCGACAGACGTATTGAGGTCGTCTGAAATCGCATTCGCGAAGCGATCATA
>JBKJTN010000207.1:0-6462 GCA_046590275.1 Novosphingobium sp.
CGTCGGTGTTCTTCTGGAGCTTTGCCGCGGCCTGTGCATTCCTGGCTCTAGCGGCGCGGAGCCGGTTCGGACCTTAGAGGCAGGCTTCCAGATAGGCTTGATCGAACCCATACATCCGGGCCTTTTCAAGCGTATAGGGCCGCAGGCCTGAGGGACGGAATTCGCCGATGATCTTGCCATCGTCAGTTTCGTCGAGGTATTCGAATTTGAACAGCTCTTGCGTGACGATCACATCGCCTTCCATCCCGATCACCTCGGTGATGCCGGTGGTGCGGCGCGAACCGTCGCGCAGGCGCTTGACCTGCACGATCAGATCGACCGATTCGGCGATCTGCCGCGAGATGGCTTCCTTGGGGATCTTGATGTCGCCCATCAGGATCATGTTTTCCATACGGCCAAGACATTCGCGCGCCGAGTTGGCGTGGAGTGTACACATCGAACCATCGTGACCGGTGTTCATCGCCGCGAGCAGATCGAAGCATTCCGCGCCGCGGATTTCGCCGAGAATGATTCGATCAGGGCGCATACGCAGCGCATTTCGAACCAGATCGCCGATTGTGATCGCGCCCTGGCCTTCAAGATTAGGCGGACGGGTTTCGAGCGGCAGCCAGTGCGGCTGCTGCAGACGAAGCTCGGCGGCATCCTCGATGGTCAGCACGCGCTCGCCCGGATCGATCATCTTCGACAGGGCGTTGAGCATGGTAGTCTTGCCCGAACCGGTACCGCCAGAGATGACGATATTCATCCGGCAGGCTCCGGCGATTTTCAGCGCAGTGGCCATCTTGTCGCTCATCGAGCCGAAGTCTTTCAGCATATCGATGGTGATCGGCTTTTCTGAGAACTTTCGAATCGAGATCGCTGTGCCGCGCAGCGAGAGCGGCGGCACGATGACGTTCACACGGCTGCCGTCCTTGAGACGGGCGTCGGCCAGCGGGGTGGTCTGGTCAACGCGCCGACCCACCTGGTTGACGATCCGCTGGGCGATCTGGAACAGATGCTGTTCGTCGCGGAAATGGATATGGGCGAGCTGAAGCTGACCCTTCTTTTCGATGTAGGTCTGGTTCGGGCCATTGACCATGATGTCGGAAATGTCCGGATCGGCCAGCAGCTCTTCCAGCGGACCGAAGCCAAGCAGCTCGTCGATCAGCACCTTTTCCAGCGCGAATTGCTCGCGGCGGTTGAGAGTGACCTTGAGTTCCGAAAGCACCTCGAGGATGATCGGGCGGAACTCCTCGCTTAACTCGTCCTTGGTCAGCGTTGCAGCGGCTTCCGGGTCGACCCGCTCGAGCAGGCGCGGTAGCACCTGTTCCTTGATCTTGTGAACCGAGGCTTCGAATCCCTCAGCCTGATAAGGGCCTTCGGCTACACCGTTGATACGATCAGCCAACCGGCTCATCGCATCGCCCTGATTGGCGTTGCCGCCGCCGCCCGATGCAGGCGGTGCGTCTTCAGCGGCGAGCGGCGGAAACTGGTCACCGCCCAGGTTGGCAGCGCCGTTGGATTTGGCAGGGTCTGAGCCGCCCTTCATTGGACGTGCAACGCCAAAGCTCGGCCGCGCGCCCGAACTCATCCCTGCAACACCGCTTTTCCGCCCAAATGCACTCATTGCACCACAATCCCGTCAGTATTCCGCAAGTTCCACTGAAACTCAGCTAGGCTTGTCATTGAACAATAAGGTTGAGATTTCGATAATTTAGGACCGTATCAATGCTGAAAACGATGATCCGCAGCCACTAATCAGTTGAACAATGTTGCCGCTGAAAGAGAGAAAATCTCACGGAAATAGGCTGTTCCTGAAACTTTGGCGGCGCTTTGGCGGGTTGATTTTCGGGCTGGGCCAGCCGCACCTGCTGGGGGCGAGGAGGTGGTAAAAGCTGTGGGAAAACGCTCGCCCCGAAGCGCTGCCGCTGGTCGGTGCTTGCTGTGGGGAATGCGAGAATTAACGCATTTTAGACACCCTCAACCTGCCGAGTTAGGTGATGAGGACAACAAAATTGCCCGATTTCTTGTTGCATTGCCAAGCCGGTTTGGCGTGCGTTAGGATGCCTGACCTTATTGACCAAGGAAGGGCCAGTTATGAGAATCTTGGCGATCGCACTATGCGTCATGCTGGCCGGGCCAGCCATTGGGGAGGAGGAGGCGGCACAAGCTGAGTTGCCCGGCTGGCTCGCCGGGGCCTGGGAGCAGAAGGACGGCGAGACCTGGGCCGATGAATTCTGGAGCCCGCCGCGCGCCGGGATCATGATGGGTGCGGGGCGCAGCGGCAAGGCGAAGGCCCTCGCCACTTGGGAACACACCAGGATCCTGCGCAAGCCAGATGGCTCACTCAGCTTTTATGCCCAGCCGTCGGGTGTTCCAGCCAGTGAGTTTCCGATGGTTGCCGGGGGGCCGAAGATGATCGAATTTGCCAATGCGGCGCATGATTACCCGCAGCGCATCCGCTATTGGGGCGAAGGCCGCTTGCTGCTGGCGGAAATCTCAAAAATGGACGGCAGCGATGCTTATCGCTGGAGATATGCCCCGATGGGCCAGTGATACCGATCGAAGGAGGAAGCGGACCCCTCTGCGGTATCAGCCCTCGACGTGCTCGGCCAGCACGGTCAGCCCGTTCGCGCCGACTTCGGCAAAACCGCCCTGGACCATGATCTGCTCGGGCGCGGCGCCTTCGGTCTTGTAGACCATCAGCGCGCCATCCTCGCGGATCGTAGACATGACGGGCGCATGGCCCTCCAGCACACCAAAATCGCCTTCGCCGCCGGGAACGACGACCATATAAACGTCCTCGCTCCGCACGAGCCGGGCCGGGGTGACGAGTTCGAAGTGGAGGGCCATGTTGCTCTTTACGCCTCTTCAGCCAGCTTTTTGGCCTTGGCGACCGCCTCATCGATGCCGCCGACCATGTAGAACGCCGCTTCGGGGAGGTGATCGTATTCGCCGTCGACCACTGCCTTGAACGAGGCGACGGTATCTTCGACCTGGACGAACTTGCCCGAGATACCGGTGAAAACTTCGGCGACGTGGAACGGCTGCGACAGGAAGCGCTGGATCTTTCGGGCGCGGGCAACGGTCAGCTTATCTTCTTCGGACAGCTCGTCCATGCCCAGAATCGCGATGATGTCTTGCAGCGACTTGTACTTCTGAAGCGTTTCCTGAACGCGTCGGGCAGTGTCATAATGGACCTGGCCGACGACGGCCGGGGTCAGCACGCGGCTGGTCGAATCGAGTGGATCCACCGCCGGGTAGATGCCGAGTTCCGAAATCGCACGGTTGAGCGTGGTGGTCGCGTCAAGGTGAGCGAACGAGGCGGCAGGCGCGGGATCGGTAAGATCGTCGGCCGGCACATAGATCGCCTGAACCGAAGTGATCGAACCCTTGTTGGTTGAGGTGATGCGTTCCTGCAGCGCGCCCATGTCGGTCGCCAGCGTCGGCTGATAGCCCACAGCCGAAGGAATACGGCCCAGCAGCGCCGACACTTCCGAACCGGCTTGCGTAAAGCGGAAGATGTTGTCGATGAAGAACAGCACGTCCTGGCCTTCCTCGTCGCGGAAATATTCGGCCATGGTCAGCCCCGACAGTGCCACACGGGCACGCGCGCCCGGAGGCTCGTTCATCTGGCCGAACACAAGCGCGACCTTTGAACCATCGGGGGTCGGTTTGCCGTTTTTGTCCTTGGCGATAACCCCGGCGTCGAGGAATTCGTGGTAGAGATCGTTCCCTTCGCGGGTGCGTTCACCCACGCCCGCGAACACCGAAACCCCGCCGTGGCCCTTGGCGATGTTGTTGATCAATTCCTGGATCAGCACGGTCTTGCCAACGCCGGCGCCGCCGAACAGCCCGATCTTGCCGCCGCGCGCGTAAGGCGCGAGCAGATCGATCACCTTGATCCCCGTCACCAGCACCGCCGCTTCGGTCGACTGGTCGACGAACTCGGGAGCCTTGGCATGGATCGGCATGCGCTTTGCAGCACCGACTGGGCCCTGCTCGTCGATCGGCTCACCGATCACGTTGAGGATGCGCCCCAGCGTCATCGGGCCGACGGGCACCGAGATCTGCGCGCCGGTCGCCGTAACTGGCTGGCCGCGAGTCAGCCCGTCGGTTGAATCCATCGCGATCGTGCGGACGGTGTTTTCGCCAAGGTGCTGGGCAACTTCGAGCACGAGGCGGTTGCCGTTGTTATCGGTTTCAAGCGCCGAGAGAATCGCCGGGAGTTCACCTTCGAAGCTTACGTCAACAACCGCGCCGATCACCTGGCTGATCTTGCCAGTCGCGGCGCTCTGTGTCTTGGTCTTGGTTTTGGCTACGGTGGCCATGTTCGTTTCCTTGCCTTGAATTCGGTCAGATCAGAGAGCTTCAGCGCCCGCAATAATCTCGATAAGTTCGGTTGTAATCGCGGCCTGACGGCTGCGATTGTACTGGATGGTGAGCTTCTGGATCAGATCGCCCGCATTGCGCGTGGCGTTGTCCATCGCGGTCATCGACGCGCCTTGTTCGGACGCCATATTTTCGAGCAATGCACCGAAAATCTGAGTCTTGAGGTAGCGCGGGAGCAATTCGACGAGCACTTCCTCTTCGTCAGGCTCATATTCCACCGCTGCGCCGCCTGCTTCGATCTGCACTGACGGTGTCGGCACGGGGATGATCTGCTGCTCGGTCGGAACCTGCACCAGCGGGCTGCGGAACTTTGAGTAGAACAGATGGGCGATGTCGAATTTGCTGTCAGCGAGCAGCGCAACCAACTCGGCAGCGATTTTTTCAGCCTCGCCGTATCCAATCTCGCGCACCGTGGTGGTATCATAATGGCCGATTATCGCCTTGGGCCAGGCCCGCTGGATCGGGGCGCGGCCTTTGCGACCAACCAGATAGAACAGCACAGTCTTGCCGTCTTCCTTAAGATCCTTGGCCTTGGCAAGCGCAGCACGAACGATGTTCGAATTGAACCCGCCGCACAGCCCCTTGTCGGAATTAGCGACAACCAACAGGTGAATCTGGTCCTTGCCAGTGCCCGCGAGCAGGCGCGGGCTGTTTTCACTGACCGTGATCTTGCTGGCGAGGCTGCCCATCACTTCGGCCATGCGGCTGGCATAGGGACGCGCGGCTTCAGCAGCAGATTGTGCCCGCCGCAGCTTGGCCGCTGCGACCATCTGCTTGGCCTTGGTAATCTTCTGGGTCGACTTGACCGAGTTGATCCGACCCTTGAGTTCTTTGAGGTTGGCCATGAAGGCTCCTTCAGCAGATCAGGTCAGGCGAACGTCTTGCCGAAAGTGGCGAGCGCGTCCTTGAGTTTGGCGGCGGATTCGTTCGATAGATCCTTGGCGTCACGGATGGCAGTCAGCAGATCACCATGTTCGGCCCGGATCCAGTGGAGCATTTCGGCTTCATAGGCGGTGACGCGGCCCGTCGGGATGCCATCCAGATAACCGTTGGTTCCGGCGAAGATCGAAACGGTCTGCTCTTCGAACGGCAGCGGGCTGAACTGGGCCTGCTTGAGCAGCTCGGTCAGCCGCGCACCGCGGTTGAGCAGCTTCTGGGTTGAGGCGTCAAGGTCCGAGCCGAACTGGGCAAAGGCTGCCATTTCGCGGTACTGGGCCAGCTCCAGCTTGATCGAGCCAGAAACCTTTTTCATCGCCTTGGTCTGTGCGGCCGAGCCAACGCGCGACACCGAAAGGCCGACGTTGATGGCCGGGCGGACGCCTTGGTAGAACAAGCCGGTTTCGAGGAAGATCTGGCCATCGGTGATCGAGATCACGTTGGTCGGGATATAGGCCGAAACGTCACCCGCCTGGGTTTCAATAATCGGCAGCGCGGTGAGCGATCCGCCGCCGAGCTTGTCGTTCATCTTGGCGGCGCGCTCAAGCAGGCGTGAGTGGAGGTAGAACACATCGCCCGGATAGGCTTCACGGCCCGGAGGACGGCGCAGCAACAGCGACATCTGGCGATAGGCGACGGCCTGCTTGGAAAGATCGTCATAAACGATAACCGCGTGCATGCCGTTGTCGCGGAAAAATTCGCCCATCGTCACGCCAGTGTAAGGCGCGAGATACTGGAGCGGAGCGGGCTCCGAAGCGGTCGCGGCAACCACGATCGAATATTCCATCGCGCCGTTTTCTTCAAGCTGACGGACGATCTGGGCGACAGTCGAGCGCTTCTGGCCAATCGCGACATAGATGCAATAGAGCTTCTTGCTCTCATCTTTCCCGGCGTTCGGACCCTTCTGGTTGATGAAAGTGTCGATCGCGACGGCGGTCTTGCCGGTCTGGCGATCGCCGATGATCAGTTCGCGCTGGCCGCGACCGATGTGCACGAGCGCGTCGAGCGCCTTGAGCCCGGTCTGGACGGGCTCGTGGACCGACTGGCGCGGGATGATGCCCGGTGCCTTTACTTCGACCCGCTGACGGCTCGTCGCCACGATCGGGCCTTTGCCGTCGATCGGGTTGCCGAGGCCGTCGACCACGCGACCGAGCA
>JBKJTN010000164.1:0-58830 GCA_046590275.1 Novosphingobium sp.
TCGCGCAAGAGCGGTGGCTGCAGTCATGCCCGGCGCGGCGCTCGCCACCGTCTACCAGGTCCATTCGCCGCTGTGTGTGGCGGCCACCGGGCCGTGGCCCGATGCCTTGCGGCCGCATGCCGATGCGCTGGTTACCGACCGGCCGGGACTGCTGCTGGGAATTGTTACCGCCGATTGCGCTCCGGTGCTGCTTGCCGATGTTGCGGCAGGGGTGGTCGGCGCCGCCCATGCCGGGTGGAAAGGTGCGCTGGGCGGGGTGACCGACGCGGCACTGACCGCGATGGAGGCCCTTGGGGCCCGGCGCGGGCAGATTGCCGCAGTGATCGGACCGTGCATCAGCCAGCCCAGCTATGAAGTGGACGCCGGCTTTGCGGCGCGGTTCGCCGCCGATGATCCGGGCAGCGGTCGGTTCTTTGCAGCCGGGGCGCCGGGCCACTTCCAGTTCGACCTCTCCGGCTATGTCGCCGCGCGACTCAAGGCCGCGGGCGTGGGCCAGGTTGAGCAGCTGGGCCTCGATACCTATCCCGATGCCGAGCGCTTCTTTTCCTTTCGCCGTGCCACCCATAGCGGCGAGGCAAACTACGGCCGGCAAATTTCGCTGATCGGGCTTGGCTGACCACTGTGCACAGTTCGCAACGACTGATGTAAAAATGGCTGTTGGCATGGCGCGACTGTGCGTCTATCAGGCGCGCCAAGTCGGCACTCCGCGCAGCTTCTAACTGCCGGGATGCCGAGCGGGAGGGGCGTTCCGGAAACGGAAAGTTTGGGCGAAAGCACGATTTAAAATGATTCTCTGACCGCTGCAATCTGCAGCGGGCGGAATACAGCTAAGGCAGGATACGGTTCACCATGTCACAGGATGCGGGCATCGACACCTCGACGCTTTCGGGGACGCTCTCGGAGACGCTCTCGGGCAACGAGGGTGTGCGGCGACGCGATTTCATCAATATTGCGGCGGTCAGCGCGGCTGGCGTCGGCGCTATTGCCTCGCTGGTGCCGCTGATCAGCCAGATGTCGGCTTCGGCCGACGTACTGGCCGAAAGCTCGACCGAAATTGATATCAGTTCGATCCAGCCGGGCCAGGCGATCAAGGCGATGTTCCGCAATCAGCCGGTATTTGTCCGCAACCTGACCGCCAAGGAAATTGCCGAAGCAGGTACCGTTGATATGACCAGCCTGCGCGATCCGCAGACGCTGGCGGAGCGGACCAAGGAAGGCAAAGAGAACTGGCTCATCACCATGGGCGTCTGCACCCACCTCGGCTGTGTGCCGCTGGGGGCGAGCGAGGGCGAGGTTAAGGGTGAGTTCGGCGGCTATTTCTGCCCGTGCCACGGCTCTTCCTATGATACCGCTGCGCGTATCCGCAAGGGCCCTGCGCCTAAGAACCTTGAGGTTCCGGAATACGCCTTCACCACAGAAACTGTCGTCAAGATCGGCTGAGGTTACACAACATGAGCTTTCCCTGGGCCCAAGAATATAAGCCACAAGCGCCGCTGATGAAGTGGCTGGACGAGAAGCTGCCGCTTCCGCGTCTGGTGTTCAACGCAGTCGGAGCCGGCTATCCGGTGCCGCGCAACCTGAATTATTTCTGGAATTTCGGTTTCCTCGCCGGGATCTGCCTGGTGCTGCAGATCGTCACTGGCGTGGTCCTGGCGATGCATTATGCGCCCGATCAGCAGATCGCCTTCGATTCGACCGAGCACATCATGCGCGACGTCAACTGGGGCTGGCTGATGCGTTACATGCACGCCAACGGGGCCTCGGCCTTCTTTGTGGTGATCTATGTCCATATCTTCCGGGGCTTTTACTTCAGCTCCTACAAGGCCCCGCGTGAGATGATCTGGCTGCTGGGCGTGACCATCTTCCTCCTGATGATGGCCACCGGCTTTATGGGCTATGTCCTGCCGTGGGGTCAGATGAGCTTCTGGGGTGCCAAGGTGATCACCGGGCTGTTCAGCGCCATTCCGCTGGTGGGTGAGCCGTTGCAGCAGTGGCTGCTGGGCGGATTTGCGCCGGGTAATGCTACGCTCAATCGCTTCTTCAGCCTGCACTTCCTGCTTCCGTTCGTGATCCTCGGCGTGGTTATTCTCCACGTCTGGGCCCTGCACATCCCGGGCTCGTCGAACCCGACCGGGGTCGAAGTGAAGACCGAGAGCGATACTGTGCCGTTCCATCCCTATTACACCGCGAAGGACGGCTGGGGCGTTGCTGCCTTCCTGCTGCTCTATTTTGCGGCGGTGTTCTTCGCACCCAACGCGCTCGGCCATCCGGACAACTACATCCCGGCGAACCCGATGAGCACGCCGGCGCATATCGTGCCTGAATGGTATTACTGGCCGTTCTACGCGATCCTGCGCGCCTTCACCCAGGACTTCTTCTTTGTTCCGGCCAAGCTGATGGGCGTGCTCGCCATGTTCAGCGCGATCCTGCTGTGGTTCTTCCTGCCGTGGCTCGATAAGTCGCCAGTGCGCTCGGGTACCTATCGTCCGCTGTTCAAGAAGTTTTTCTGGTTCGGCCTGATCCCCTGCATTTTGGTGCTTGGCTATTGCGGCGGCGCCCCCGCTGAAGAGCCCTTCGTGATACTCAGCCAGATCGCCTCAATCTATTACTTCATGCACTTCCTCGTGATCCTGCCGATCGTCTCCTCGATCGAGCGGCCCGATCCGCTGCCGTTCTCGATTACCGAGGCGGTGCTGGGCAAGGATAGCCAGGCCGTGCTCAGTCCTTCTGCTGCAGCCCCGGCGGCTTCGGCCTGATCCCCGCGAGACGGAAAGAGATACCCATGATCCGCATCTTCTCCATTCTCGCCGGCCTGTTCTTCTCGGCCGCGCTGCTGTGGTCGCTCGGTAACGGCGTCGTCAGCTATATCTCCGAACCACCGGCGATGACGGTGGAGCATGAGTTTCACAAGACTCCCAAGGAGTTCGCGCTGGCCAGCGACGGCGCCTTCGGGCGATTTGACAAGCAGCAGCTCCAGCGCGGCTTCCAGGTCTACAAGGAAGTCTGCTCGGCCTGCCACTCGCTCCGGCTGGTCGCGTTCCGCGATCTCAAGGCGCTGGGCTATAACGAAGATGAAGTGAAGGCGATTGCCGCTGGCTTCCAGGTACCCGGGGTCGATCAGGCCACTGGCGAGACCAATATGCGCGCTGGCGTGGCCACCGATTACTTCCCCAAGCCGTTCGCCAACGACATCGCTGCCCGCGCTGCCAACAACAACGCGGTCCCGCCCGATCTCTCGCTGATGACCAAGGCGCGCGATGATGGCGCAGCCTATGTCTATTCGCTGCTGACCGGTTATCAGGCCCAGCCGGCCAAGCTGCTCAAGGAGTTCCCAGACGCGAAGACCGGCCCGAACCTCCACTATAATCCCTATTTCGCCAATCTGAACATCGCGATGGCTGCGCCGATTACCGCCGAAGGCCAGGTGACCTATGGTGATGGGACCAAGGCCAGCGTTGATCAGATGTCGAAGGACGTTTCGGCGTTCCTCGTCTGGACTGCCGAGCCCACGCAGGACAAGCGCAAGCAAACCGGCTGGCCGGTGGTTGGCTTCCTGCTGTTCCTGACAATCCTTGCGTATATGGCCTACCGCAACATCTGGGCCGACAAGAAGCACTAGGCCCCTCGGCGCCAAGCGAATCAGAAAACGCCCCTTGCATCCTGCGGTGCAAGGGGCGTTTTCATGTCTGCCAGCCAAATGCCCGCGACGATTGACCTGCCGCGCACACTATCGCATAGGGCTGCGGTCGACGACCACCGGGCGGGTATAGCATAGTGGTAATGCACTAGCCTTCCAAGCTAGCTAGGCGGGTTCGATTCCCGCTACCCGCTCCAGCCGCCCCTTCGTCATTGCCCGCCAATGGCTAGACAAATCCTAGAAATCTGGCATATTTTGCCTTACTAAGGCCGCTGGCGTTCGCGTTTGTTCGCTGACAATCAGCTAGTTTGGGGGCCCTTTTTGGGGGCCTTTTCGAAAAACAGGCCTTTGACGCGAAAAAAAGGCCCCCAAATATGGCACTGACTGATATTTCCGTTCGCAATGCAAGGCCCGGCCTAAAAGACTACAAATTGGCGGATTCCGGCGGTCTTTACGTGCTTGTCACGGCGGCTGGCGGGAAACTCTGGCGGCTCAAATTCAGGGTTGATGGCAAGGAGCGAAAGCTTGCCATTGGTCGTTATCCCGAAGTGAAGCTGGCAGAGGCCCGCAAACGGCGCGACGCGGCGCGCGAACAGGTTGCTTTTGGAAGCGACCCGGCCCGCGAAAAGCAGCGCAAAAAGATACAGGCGCAGTTGGCGACCGAAAACACCTTTGCTGCGATTGCTGCTGAGTATTGCGCCAAGCGGCTGCGCGACGGTCAAAAGCCGTGGGCACAGTCAACCGCCGTTCGCTGCGAATACCTACTGTCCCGGATCAATGTGTCGATTGGCCATTTGCCGATTTCCGAAATTGAGCCAGCCGACGTGCTGGCGGCGGTTCGCAAGTTCGAAAGCCGGGGCAAGCTGGAAAGCGCCCGACGCACTCTGCAACTCGCCAGTTCCGTTTTTCGCTTTGCAGTATCAACGGCGCGGCTGGCTTCCGACCCGACGCGTGATCTGCGAGGGGCGTTAACTTCTCCGACCGTTTCGCACTATGGCGCGCTGACCGATCCCAAGCGGGTAGGCGAGCTGCTACGCGCGATTGATGATTATGACGGCAGCGGCATAACCAAGCTTGCCTTGCAGATTGCCCCGCACGTTTTTGTCCGGCCCGGCGAATTGCGCCATGCCGAATGGGGTGAGTTCGATCTGGACGAAGGGCTGTGGACGATACCGGCTTGCAAAATGAAAATGCGCAAGCCGCATACCGTCCCGCTGTCCCGCCAGACCATAGCCCTGTTTCGGGAAGTCCACGCGGCAACTGGACCTTCGGGCTATGTGTTTCCATCGATCCTCACGCGAGTGCGGCCAATGAGCGAAAACACCCTGAATGCCGGGCTGCGGCGGCTGGGCTATTCAAGCGATGAAGCAACCGCCCATGGCTTCCGGGCGACCGCTTCAACCTTGCTCAATGAAAGCGGCAAGTGGAGTTCCGACGCAATAGAGCGCGCACTGGCTCATGGTGACAGCGACAAGGTGCGCGCCGCCTATCATCGCGGGGCGCATTGGGCCGAGCGCGTGGAAATGGCGCAATGGTGGAGCGACTACCTCGAGACGTTGCGAACTGGAGCCAAAATCGTGCAATTACGAGTCACCTAGTCCCCCGATGCTGGTTACACGAGGATCTCACTATGCATCGGCATTCGATCGAGCATGCCGTCGCTACCATAGAGAGTCGCATCGGGGAGGAAGGCCCTGCCGAATGCGTTGTCCCAGCTATCGGGCAGTTCCATTACCGGAGCATTGACCTTCAGGGCCACGGCGGCTGGCGCGAGGATGAAGTCGCTCGCGGTCAGCTGGCTCATGGTGACACCATTGAGCACGATGAAATCGCCATTGCCGAGGTTGATCGCGCCGTTGCCGCCGACCTGACTGAAATTGGCCTGCGCCTGCGCGAAGCTGAACCCGAAGGCGCTGATGTCGATCTTGTCCTGGCCGCGTGTGAAGTCGCCGATCACATCGCCGCCGGTGCCAGCGGTAAACACGAATGTGTCATTCCCGCCTTCGCCGAACAGCACATCATTGCCGCCCATCCCGTTGAGCGTATCATTGCCCAGTCCGCCCAGCAGATAATTGCCGATCGCATTACCGGTCAGGCTGTTGTCCAGCCCGTTGCCGACACCGAACGGGGTGTTGCCGGTGAGGATCAGATTCTCGATATTGGCGTAGAGGTAAAACCCCCCGCCATTGATCCCGGCATAGACCGTGTCCGTTCCCTCACCGGGCTGCTCGAACACCAGATCGGCGGGCGTATCGACGTAGAAAGTGTCGTTGCCGAGATTGCCGTAGAGGAAGTCGAAATCGCCAAGCCCCGAATTGCCGAAGATCGTGTCGCTGCCATCGCCGCCGACGATGATGTCGGTATCGAAGCTGGCCCCGCCAAAGATCGTGTCATCGCCTTCCTGGCCGTAGATCTCGTCGGCATTGGCGCCGCCGTCGATCGTGTCGTTGCCGGTACCCGCGACGATGTAATCGATCCCGCCATCGCCAAACAGATTGTCCGCCCCGTCCTGCCCGAAGATCGCATCGCGCGCTGCGCCGCCATGGACCTCGTCATTACCCGCGCCCGCGATCAGGAGGTTTTCGCCCGCATTGCCAGTCAGCACATTCGCCAGATCGTTGCCAACCCCGAAATTACCAGCCGAACCGGTAAGGGTCAGGTTTTCAATATTGGCATAAAGGTAGAAGCTGGCCGCTGAAGTGACACTGTCCGTGCCGCCGTTCGGGTCTTCGAACACCAGATCGTCCTGCCGATCGGCAAAATAGCTGTCATTGCCCAGTCCACCGGTCATCTGGTCTGCACCGCTGCCGCCGTTCAGCATATCGGCATAACTGCTGCCAACCAGCGTGTCGCCTCCTCCCAACCCGAACAGCTGCACAGACCGGTCGTCGACCGACGAGAGATAGTCGGAATTGGCGGTTCCATTGATCACAACGGGAACATATGCGGCGAGGTAGGCGGCGAGCGAGATGTCTCCGTCGGCGAAGCGCAGGGTCTGAACATCGACAAGCGTATCCCCACCGTCGGGCGATGCCGCTCGCTGGTCGACGAGCAACAACGATCCGTCTGCGAACTGTTTGCCTACGTAGTCGGCAAGCAAGCCCCCGAATATTGCGATCGTGTTGGTCCCACTGGCGCCGAAGATCAGATCGTTGCCGGGACCACCGGTTACCGCGAAGGCCGCACCCGAAGCTGCGATACGCGCATTGATGATATCATCGCCTGCTCCGGCCAGCACCACTTGATTACCGCCTTCAAGCATGATGATGTCATCGTCGGCCGATCCGTTAATCTGGATGTTTCCAGTTCCAGTCATTACATAGTCGACATTGGCATCGACCACGAGGACGGCGGCACCGGCCAGTGCCTGCTGCGCTGTTGCAACTGTCCCATCGAGATAGACAACCGGCACGAAACTGCTCTGCAGTGCAGCCGAATGAAGGCCACTCGCCGCCGCCTGCGCAGAATTGCTGCTGCCGGTGAAGACAAGCCTTTCCACGTTCCACACTTCGCCAACCAGAATACCTTGATACAAGAGGCCATGCTGGTTCGCCGTTGTCGGCCAGGTCCAGTCGGCCTGCGAACCGGGTAGCCGCAGCTCGTCCAATCCCACACCTGCGTCAATTATGCGATTGTCCAGTGTCGCGTCGAGATCTTTCCAGGAGATCTTGTTGTCCGCCCCGCTGCCTAGCACGAAGTTGTCGCCGCTGAACGTGTCCATCGTGGTGTTTGTCAGATCGTCGTTGTCGCTTAGTGATACCTGGACATCGACGCCCACATAGATCGTTCCAGCTGCCAGTGCCTGTCCCAAAGCCGACGTGCTGAATGGGCTGCCAGCCACGCTGGCGTGCGAGATCAGATCGACCAGATCGGCATAATAGAGATTAGCACCGTGCTCAAACGCGGTCGCCAACCTGAAAGCTGGGGTGTTGATCGTAATGATTGCGCCGTTGTGTGGCTGCAGCGCACCGATGGTCACTATATCATCGCTGTGAACGATATTAAGGATGTTGTTGTACTCCGGATCACCGGTGCTGTCCGACGGCCCCGGAGTGGCAAGCGCAAGCCCCTGATAGGTAGCGGTATTCGGATGACCTGGTGCCGCCAGATACATCTGCACCATCGCAGCGCCAAGGCTGTGGCCAGAGACGATGACCCGGGAAATCTGGTTGTCAGAATCGCCTATGAACGCATCAAGCGCCTCGATCAGGGGGCGGAACTGATCATAGTGGATGGCGAACCCTGCATCATCGACCAGAAAATTGAAGTCATCCAACAAGTCGCCTCGATCATCGGTGCCGCGAAACGAAATACTCAGAACACGTTGGCCGTTAATCAAGCCCACGGATACGAGCGCATTTGCTTCTGAATCCGGTCCAACGCGATCGGAAGTCGCCGTGTAGAAGCCGTTCTGCATCGAGTATTGGAGAAGCGCATCCGGTTCGGATCGCGGCAACATTCCCAGCTCGATCGCACTCAGTTGATGCCAATTACGCCCGGCACCGACGTCGTTATACGCATCCAGCGCTAGTCTGCCTAGTTCCAGCACCGTGCTGACTGCAGTCACGTTGTTGCTGACACCCGTCGTGAACGACAGTTGCTCGATCCCACTGGTGTTGAAGGTGATACCGCGCGCTGAATCAACGATGGTCGTGCCCGTCGCCGTTTCAGATATGGTGTAGTCATTTGCCCGGCCCGGAAGGATCAGCAAGTCGGGCTGCAGCGGCACCGACACAGTCGGCCCATCTGGGTGTTCGCCGCCGTCGATCGTCTGCACCGTGCCGTTGGCAAACCCGGCGAACCCCGCAGCAAAAGTGAAGATATCCATCCCGAGCCCGCCGACCAGGCGATCATTGCCGGCGGAACCGAAGAAAGTATCGTTGCCGCCGCCGCCCTCCATGAACTCGATCCCGGCGCCGCCTTCGAAGGTGTCGTTGCCCCCCGCGCCGGCCAGAATCTGCACCCCGGCGTGGTCCTGGGTCGCCCTGAGCGTATAGTTGCCTGCTCCCGTGGCCTGAAGCATCACGGCATCGTACTGCAAGGACCCGAGGCTTGGCGTCGACCAATTCGAAAGCGAAAAGGACGGAACCGTGTAGGTGCCAGCACTGGCGGCGAACAAAATTACCTGATCGTTGCCGCCGCTGCCCACCAGGGTGGCACTGGCTGAAAGCCCGGTGCCGATCTGGTTGGTTCCGAACTGTGCCACCGATTGCGTGCCCGCGGTCGATCCAAAGACAACGCGTTCGATCGAGGTGACGGTTGTTAGGTGGAAATCGTATCGCGACTGCGGACCGAACTGGCCCTGAGGCGGGGTCAGCGACTGGAATAGTTCGAGTGTATCAGTCCCCAAGCCGCCGTCGAAAACTTCACCGGAAAATACTCCTCCAACCTGGCGCAGGGTATCGTTCCCGCCGTCTCCAAAAAGCCTGTACACACCTGAATCTGCAAGGTTGGTCGACGCGCCGCCCAACAGGGTATCGTTTTCCGAACCGCCATAGAGATAGTCGTTGCCGCCGCCGCCAAACAGGGTATCGACTCCAGCGAAGCCATCAAGGACATCGTCGAAGTTTGAGCCTGTGAGGGTGTCGGCCCCGTCGAACAGGTACGCGATCAGTCCTTGGACATTCTGCGCGCCAAAGAATCCGGCAACGATCGAGGCATCCTTGTTTAGGCCGGTAACCGACTGCTGCAGGACCCCGTTCAGCTGAAAGCCGCCCGTCGACAAGGCGCGAAACGAACCGGCAAATATACTTACCGAGCTGACGGTTCCAAAGATGTTGTCATTGGCATCGTACGTGAAGGAGCCATTATAGATTGTCCAACCGGTCGAGTAGGTCTGATCGAACAGATATGTGTCGAGGTGCACATCAAGGACGCGGCTTGAGGAGGCATCGTCGACCGGGAGATAGATAGATGGCAGTCTGCGCATGTCGAAGGCAAAATTTGCAGTCAAATCCGGCATACATTCCCCCAGCAACAACTGATTTAAGCTATCGGTTGTTCAGGCATTAGCCATGGCACTAAGGAGCTAGTACCGATACCTTTCCTGCTTGCCGCCTGTGATCATGGCTGTGCAATCAAGGGTCATAAAATGGGTCTGATTTTTGAAGGCCGTCTTTTTGAACTGGTTGCGGTTGCGACGGCGCTTGTGCGGTCCGATAACCCCCCCTTGCCCGAATCGAACAGACGTGGAGCAGATTTCTTCCATATCGCAATCTCAAATCTGCGCTATGGATGCTGACGGGAAAAAATTCCGGTAGCAGCTTTGGCGGCTGACCAAGGCCGCGATCAATGAGCAAGCCAAACTACTAGATTTTAGGGTATTAGTCTTCGACTGAAGAAGGCAATTTCAGGACAAATGCGCTTCCGCCAGTCCAGCGCTGGTCCAGCTTGAGCGTGCCATGAATCAATTCCGCCATGCGCCGCGAAGACGCGAGGCCGAGACCAAATCCGCCCGAATTAATGCCCAGTTGATCGCCTTGGACATAGTCTTCAAACACCCGGTCAGCATCGACCTTAGGGATTCCGCACCCGTCATCGATCACCCAGAGCATGACAGCGTTGCCTCTACGCGTGGCTCCGACAAGCACTCGCTCCCCTTTTGCATGCTGGATTGCATTGCCGATCAGATTACCAAGCACCCGTGACACGAGCAGAGGATCAGACCATGCTTGGCCCTTGAACGGTACAGTCTTCAGTTTCACACCCGCAGCGGCGGCGGTCGCGGCCTTTTCGCTGACAGCGTCACGAACGACCAGCCCGAGTTCAAACTTCTGCATCCGCGCAGTTTCCGCGCCTGCCTCAAGCCGCAAGTGCTCAAGCATGCCTTGCAGTAAGGCACGTGTCGAGGCGAATGCTTGGTGCGCACCGGCTACCGCGGCTTCCCGAGCCGGTCCGTCCCTGCTCGAAATTGCATTATCAAAATATAGGCTGGCGGCGAGCAGCGGTTGCTGCAAATCGTGTGAAGCCGAAGCGATAAATCTAGTCTTGGCATCGCGTTCGCTCCTCATCAGCAGCAATGCTGTTTCCAGTGTCTCAGCAGCCCGCCAGACCTGCCTTCGGATCAACGCAAGCGCAATGCCTTCCAGAATCAGGAATCCCGCAAGTGGTAAAGCATACGGTAGCTCATAAATAAGCACGAAGAGTGCCATTGAGCCGACGACCGCGATGGCTCCGACCACGGAAGCGCGATCAGAGTTGAGAATTATGACCATCGCGATGAACCACATGCAAAGCAGGACCATCAGGAAACGGAGGGTATCGTCGGCTGGAGGCATCAGGACCCACACACTGACAGCAATGCCGATGCAAAATGCGACCGACGATATTTGCCCCATTCGCAGCCAGAACCGGCGGCCTCGAGCAACACGCCAACCCGGAATCATTGAAGCGGCGAATGTGCTGGTGAGGAATATGACGCAGCCGGTCATATAACTGAGCCACGGATCAAGTAATCGTGGCTCCACCAGATTCCTAAATTCGGATCGGATAAACAACAGGACCGAAGTCATCACGATGATCGCGACGATTGGCGGAACCGCTCTTTTTAGCGCCTTGAGGAAACTGGCCTGTCCCGGAGCTAGCGGTGCTTGCAACAACGAAGCCAACGACATTCTTTCCAGCGGGGGCGGCTTCGACAACTGCATGAACAACTCGAGGTATCCGATAAAGCGCAACCGCTGCGAATCGTTGCTCGCTCAATTGGCCGGATATTAGTGTTTGTCCAATCGCAATTGGCTCCTCGGCTGGTCTGCCCAAATCGAAAAAGAAAACTGCTGCAGATGGGGGTCGCTTCCACCTGCAGCAGTTCCTGCCCCCAACGAATGGGTGGTCAACTTAAAACATTAAACGGACCCCGGCTTGAAGGCTGTCCGTCTTGAGTTTTCCGACGCGGAAGCCGCTAGAACTGTCGAATGGAACTTCTGTGTTCGAAACCTCGCGGTGCCGATAGTCTGCGGTCAGCGCGATTGAAGACGAAAGATTGAAGGCGACGCCCGCCCCGAGCTGCCAGGCAAACTTGCCCTTGCCCTCACCATCAACTTCGAAGCCGCTGATGCCCAGTCCGCCGCCAGCATAGGGAACGATGCTCTTGCCTAATGGTAAATCGATCCAGACGTTTGCCAGCGCAGAAAGTTGGCGGACCCGCGATCCCGGGACCGTGAAGGTGTTGCCAGATCCCCCGCAGCTAGTAACTTCGAGATATGCGCAGACATCGGCGCGATCGGCTGCTGACAGAGTAGTAGGGGTACCATTCAGGCTGACAAAAGTTATGCTGTCGATGGCGTGACGCGAATACTGCAATTCGACGTCGCTCCTGATCATTCCAAAATCGTAGCCGATCGCGCCGCCAAATGTGACCGCGCTCTTTGTGTCCAGCTTTGCAGTGGCGGTGTCCGTGGCTCCGGTGCCGCCGAATGTCCCGCCAACGTCATAGTATGTCACTTCTGGATCGCTTAGGCTGGAACTTCCGACATTTGCCGAAACATAGAAACCGGTATTGTTTGCCTCCTGCGCGTGGGTTGCCGTTGCAAAGCCAGCCGCGATTGCGGTAGCAGCGGCCATGGATAAAACAGTCCTCATAATTACTCCTGATACTTTGGACCAAACACATCCCCAACGGTTGCGTAAAGCACGAAAATAATTAGCAATGTTGGAAGCGATGCATATCAACCAGATGGGTCAACCAGATGGCTGACCCATATGGGGGTGATTGACCTTGAGTAAGCGATTGGACACCCCCGACGACGTGATCATACCAGAGCATATATTTGAACGACCAATTCGCGGCGGAGCCATTTCGGGCTTGACCCCTAATTCTAGTTACAGGAGAAATTCGTGCGCCGCTGGTTGATCTGCGACGACCACCCCTTAGTTCTGGATGCTATCGAGCAATCAATCTCGCAGCGTTGGCCGGAAGTGGCGGTCGATCGAGCCAAGACCTTTTCAGAAGCCGAGGCTTTTTGCGAATACAAACCCGAATTGATTCTTGTTGACCTGACGATGCCTGGCGGCACGCCCTTGGCAGGCGTATCTCGCATTCGACGCTTATCGCCCGAAGCGCGGATTATTGTCTTTACCGGATTGATCGACGACGATCTGCTGCTCAGCCTGATTGGAATTCCAGTCGAAGGTTTTATTTCTAAAACAGAATCTGCGGCCGTTGTTCAGGCTGCGATCGAGCTTGTCGCAGCTGGTGGTAACTACTTTCCTCCCAGAATTGCCCAGTTGGCAACTACTTTTTCCAGTCACAGCCCAGCAAGCGCGAGCCGCATAACCGTGCGCCAGCATGAGGTTTTAAGGCTGTTGGCCACTGGGCATTCAAATAAGGAAATCGCCATAGCTCTTGGGTTGTCGCCAGCGACAATCAAGACCCACGTGGCACAAGCAATGGCTACCATCGGTGCATCAAATCGTGCTGAGGCTGCAGCCCGGGCAGTCGGGCTGGGGCTCATTTGAATAACTGGTTCTGCTCTAAGCATGCCTTTGGATGTATACCGAGCGCTGAAACTGTGGGACTGTACGGACTGGCGGGACATCTTTCATGCTGCTGACTGGCAGCCAGGAGGATAGTTTTAATGACCAAGGAAGACCGCGACATCCAGCGCAAGCTTGAGGTGCTGCGCCACGCTGAGAAGACCGGCCATGTGGACAGAACCTGCAGATTCTTCGGCTTTGGCCGATCAAGCTTCTACCGCTGGAGAGCCAACTACGAGCAGCCGGGGTTTCTGGCGGACATGGGTATGGTCGCAACCTGATGCGGCAAGCGCCAGGTCGAGCGTGTCGGTGACGTCTTCGGCTCGCATGGTGGAGCACAGCTTCCAGCCGATGATGCATCTGCAGATTGCCCGCTGTGCTCCATAGCTTTTCGAGCCCACTAAGCATCACGGATCGCCGTCATAAGTCGATATGTGGCCCGCCTGGGCGCCATTGCCTCGCTGGCATAGTTCCATCCTTCCACATGCCGTTACGCTCGCCCTTGGGCGTGCCCGAACCGCCTGCGAGAATAAACTCAAGTCCTCAGATAAGAGCCTCTGCCTGAGGACGATGCCAATGCAGGTCGTCGTTGCCGTACAGGATCGCATCGGCGAAGAGGTCGGCTCTCGCCCCGCCGCCCCAGTCGCCCAGCGGCTCCATCACCGGCGAGCCGCTCTTCGGGGCTGGCTCGGCAACAGCGGCGAAAATGAAGTCGGCGGCGGTCAGATTGCTCATCGTGACATTGTGCAGCACAATCAGATTGCCACCGCCCAGATCAATCGCCCCGACATTGCCGTTCTGGATGAAGTGCGCCTGAAGCTCGACGAAATTGGCGTATTGGCCATTAAGCTGGATATGATCCTGGCCTGAGGCAAAGTCTCCAATCACATCGCCGCCATTACCTATACCGAACACGAATGTATCGTTGCCAGCCTCGCCGTAGAGCACGTCATTGCCGCCCAACCCATTGATCGTATCATTACCCGCCCCGCCGAGCAGCCAGTTGCCGCTGGCCGAACCGGTGAGTACATTATCGAGCTCGTTGCCCACGCCAAAGGCCGTGGTCCCCTCCAGCACCAGATTTTCGACATTGGCGTAGAGATAGACGCCCGCATTGGGCACGGTGATATCGGCGTGGACCGTATCAATCCCGCCGTCGAGCGCCTCGAAGGTGAGGTCTGCGCCAGTATCAACCCAGTAGACATCATCGCCTGAGCCGCCGTCGATCAGGTCGTAGTCGGGGTTGGCCTGGCCCGAGATACCATAGAGCGTGTCATTCCCCGCCCCGCCGACCAGGATATCGGTATCAAAGCTGGTCCCGCCATCGAGATAGTCGTTGCCATCCTCGCCATAGAGTGCATCGGCATTGTCGCCGCCATTCAAGTGATCGTCGCCAGCGCCTCCGGTCAGGAAATCGATTCCGGCATCGCCATAGAGCTGATCAGCTCCGTCTTCCCCGAACAGTGTATCGTTTCCGCCGTTGCCGTGGACCGTGTCGACACCTGCCCCGCCAAGAAGCAGGTTGGCTCCGCTGTTGCCCGTCAATATGTTATCCAGCGCATTGCCGACACCGAAGAAATCGTTGCTGAAATTGAACAGGCTACCCGCCACCTGCGTAAGGAAATCCCCCAGTCCAAAAGGAAGCGTATTCTCGCCCAGCACCAAGTTTTCGATGTTGTCGAACAGATAGTACCCGCTGTTGGCGAAGATCGTATCATTACCTTCGTTGAGGTTTTCGAACACGATGTCACCCGGCGTGTCGGCGTAATAAATGTCGTCGCCCTGTCCGCCAAAGAGCAGGTCGGACCCGGCTAATCCGTCGATCTGATTGGCAAGGTCATTGCCAAAAATAACGTCTGCCGTGTTCGTGCCGCGCGCGTTGAGAGCGGCGGGACCTTGCAGAAATAGAACTTCGGTCCAGTTGCGCATGGCGTACGAGGTTGAAGCGATGATTGTGTCGACTCCGCCGCCAGCAAGCTCAGTGATATCGTCTGCCGCGTTGTCTACATAGTAGAAGTCATTGCCGAACCCGCCGTAAGCCGTATCGATGCCAACGCCACCATCGATGATGTCATTGCCTTCACCGCCAATCAGGCGATCATTTCCGGCAAGGCCAGCCAAGTAGTCATCGCCATCGAAGCCGACCAGTTCGTTGTCGATGGCAGAGCCGATGATTGTGTCATTGGCGTTCGTCCCCCATGCATTGGTAATATTGAGTAGCGTGTCCCAGCCGAAATAGCCGGTGTTCTGCGCAGCGTTTTGCACCGACAGAAACACAGTAACCCCATCGGTCAATGCGTTGTTGACGACTTCGGTGCCGCGGCCGTAGACGGCCGTCGCAACGCCTCCGCTGCCATCCAGTTTATCGTCACCCAATCCGCCTTCGAGCAAATCGAAGCCGCCAAGACCAGCTAGTTCGTCATTGCCCTCCAGACCGATCAGGTCATTGTTGACGAGATCGCCCTCGATATGATCGGCGAAAGCTGTCCCGATGACATTTTCGATTCCCGATACGGATGCATTGCCGTCGCCGCTGGCCTGTCCGGTCCACAGCGCAACATTTGCACCCACCGACGAAAAACTCATGTCCAGCGTGTCTGTGCCCTGCCCACCGACGTACGTGTCACTGCCTGTCCCTAGGAAGAATGTGTCGTTGCCGTCACGGCCATCGACGTGATTGGTGCCAGCACCGGCGTAAAACGCCGTTGCTTCATCGTTGCCGTCGATGGTGTCGTTACCGTCTCCACCGATCACGAATTCAAAACTGTGAAAACCGTCCTGGAACATATCGACGGTAACGCCGAGGGGATCGCTGAAGGAAAGAACATCAAACCCCTCGCCGCCGTCAAACGAGGAAAGGCTAAACGACAGCCTAGCCCCATTATCGACAACGAACAGTAACTGATCGTTACCGGCGCCAAGATTGAAATTATTCTCGCTAAAAACCGCTTGGAATTGTTGCGTGTTGGGCGTGTTGGTGCTTTGGCCAGATAGCAGGAATCCGATGCTGTTTGCTTGGTCGCTGCCTGTTATGATGTTATTGCTGAAGCTGATCGACTGCGCCCCGGATTGATTGGCTGTAGGACTGTTGGCTGAGGTGGTGAGACCAATCTGCGTAATCGCACCGAAGAACCCAACTCGATTGTCGTGGATCCTGATCGTCGCATCACCGGCGTGAGTCGAAGTTCCGCCTGCCCCACCTGTTGCGGTAATGTAGAGCTGGAGGTTCCCGAAATCGTACTCGAAATCCTGCAGATCAAACGACGCGGCGCCCCCCCCAAGGCTGCCACTGCCTGCGGTCACTGAAGCGGAAATCGATGCGGAATGATCCGATGCAGTGACAGAAAACATCGTTTCCGGCCTGATATTGAGTGTGGCAGCGCCGCCGATGCCGGGATGTATGCCTTGCGAATCAGTATAATCGCCGTGCCCCCCCCTTATGAAAATAAAGACGTTCGGGAATGTCAGGGGGTCGTAGATGAACGTCGTCGCAACCGACGTTGAGCCTCCGCTAGCGGGGGCGTTCAGCCCGAAGTATTCATAGTACTGGGTGGTTTCATCAAGCATATCGGCCCCCATTTCGCAAAGAATGCGTTTCAAACCCTGCTAAAGATTCCGCATTATCCGTTCTCAGAATATTTGGCGCAACGCTCAGTTTAGATTAGCGGAGCGAAGGCTTTGTCTGAGGGCTGATGTTAGGCGGAGAGTTTGCGGCGTTGCAAGCGCCGATGCCGTTCTGCGTAGCCAGCCTTACACACCACCCATGGCTTCCGGGCAACCGCTTCGGCCTTGCTCAATGAAAGCAGCAAGTGGAGTTCCGACGCGATTGAGCGCGCGCTGGCCCACGGTGACAGCGACAAGGTGCGCGCGGCCTATCATCGCGGGGCGCATTGGGCCGAGCGCGTGGAAATGGCGCAATGGTGGAGCGACTACCTCGAGACGTTGCGAACTGGAGCCGAAATTGCGCCTTTCCGGGCAGCTTAAGGGACGCACGGCTGGACAGACCAGTGTAATTGATCAAAACTTGCTAGGTGGACAGGATTGAACGCGCCCAGATTCGCCTGCTGTTGGACCATTTAGCATCCGAATGTCGGGCTAGAGCGACCGAACGCAATTCGGCAATGCACGCCGATCATTCAGCGCGTGGCATTCTGCGATCTGGGGCGACGGTTAAGGCAGCTTTACAAATCGCAGAGGAGTTGGCGAGCGCCTTAGTTAACGAAACCTTCGCGGCGGTTACCGATGTTGCGCAAGGCACCGATGTATTTTCTATGGTCCTTACTGATGTGACCATCACCCTGAGTGACTTGAAGCCCGGCATTGATCAAGCAGTTCGGTTCGCTACTGGAACCGGCGAAGAGGCGGCACGCTTCGCAAGCGTTGCAAATGAAGCAAACCGGTTGTTTCTTGAACTCCAGCAACGAACTGTGCGACTGGTCGAGCTCCATCGTTTCAGTTTAACCCGGCCATCGCCCTCCCAAGCCATCTTGCCATCCGTCGCCGTCGCTGCGCTGGCAACAGGGAGTGCAGCGGCAATGAGCGCCCCTAATCGTGGCGGCAAACCACTGGCGGCGCATTGGGATGAACTTTGGTCGTCGATTGCGGTGCAGCTATGGAATGGCGACCTTCAACCTAAGACCCAAGCCGATATAAAGCGCGCTATGCTGGAGTGGTTCACCGCCAAGGAAATTGACGTTGGCGAAACCGCTGTAACGGATCGCGCCCGCCAGCTGTGGCTCAAGATCGAAGCCACAAAGTAGTTTCCGAACCTTTCCGAAGCCTGCCGCTCGATTCAAATTCCAGATTCGCTGATGCATTGGCGTGTTCGCTGGCACCCGCCCGCTGCGCTGGAGCATTTCGATATGGACCGCCTCGCCTACTCAATCAATGAAACCGCCCGGACGCTGAGCCTTGGCCGAACTTCAATTTATGCGATGATCGCCGATGGACGGCTGGTAGCCTTCAAGCTGGGCCGCCGCACACTGATCAAGGCGGATTCGATCCAGCGGCTGGTGGCTGAGCAGGGCTAGGTCCGATGCCCGCGCGCCGGGTCAATCCCTATCGGATCAAGCTGCATTTCAGCTACACAGCCAGCGAACTGGCCTCGTGTTGCGGTGCGCACAAGAACACCGTTCGCCAATGGCAGCGCCGCGGCCTTTGTCCAATCGACAATAGCCGTCCGGCGCTGTTCCACGGCGCGACCGTCCGCGAATTCCTGCTGAAGCGCAATGCCAGCCGCAAGCGGCCCTGCCCGCCCGGAACGCTCTATTGCCTGCGGTGCCGCCAGCCGCGCGCACCCGCGTTGGCCATGGTCGAATATGTGGCGCGCAATGCAGTTAGCGGCAACCTGCGCGCCTTTTGCGAATGCTGCGAAACGATGATGCACCGGCACGTCCGCTGGGCCGATATTGGCATGGTTTTGCCCGGCCTGCCCATTCAATCAGCGCGCGCTCCTTTGGGCTTAGGTGGGCAGGCTCAACCTTCCCTAAATTGTAACTTCGAAGCGGGGAGCTGATCATGGCCAAGAACAATGCGCCAAACGAGCGGATCAAGCGGGATTACTTTCGCTTCCTGTCAGAAGCGCGAGGGCGCGATCAGGTGACAATCGACCGGGCCGCAAAGTCGCTTGCGCGCTTCGAGGAATCGACCAGCCGAAAGGACTTTCGGCGCTTTCACCGCGAACAGGCAATGAAGTTCAAACGGCAACTGGCCGACACTGTAAGCGCGCGGACGGGCGAGAAGCTTAGCAAGGCCACGGTCCATTCGATCCTGCGCGACCTGAAAGCCTTTTTCGAATGGCTTTCGCGCGAACCCGGCTTTCGCTCGCAGGTTGCTTTCGCCGATGCCGACTATTTCAACCTGAGCGAAAAGGACGTGACGATTGCCCGCGCCCGGCGTGAAAAGGCAGTGCCGACTTTGGCCCAGGTTGAGGCGGTGCTGACTGCGATGCCAGCCGATACGCTGCTGGAGCGGCGCGACCGGGCACTGGTGGCCTTTGCCGCGATAACCGGCGCGCGGGTCAATGCGCTAGCTACGTTTCGGCTGGAGCATATCGATCTGGCGGGCGGATATGTGGAACAGGATGCCCGCACTGTGGCGACCAAGTTTGCGAAGTCGTTTCGCACCTATTTCATGCCGGTCAGCGATAGTGCGCTGGCGCTGGCCGCAAGCTGGTGCCGCGAACTGCGCGAGGATCAGCTTTGGGCACCAGCCGATCCACTGTTTCCCGCAACGACCATGGGGCTGGACGCGAACGGATCATTTGAGGCGCAAGGGCTTGCGCGGCATGGCTGGGCCTCAACCGGCCCGATCCGCGAGATATTCAAGCGCGCCTTCGCCCGCGTTGGCCTGCCCTATTACAACCCGCACAGTTTCCGCGATATGCTGGTGCATCATGCCATGCGGCTGGACCTTCGCCCCGAAGAAATGAAGGCATGGTCGCAGAACCTTGGCCATGCCGACGTGCTGACAACCTTCACCAGTTACGGCACGGTGCCAGTGCACCGGCAGGGCGAATTGATCCGGGCGCAAGACTATGGCCAGCCCCGTAGCGAAGGGACGGACCATATCGCCGCGCTGGAAGCGGTGCTGGCGACATTGAGGGCAACTGGGAACCGGCCCTTGCCGGGTGGGGGTGATCACAGCTAAGTCCGCTCCCAAGTTCATCGCCATAGGGGGAAGATCGCTTGGCCGATCACTATGAAAGCCTGTCACAATCCCAACTGGTGAGCCTGCTGCGCAAGAAGGATGCCGAAAAAAAACTGGGCCTTGTGTGGGAGCGTGATGAGATTGAGGCGGACGCTGCCATCGATGCCAACTTCGTCGCCTGCACAATCGATCCCACCTTGTCAGACGGGGCCGCGCCGTGGCGCAATCTGGTGATTGAGGGCGATAACTTCGACGCGCTACGCTGGCTGCGGATGACCTATGCGCACCGGGTGAAGTGTATTTACATCGATCCGCCCTACAACACGGGCAACAAGGATTGGGTCTATAACGATCACTATATCGACCCGAACGACCGTTATCGTCATTCCACGTGGCTGGAATTTCTGTTCCGCCGCCTGTCACTGGCGCGCGACCTGCTGAGCAATGACGGCGTGATTCTCGTTTCGATCAACGACGAAAACCGCGCCAAGCTTGAATTACTGATGGAAGAGGCCTTGCCGGGAATGCGGGTTGGTTCGTTAGTGTGGCGGACTCGAGATACTACGAGCGCGAAAGGTCGGAATTTCAGCGACGTTCACGAACATATTTTGGTCTATGGCAACGACCGGTTCGAATTTAACGGCGCTGTCAAATCTCGGAGCAAATACAAAAATCCGGACGATGATCCGCGAGGTGATTGGAATACCGATCCACTCACGCTGGCGTTTGACCGCATTCAGCGACCAAACTTATTCTATCCCATTCACAACCCCGCGACGGATATTTGGTATCCCTGCGACCATGACAGGGTCTGGTGCTTTGCATCAAAGTTGCGTCTGAAAGATGGCCAGTCCACGCGATCTGCGCCTATGGAAGATCAAATCGAACAAAATTTGATTGTGTTTCCCGAATCTTCCAAAGAGCGGACGGTCATTTGGTCGTCCGTTTCTGAAATCGAAGCGGCAATTGGTTCTGGCGATATTCCAGTAACGCCCCGCGACAAGAAGCCGCTCCTAAGGCGTGACGACGATCTCGCGTTCTGGGTCGGCAAGCGCGTCGGTTTCGGCAGGCCCGGGATCAAGAAATTTTGGACCGAACTGAAAAGCCATATTTCACCGCTCGGAAGTTGGATTGCCCGAATGAACGAAGCCGACGATGACGATGCCACAATTTTACGCACAGGTGCAGGTGGCGAAGGCACAAATGAAATACAGGCTATTTTTGGCGGCAAGGTGTTCCCAAATCCAAAGCCGGTGAAACTTTTGAAACAATTGATTGAACAGACTTCTTCGGATGCCGATCTTGTAGTCGATTTCTTCGCCGGGTCCGCCACGACGGCGCAAGCTGTTATGGAAGTGAACGCGGGCGATCAAGGTTCGCGCCGGTTCATCATGGTATCGTCCACCGAAGCGACAACCGATGAACCGACCAAGAACCTATGCCGCGACGTGACCGCCGAACGGGTCCGCCGATTGAACGCCGCCACCACAGGCAAATATGCCGATCTGTCCGCCGAATTTGCCTATCTACGCACCCGCGAAATTGATTTCGACGCGCTCAATTCCGAACTGGCGCCCGCCGAAGCATGGACCGCGCTAGAGGCCATACACAGCCTGCCCCTTACCCGTTACGACGATCAAGCGGCATGGAACGAACACGCCAATGACTATGTGACCCTGATCCTTGCCGACCGCACCGATGAAGCCCTGATCGTCCGCTTGCGCGAACTTGCTGCCAGCCGCGTCAATGCCTTTGTCTATAGCTGGACGCCCGGGCAGTTAAAGACCGCGCTGGGGCCGGTCGATTTTGAAATCCGTCCGGTGCGCGAAACGCTGGTCAAACGGTTCCAGCAATGACCGGCGAACCATCGCCCCAAGGCGGCACCCTGCACGGACTGGCAGACTTTCAGGACGAAGCGGTCCAAGCTCTTTGCGCAACCATCGCCCGCGTGGCTGAGCATATCGATGCCCGCCCAAGCCAGCGCCGCGAAATCGGGCTGAAAAGTGGTGCGATGCTGCTGCAAGCCCCAACCGGGTCTGGCAAAACACTGATGCTGGGCCGCACAATCGAAGCGACCATTGGCAGTTTGCCAATGAAAACTGTGTGGTTCTGGTTCGCACCCTATGCCGGATTGGTCACGCAAACCAGCGAAGCCCTTGCGGCGCAATGCCCAGGCATTCGCCTGCGTGATCTGGCCACCGACCGCGCCGCAACTGGCCTGCGCGACGGCGACGTATTCGTCCAGACTTGGGGCGCGGTTGCTGCCAGCAACAAGGAAGCGCGCAAGGTCCGCCGGACAAGTGAAAGCGCGCTATCGCTTGATGCCATGCTGATCACACTGCGCGCGGCTGGTATAGCGGTTGGCGTAGTGATTGATGAAGCTCACCTCAATTTCGGCGTATCGGCCAGCGCAGCGGCTTCGTTTTATCTCGACGTGCTGCAACCCGATTTCACCTTGCTCGCCACCGCCACGCCGAACGATGACAAGCTAGAGGCCTTTGAAAAGGCGGCTGGCGTGGAAGTGCAAAGCCGCGTCGTGGTGGACCGCGAACACGTGGTGAAGGCAGGCCTCAATAAGTGGGGCCTGATGCTGGGCTATCTCCGGATGAATCCCGGCGATGAAGCCCTGATCGATTTCGAACAGGCAACCTTGACCGCTGGCTGGACACAACACCGTCAGGTTTGCGCGCGGCTGGACGAACGGGAAATCGCCGTCGTCCCCCTAATGCTTGTGCAGGTGGAAGACCAAGCGGCAGGCGGCGAAGACCCGGTCGAACGAGTAAAGGCCAAATTGCTGGAAATCCGGGGGGTGCGGGACGATATGATCGCCGTGCATACGTCCGGCCAGCCGGATGCCGATTTCCATATGATGGCCTATGACTATTCGAAACAAATCCTGATTTTCAAAGTCGCCGTGGCCACGGGCTTTGACGCACCGCGCGCATGGACGCTGGTTTCCGTCCGCCCAAATCGCGGCACCGGCTTTGGCTTGCAGATTGTGGGCCGCATCATGCGCGTGCACCCGCTAGTCCGCCCGATCCACGGGCAGGACGCCTTGCTAGACAAGGGTTATGTATTCCTGACTGATCCAGAAATGCAGGCCGGACTAAGTGCCGCTGTCGATGAATTGAAGGCGGTGCGTCAAAGCTTGACGATGCTGTCGGACCAACTCGACGTGGTGGAATATGGCGCGGCAACGTCGTCCGTCCCGTTGCTGTTGAATGACGCACACCGGATAACTGTCTATGTTCCGCCCCTGCCTGTTGACGATGCTGAACGGCAAGCTCGCCTAGACATATTGATCGATGACGGTGTGATTGACGCCACCGTGCGCGATATGGCCCCGGCAACGGTGGACCGGGCGATTGTTGCCGGTGAAACGGCACGGCTTGCCAGTCAGACGCCGCTATTCGGAAACCTGCCCGAACACGCCGGACCAAGCGCACCGCCAAAGCCAACCAAGCAAACCGCCTATCACATGAAGGCCGATTTGGGCCTGCCTGAAGCTTTATGGCAGGAACAGCCGCTAGACTATCGCCAGCTAAGCGACCCTGTTTTCTTGAACGACGTGGCCAACTCATTTTGCGACAATTCGGCGCTAGTCGGCAAGTTGGGCCAAACACTCAGGCAGGCGACCATGAGTCTGCGCGACCTGTTTAACGATGGCGAGGAACGGGAAGTTTCGCTCAGCCTAAAGATTTCAAACGCGCGGGTGGCTGAACAGGCTCAGGCCGCGTTCCAGCTTAACGATTCGATCGATCCGCGCCATCTGGAACGCGCCTTGATCGCCGCGCTGCGCGGTCGTGCCGAACAAGGTGGCTATGCCTTCACCGACCAAGATTTGCGCCGGACAATCCAGCTTGCCGTCATGCGCGACCCCGACGCCTTGATGAAGGCCATCAAGGAAGAACAGGGCAAGCGTGCGCGGCTGGATAACACTATCCCTATTCCGAACCCGCTTTTTGACTTTGCCGATCTGACGCCCGCGATCAAGGCCGCACACGGCGTGTTCCCAAGTCGGATGAACAAGCCGGAACGCGCCTTCGCCGAAATGTTAGACGCGGACACAACTGGCACGGTGCGTTGGTGGCTGCGCAATCCTGAGAACGAACTTTGGGCAACGCGGATGATTCTGCCAACCGGCCAGCGTTTTTTCCCTGACTTCGCTGTCGGTATCAAGGGCAGGACAACGCGCGATGAAATCGCCTTGGTGGAAATCAAGGACGACGGCGAGGATGGCCGCCTGCATAGCGACAAGAACCGCCTCAAGATTCAGGTGCAGCACCGCGAATATCGAAACGTGTTCTGGAGTTATGAGGCTGAGCGTGGATTTGTCGAACTTGGCTTCAATTCGGCAATGAACCTGATCCAGCAAATCCGCCCATTCGACGTTGCACGAATGGTCTTGATTCAAGCTTGAATGGTGCAAATTTTCGTGAGGCCAAAATCTAGCGGGGGGCCTTTTTGGGGGCCCTTCGGAAATTGTCATGCTAAGAAATAGCTAAATCACGCCATTTTCAGGCTATTTTGCGGTTCCCGCTACCGCTGCCGGACTAACCGACCGGCAGATTGTCGATCAGCCGGGTTCCGCCGATCCGTGCGGCGACGAACAGCCGCGGCGCTGCAGTGCCGGGGCCAGGGCCAGAGCCGGGGCCGGAAACAAGGGCCAGTGTCTCGCCGTCGCGGATCTCGGCATAATCGATCGCATTGAAGCCGCCGCTCAGCAGCTGTTCGCGCAAGGCGGCCAGCGCGTCCGCGTAATCTTTGCCGGCCCTGATCGCCGCAACTGCACCCTGCATCGCGGCGGGCAGCATGGCGGCTTGCGCGCGCTGCTCGGGCGAAAGGTAGGCATTCCGCGAGCTCAGCGCCAGCCCGTCGCCCTCGCGCACGGTCGGCACGCCGATGATGGCGTCGGCCGCCGGCAGCGCCAGATCGAGATCGCGGGCCATCCGCCGGATCACGGTTAGCTGCTGCCAGTCCTTCTCACCGAACAGCGCAAAGTCAGGCTGCACCTGGTTGAACAGCTTGCAGACGACCGTCGCCACCCCGCCAAAATGGCCGGGCCGGACGCGGCCGCATAGATCCAGGCTGACCCCATCGACCGTCACATGGGTGGCGTATCCAGCGGGATACATTTCGCCGACTGACGGAATCCACAGCAGGGACACGCCCTCTTGCTTGAGCAATTCTCCATCCTGGGCCGGTTGGCGCGGATAGGTCCCCAGATCTTCGCCTGCGCCGAACTGACGCGGATTGACGAAGATTGACACCACGACATGGGCCGCGCGCTTCCGGGCTTCGCGGACCAGCGCCAGATGGCCCTCATGCAGCGCTCCCATGGTCGGGACCAGTGCCACGGGGCCATCCTTGCGCAGTAGCGCAATCGCACTGCGCAGTGGATCAAGCCGATTGACGGTTTGCACGCGGCTAACCCCTCCGATAAGACGTCCACCGGGGGTACTTCGCTGCCCCGGCCCAGCTTTGTGCAGTGCAACAGCCCAGGAAAGAGTTCAACCCCGCCTGTGTCCCTATCCGATCCGCCTCGCCATGCCCCGCACAGAATCGTCTTCGCCAATGAGAAGGGCGGAACGGGCAAATCGACAACGGCAGTGCATATCGCCATCGCGCTGGCCTTTCAGGGCGCACGGGTGGCGGCAATCGATCTCGATCCGCGGCAGCGCACCTTGCACCGCTACTTCGAAAACCGCGCCGAAACGGCCAAGCGCCGCGGGATCTCGCTTGCCGGCGGCAGCTTCGATGTCTTTAATGGCAGCTCCGTGGCCGAGCTTGACGCGCTGATCGCAGAGGTGGGCCAGGGGATGGACTTCCTGATCTTTGACACGCCGGGCCGCGACGATGAATTTGCCCGTCACGTGGCGACCAGCGCCGATACGCTGGTCACCCCGCTGAATGACAGCTTCGTCGATTTTGACCTGATCGGCCAGGTCGATGCTGAGACCTTCAAGGTTCGCCGCCTGTCGTTCTATGCCGAACTCATCTGGGAAGCGCGCAAGAAGCGCGCGATGGCCACGATCACCGAAAAGCGCCGCGAGATGGACTGGGTCGTGGTCCGCAACCGCACCCAGCATGTCGAGGCCCGCAATATGCGCCGGCTTGACGGGGCGCTGACCGAGTTGTCGAAACGCGTTGGTTTCCGGATCGCCAATGGCCTGTCAGAGCGCGTGATCTACCGTGAGCTCTTCCCATCGGGCCTGACACTGCTCGACAAGGGCTATCTGGGCGAGCTTGGCACCAGCCACCTCGTCGCCCGGCAGGAATTGCGCTCGCTGCTGGCGGGCCTCAATCTGCCGGTCCCGGCCGCGCGTGAGCCGGACCTGGCGCTGACCGGCAGCGCATGAGCAAAATCCTCCTGCTGCTCGCCGCTGCGTCACTCGGCTGCAAACTGATCACCGGGCGCTGGCCGTGGCAGTTCATTCTTCCACCGACTCGATCGGCAGCAGAGCAGCACGCCCGCGCTTTGCTGGGCGTCGCTCGGCTTGCCAGCCGCGACGAAATCATCGAAGCCCATCGGCGGCTGATCACCCAGGTCCATCCGGACCGGGGCGGCACAGCGGGGCTGGTGCATGAGGCCAACGCAGCGCGTGATCTGTTGCTGGGCCAGATCCCGGCCGGCAGAGTATAATTCTCGCGTGATTTGAACGAAAAACCGGTTCCCGCGTTTTTGCTTCACGCATCAAATCGGAGAAGTCATGTCCCACCAGTTTCACCCCAGCGTTCTGCGCGAATATGACATCCGCGGCATCATCGGCGAGACGCTGGGGCCCGATGACGCCCGCGCGATCGGGCGCGGCTTTGCCACGTTGCTGCGCGGCGCGGGGGGCAGCAAGGTTGCGGTCGGCTATGACGGCCGGTTGAGCTCGCCGATCCTTGAGGCGGCGCTGATCGAGGGGCTCAACGCCAGCGGCTGCGATGTTGTGCGGGTCGGCATGGGGCCAACCCCGATGCTCTATTATGCCGAAGCCTCAATAGAAGATGTGGACGGCGGCATTGAGATAACTGGCAGCCACAATCCCGCCAATTACAATGGCTTCAAGATGGTATTTATGGGCCGGCCGTTCTTCGGCGCGGACATACTCGAGATTGGCCGGCTGGCCGCCAGTGGCGCCTGGCTGGACCGAACCGGACTCAGCGGCCAAGGCGTCAATGAGAGCCGCGATGTGATGGCTGCCTATATCGACCGGATGCTCGAAGGGCTGGCCGGGATCAGCCACGAGCGGCTGGCCGCTCTTCGGATCGGTTGGGACGCGGGTAACGGGGCCGCCGGCCCCGCGCTCGAGGCGCTCACTGCGAAATTGCCAGGGGAGCATCATCTTCTGTTCACCGAAGTCGACGGGAATTTTCCGAACCATCATCCTGATCCAACCGAGGAAAAGAACCTTGCGGATCTGAAGGCGCTCGTCGCGGCCAAGAACCTCGACTTCGGAATTGCTTTTGACGGCGATGGCGACCGGATTGGCGCAATCGATGGCCAGGGCCGGGTGATCTGGGGCGACCAGCTGCTCATGATATACGCCGAAGACCTCCTGAAAATGCTGCCCGGAGCCACGATAATCGCGGATGTGAAGGCTAGCCGTGCTTTATTCGAACGAGTCTCTGCATTGGGTGGACAGCCGCTTATGTGGAAAACCGGACACAGCCTTATTAAATCCAAAATGAAGGAAACAGGCGCGCCATTGGCCGGCGAGATGAGCGGCCATGTGTTTTTCGCGCATCAATATTATGGCTATGACGATGCGCTGTATGCCGCGATCCGGCTGATTGCGGCCTCGGCCCGGCTGGGCAAATCGGTGACCCAGCTGCGCGGCGAGTTGCCCGCGCTGGTCAATACGCCCGAGATGCGCTTTCAGGTCGACGAAACCCGCAAGTTTGCGGTGATCGACGAAGTGAAGCAGCGGCTTTCCGCCTCAGGCGCAGACGTCAACGCCACCGATGGGGTGCGGGTTTCAACCGAGGACGGCTGGTGGCTGCTGCGCGCCTCGAACACCCAGGATGTGCTGGTCGCCCGCGCCGAGAGCGAGGATCAGGCGGGGCTTGATCGGCTGATGGCCCAGATCGACGCCCAGCTTGAGGCATCGGGGCTGAAACGCGGCGAGCAGGCCGGGCATTGAATCGAGGCTAGATCATCAAGGCCGGATCGAAGCCTTCTTCGACCGGGTTACCCGCCTCGCGCCAGGCCTTCATGCCGCCATCCAGCGCGACCGCGCGGCGAAAGCCAAGTTGGCGCAGGGTTGCTGCGGCGAGGGTGGAGACCTTGCCGATCTCGCAGACTGTGAGGATCTCGATATCCGGATCGGGAAACCGGTCATCAACCTTGAGCTCAAGCTGGCCGCGCGCCAGATGCTGCGCGCCTGGAATCCGGCCCTTTTCCCAGGCATCGCGTTCGCGCACATCCAGCACGATGAAATCGTTTGGCCGGGAAACTATCCGCTGGGTCAACTCGTCCATTGCCATGAACGGCGTCGCGGCGGCGGCATCGGCAAGCAGTTGCTGCACGGTCATCCCGCCCGAGATGTTGGTGCGCAGCGCCTCGGTCAGATGGGTGGGCATGGCCATATCAAGCGACTGCATCATGGTCACAAAATCAGCCCGTTCGCGGTGCTGCAGCCGGCGGTTGGTATCGCGTTCGGTGGCGATCGTCGAAAAGCCCTTGCCCAGATAATCATGGGCCGGAAATATTGTGGTTTCATCCGGCAGCAACAACAGCTTGCCAAACAGACTGTCATAGAGCGCTTCGGGATCGCCGGTCGGCAGATCGGTCCGGCCAGTACCGCCGATCAGCAGCGTGTCGCCGGTAAACACCAGATCCTCGACCACAATGCACATCGAATCGCGGGTATGCCCCGGGGTGTAAAGGGCCTTCAACCGCAATTCGCCGAGCACCAGCTGATGACCATCATCGAGGTGCATATCGACATCGCTGGCGCCGGCGTAGCGATGCATCACGATTGGCGCGCCAAACCGCTGGCGCAGGATTCGCGCCGCCGTGAAGTGATCGGCGTGGGTGTGGGTTTCGATCACATAGCGCAAAGACAGGCCTTCGCGCGCCAATAGCCCGGCGGTCCGCTCGATCTGGCCCAGCGCTGGATCGATGACCGCAGCGGCCCCGGTCGTAGGGCAGCCGATCACGTAGGACCGGCACCCGCCGTCAGCAATCGTATGGAAGTGCATCGGCATTTCCCCATCCAGTTCCGGCGGCCCATTTCCCCCCGGCAAGCGGCTCGCCGGGGTCAGGCCGGAACTTTAAATCGCCAGCGGCAAAGCAGCAAGCGAAGCCGTCGCCGCCGCCACCAGGGTCGCAGCGGCAGGCCAGGCCTTGCGCCAGCCGGCAATGCTGATAGCGGCGGCGGCCTTGAACAGGGTGTTGAGCACTACCGGGGGCAGCAGGACCAGCCCGGCAACATGCGGGGCCAGCGTTCCCTCGGGCAGATTACCCATGGTTATGATCGCCGAATCGACATCGAGCGTCCCGGTCAGCGCCAGCACAACTGCAAGGCCAGCGTCGCCATATTCGTCCAGCACCCAGCGTGCCGCGACCGACATCACCATGACCATCACCATCAGCAAAAGCGCGGGGCCGATATCAAAGGGATTGCGGATCGGAACCTTTTGGTCTGCGGGACCAGCGCTGCCGCGCGCGCGCATCAGAAAAATGCCGGTAGCGGCCAGGCTCACCAGCAGGCCCGGAATGGCGAGCAGCGCAAAGGTCGGCAAGGCGAACCGGGCCAGCGCCCAGGTCAGCACCATCACCCGCACGAACATGACTGCCGATGCGGCCGCGACCCCGGCATAGAGGATCGCCGCGTCCCCGTCGCCATTGCGCAATTTGGTCGCCAGCGCGGCGGTGACTGCGGTGGATGACACTGCCGAGCCGGCCGCTGCGGTAGCGATTGTCCCGCGCGAGGCGCCCAGCTTCCGGCTGGCGATATAGCCGAGGAACGAAAAGCCCGAGACCAGCACCACCACCATCCACAGCTGACGCGGACGCCACGCGCCGAACGGACCAAGCGGCGTGTCCGGCAGCAGCGGCAGGATCACCAGCGCGATCAGGGCGAAGCGGGCGATGGCGATCACCTCCACCTCCTCGAGGCTGGCGATCCAGCCGTGGAGCTGGTTGCGCAGCGCCAGTATCAGCACCATCACCCCTGCGGCGGCCGAGGCCAGCACCGCCTCTCCGCTTCCGGCCAGAAAGCCGCACGCCATGGTCAGCAGGCTGGTCACGCTGGCAGTCCCGCTGATCTTGCTGTTGCTTCGGGTTGAGCGCCAGTAACCGATCAGGACCAGCGCTGCGGTGGCGGCCAGCAGAATTGTGGCGAGACCTTCGGCACGTTGCTGCAAGGCCCCGGCGATCGCTCCGGCGAGGCCGAGCAGGGCGAAGGTGCGGATGCCCGCAAAGCGCGATCCGGCCGCATCGTTGCGCAGCGCCCAGCCGCGCTGGATCCCGACCAGCAGGCCCAGCGCCAGCCCCAGGCCCACGCCGCTCAGATCGCCATAGGCGCTCAGGAGGGATTGCTGCATCGCGCGGTGATGGCAGGGCGAGCGCGGCGCGGCAAGCGCGGGGCAAGCATGCGGAAGCTTGCAGTCATCCGCGCCGCCGCGCACTATCGTGCGGCATGGCCACCGCCTCTTCCATACCGCCCGAGATCGACGCCTGGTTTGCCGGCCGTGGTTGGCTGGTGCGCTCGCACCAGAGCGAGATGCTGGCTGCCAATGATGCCGGAAGCAATGCGCTGCTGGTGGCCGATACCGGCGCGGGCAAGACGCTGGCAGGGTTCCTGCCGACGCTGGCTGCATTCACCCCGTCACGGCTGGCCGGAGCTGCGCCTCCGGAAGGGCTGCATACTCTTTACGTCTCGCCATTGAAGGCGCTGGCGCATGATGTGCAGCGCAATCTGATGGCGCCGATCGCGGACATCGGCTTGCCGATCCGGGTCGAAACCCGCAGCGGCGATACGCCGTCCGACCGCAAGGCCCGCCAGCGCGCGCGCCCGCCGCATGTGCTGCTGACCACGCCCGAATCGCTCTCGCTGCTCCTCAGCTACCCCGAAAGTGCCCGGCTGTTCGCCGGATTGCAGCGGATCGTGATCGACGAGGTCCACGCCTTTGCAACCGGCAAGCGCGGCGATCTGCTGGCGCTGGCGCTCACCCGGCTGCAGGCGCTGGCGCCCGGGCTGCAGCGCGCGGCCTTGTCCGCCACGGTCGCCGATCCCGATGATTTTCGCGGCTGGCTGGCGCCGTTTGGCGAGATTGATGCGGTGGCGCTGGTTGAGGGCGAGCCGGGGGCGCCGCCGGAAGTTTCCGTCATGCTGCCCGACGAGCAGCGCGTGCCGTGGGGCGGCCATGCCGCGGCCTGGGCCGTGCCCCAGCTGATGCAGGCGATCAGCGCCAACCGCACCACGCTGATTTTCACCAACACCCGGTTCCTGGCCGAGTATATTTTCCAGCTGCTGTGGGATGTGAACGAGGACAAGCTGCCGATCGGAATCCACCACGGCTCGCTCTCCAAGGAGGCACGGCGCAAGGTGGAGGGGGCGATGGCGCGGGGCGAGCTCAGCGCGCTGGTCTGCACCTCGAGCCTCGATCTGGGGGTTGATTGGGGCGATGTCGATCTGGTGGTCCAGATGGGCGCACCCAAGGGATCGTCGCGGCTGCTTCAGCGGATCGGGCGGGCCGGGCACCGGCTCGATCTGGCCAGCCGGGCCTTGCTGGTGCCGGGCAACCGGTTTGAATTTCTCGAAGCCATGGCGGCGCTCGATGCGGTCAACCAAGGTCAGCGTGACGGCGAGAGTTTCCGGCCCGGCGGGCTCGATGTGCTGGCCCAGCATGTCATGGCCTGCGCCTGCGCGGGGCCGTTTGACGAGGCGGAACTGCTGGCACAGGTCCGCTCGTCGCGTCCCTATGCCTGGGTCGATCAGGCGATCTGGGCGCGGGTGCTCAATTTCGTGGCGACCGGCGGCTATGCCCTTAAAGCCTATGACCGGTTCCGGCGGATTGTGCGGACGCCGGAAGGAACCTGGCGGCTGACCCACCCGGAATTGGCGGCGCGGCACCGGATCAACGCCGGGATCATCCTGGATGCTGAAATGCTCGATGTCCGGTTCAGGAATGGCCGCTCGCTGGGCCGGGTCGAGGAGAGCTTCGGCGCCAGCTTGAGCGCGGGCGACACGTTCCGCTTCGCCGGGCTGGATCTTGAAGTCGAATCGATCCGTGACCTCGAGCTGGTGGTGAAGGCCGCCAAACGTTCGGGAGCGATCCCGAGTTACATGGGCGCGCGGATGCCGCTAACCACGCATCTGGCTGCGCGGGTCCAGGCAATGCTGGCCGACCGCGCCGGCTGGGCGCGCTTTCCCGATGACGTGCGCGAATGGCTTGAGGTACAGGATTGGCGGTCCGAGCTGCCCGGGCCGGGCAAGCTGCTGGTCGAAAGCTTCCCCCATGCCGGCAAGCATTACACCGTCTATTATACATTTGATGGGTGGAACGCGAACCAGTCGCTCGGAATGCTGATTACCCGGCGGATGGAGCAGCAGGGCCTCGCCCCGCTGGGGTTTGTCGCCAACGACTATTCCTTTGCGGTCTGGGGATTGCGTGCCGTGAAGGATCCGGCAAGCTTGCTGTCGCCCGACATACTGGCGGATGAATTCACCTCATGGGTGCAGGATTCGCATCTCCTGCGCCGGGCCTTCAAGGAGGTGGCGGTAATCTCTGGACTGATCGAGCGCCAGCAGCCGGGCCAGGGGCGGTCTGGCCGCAAGACCGGGCGGCAGGTCACTTTTTCGACCGATCTGATTTACGATGTGCTGCGCAAATATGAGCCGGATCATGTGCTGATCGAGGCGGCATGGGCCGATGCGCGCTCGCGGTTGACCGATGTCGGGCGGGTCGGCGATCTGTTGCAGCGCGCCGCTGCGCAGCTGGTCCATGTGGTCCTGGACCGGGTCAGCCCGCTGGCGGTGCCGGTGCTGGTGATGATCGGCCGCGAAAGCGTGCCGGCAGGTGCGGCCGATGATGAGCTGCTGTTCGAGGCGGAAGGCCTGGCCGCAGCAGCGATGCGGCCCGAGCGAAGCCCGCAGGAAGAGGCGATCGACTGAGTGCCGCCGAAATGCAGTTGCCGAACGAAAAGGGGGGGCGGATTGCTCCGCCCCCCTGATCCGGGTTCTGCGCAAGCCGAATAGGCTTACTTGGTGGCTTTGGGCGCGTTGGCGGCCTTGCCGAATTCGGAATACATTTCATTGCCGACGAAACCGAACTTGGTCACGCCTGAGCCTTTGATGATGTTCAGCACCTTGGCTGAAATATCATAGGCGGCCTGCGGTTCGGGCTGGAACTGCAGCTCGGGCTCCACCGGGTAGGTCAACGTTGTCTGTAGCAGCGAAAGCAGCTGTCCATCGGTGACCGTTTCACCATTCCACAGGATCTGGTTGGTGGCGGTAAGCACGACCTTGTTCTTGTCCGTCTTGGGCGGCGGAATGTCCGGCGGAGGAGTCGGAGCAGGAAGATCGATATTCACCGCGTGGGTTGCGACCGGGATGGTGATGATGAACATGATGAGCAGGACGAGCATGACGTCGATAAGCGGCGTCGTGTTCATTTCCATCATCGGCTCGCCATCATCGGAGCCGCCTGACATTGACATGGGATGTTACTCCAAAATTGACTGCGCGAAGGTTTCAATAACAGCTGGATCAGCCGTTGGGATCAACCTTGTTCGAAATGAAGCCGATGGTCGGGTAACCGGAAATCTGCACATTGAAGATCGCCCCTGCCACGCAGCGCCATGGTGCCTCAACGTCACCGCGAAGATGGACCTGCGGGATTTTCTCGGGGTTGTCTCTGAGAGCTTCAGGCCCGCCTTCACGCTTCACGATTGCATCGAGCCGCTTGAACGCGAGATCACGCAATTCGGCTGAATCGACCGCCGTAATGTTGTTGAAATAGATGCGGCATTCCCCGCCCCGGTTCGCACCTTCGAAGCCGGGATCGCCCGCGCTCCGTCCGGCGGCATCGGTGGTGGTCACCGTCAGCAGCAGGTTTTCAACCTTGTCCTTCGATTCAACTGATTCGAAAGTCGGGATCTTGAGCTTCTCGATCGTCTGGATCGCGATCGGAACCGCGATCAGGAAGATGATCAGCAGCACCAGCATCACGTCCACGAGTGGCGTGGTATTGATGTCCGACATGGGCTTTTCTTCACCGCCCGCGCCGCCTACCGAAATCGCCATTGTGTTATCCTATCCTTAGCATTGCCCCGGTCATGCAGCAGGCCTGAAGCCAGCCAGTCTGACGCGGGGGAAGCGTGGCCCCGGCATCGCCGGGGCCACCGCCATGACCCTAGCGAATTAAGCCTTGGCAGCCGGAGCAGCGGGCTTGGCTGCGCCAACGACCGGCTTCACCGCACCCTTGGAGTTGATGTAGGCCAGAACGTCGGTCGAAAAGCTCGAAAGGTCATTGGCGATGTTCTTGTTGCGCGCCTGCAGGTAGTTGTAGGCGAGCACCGCGGGAACCGCGACGAGCAGACCAAGCGCGGTCATGATCAGCGCTTCACCAACCGGACCTGCGACCTTGTCGATCGAGGCCGAACCGGCAATGCCGATGGCGATCAGTGCCCGGTAGATGCCGACCACCGTTCCGAACAGGCCGATGAACGGCGAGGTTGCGCCAACCGTGGCGAGAAATGGCAAGCCCGAAGCAAGCCGTGCATTGATCGAATGTTCCGAGCGAGCGAGCGAGCCGTGCAGCCAGTCATGCGATTCCATGGCATTGGCCATCTTGCCATGCTGGTCTTCAGCGGCGAGGCCGTCTTCGACGATCTGGCGCCAGGCGCTGTTCTTTTCCAGCTTGGCCGCGCCTTCACGCAGCGAAGGTGCACGCCAGAAGGTGCTCCGCAGATCACGGCCCTGACGCATCAGCTTCGCCTGTTCGAACCATTTGGTGAACAGGATGAAGAATGAGCCGAACGACATGATCCCAAGAATGATCACTGTGGCATAGGCAATGAAACCGCCCTGTTCCAAAGCCTCGGCGAAACCAAACTTGTTCTGCGGTGCCGCGTTTGCGCCAGCGGCTAGAAGTTCAAAAAGCATGCGATAAGTCCTCTCAAGCAATTGGATGGTATTGGACCGTATCCCCCGGATCTCGGCCCGATAGTTGGATAATCAGTCTTTGGGTATCTGCCAGCGCACCGAACTGCCCCAGCTGCCAGTAACAGGCTGGCCTTCGCCATCGTTTGCAGGAGTAAAGCGTCCCCGGCGGGTGATCAGCGAACAGGTTGCGCTATCGAGTTCTGGCGACCCGCTCGACCCGGTAATGTCGCAGCTGGTGACACGACCATCAGGCCCAACCGAGACACGGAAGCGAGTTACGCCTTCCTGTTCCTCGCGCAGGGCACGGGACGGATAGTCGTTCGAATTAGCCCAGTTACCGGGGTTGCCCTTCGGCGAAGGGTTCCTTGGCTGAATCCGGGGCGGCGGCGGCGCAACCGGAGCCGACGGCGCTGGTGCCAGCACGATCGGTGCAGGCGGCGGCGGGGTTTGCACCGTGGTAATCTGCGGCGGCGTGGTCGAAACGTTGATTCTGACCGGCGGCGCAACGGGCGGCGGCGGCGCAGTCACTTTCTTTGGCGGCGGCGGCGGTTCGTCCTTCTTGACCTCTTCCTTGATGTCGATTGCCGTCACCTTCTTGATGAGCTTGGCAGCTCCTTCATAGGCAAGACCCGTCACCAGCGCATAGCCGAGGACGACATGAATAATAGCAACGACAATAAGCGCGGTAATCCGGTTGCCGCTCATCTGTTGGTCAGCGTAAGCCATTCAGACGCATCACTCCTAGCAGTTCCTCCCGGGCCGAAGCCCGGGCCAGCATGTGGAGCGATTGCGATCAATCCACACACCCAGTTTCCCAATTTTTTCCCTGCCGACCAAAACCGGAAGTCCCACCGAACGCCCGTAGCCCGGCTGGGCTCTATACGGGCGCTGTTTGTTTTTTCGCCCGGATTTGCGTGATCTTTAACTCCGATGTTTGGGAGGCGCAACGCTTTATCGGTTAACTGGCAATTCACATGTGTTACGTTCATATTGCAGCCGAAAACGGTGAGTTTCCGGGGGATGAGCAGTGTCGCCTGACATGGAGAGCAAGTGTGAGCATTTTTCCTTTTCCCCGAGTTTGTGAGATCGCCGCTGCGTTGCTGGCCTTGTCGGGGCTGCATTTTGTGACAGTTGCGCATGCTGATTCGCGGGCTTTTGCGCCTGCACTCGCCGCCGCCCCGGCGCTCACTTATGCCGATCTGGCCGACCTTGCCGATGCCGCCCCGCTGGTGGTCCGGGTCTCCCCGCGCAAGATCGCCCGGCTTGAGGCCGCGCGCGCGCCCGGTTTGAAGCCAGGCCGCGCCCGGCTCTATATAGAAGCGAAGACCGAAGCACTGGTCGCCGGGCAAGCTTCGCTGGGCGAGGTGCTGCGCTATCTGGTCGATGTCCCGCTTGATGCCAAAGGCAAGGCGGCCAACCTCAAGAAGAAGAGCGTCGTGCTGTTTGCGCGTCTCGGCCGCCCGGGCGAGCTGCAGCTGGTTTCACCCGATGCGCAGCTGATCTGGGATCCCGTGCTCGATGTCCGGCTCCGCAGCATTCTGGGTGAACTGCTTGCGCCCGGCGCACCGCAGCGGATCACCGGGGTGCGCGAGGCAATTCACGTCGGCGGCAATCTGGCCGGTGAGGGCGAGACGCAGATATTCCTCGCCACCGCCAATGAAGAGCCGGCGGCGATTACCGTTAATCGCAGTCCCGGTCAGCCGCCGCGCTGGAGCGTGTCGTTTTCCGAAGTGCTCGAACAGTCCGGGAAGGTCCCGGCGCGCGACACCCTTGCCTGGTACCGGCTGGCCTGCTTCCTTGCGCCGGAACTGCCATTTGGCGTGACCGAATCCGGCAGTGCCGCCGACCGGGCGATCGCGGCGGCTGACTACCGGTATGTGCTGAGCCAACTCGGCCCCTGCCCGCGGACGCGCCGTTGAGCGGTTCTGGCTGGAATTTCTGATACTGGTCTTTTGCACTCTCCTCGCCTAGGGCGCGGCGCGATAGGGAGCATTATGCCAGAGCCACTTCTCACCCCGCCACTTGCCGGCCAGCCGCTGCGGATTGCCCTTGCCGGCCTTGGGACCGTCGGTGCCGGAGTTATCCGGCTGGTCGAGGCCAACGCCGCGCTGATTGCCCGCCGCGCCGGCCGCCCGATCGTGATTTCCGCGGTCAGCGCGCGCGACCGGAACAAGAACCGCGGGGTCGATATTTCGCGCTATGCCTGGGAAGATGACATGGTCATCCTGGGCGAGCGGGATGATGTCGATGTGGTGGTCGAACTGGTGGGCGGCTCGGACGGCCCGGCGCTGGCCTGTGCGCGGGCGACGATCGAGGCCGGCAAGGCGCTGGTCACTGCCAACAAGGCGATGATCGCCCATCACGGGCTTGAGCTGGCCGGCAAGGCGGAGGCGGCAAAGGTTGCGCTGAAGTTCGAGGCGGCGGTCGCGGGCGGGATCCCGGTGATCAAGGGCCTGCGCGAAGGCGCTGCCGCCAACGAGATCGAACGAGTCTACGGGATTCTCAACGGAACCTGCAATTTCATCCTCTCGACCATGGAAGATACCGGGCGCGATTTTGCCGATGTGCTGGCCGAGGCGCAGGCCCGCGGCTATGCCGAGGCGGACCCGGCGTTCGATATCGAAGGCACCGATGCGGCGCACAAGCTGGCGATCCTGGCGGCGATAGCGTTTGGCGCAAAGGTTGATTTCGCCAGCGTCGAAACCTCAGGGATCACTCGGCTGCTGGCTGCCGATATCGCCCAGGCGGATGCGCTGGGCTATGTGATCCGCCTGATCGGGATGGCCGACACCGACGCGAGCGACGGCACCTGCCGCTTGTTTCAGCGGGTCCAGCCGCATCTGGTGCCGTTCGATCACCCACTCGCCCATGTCGATGGCGCGACCAATGCGGTGGTGGCCGAGGGCAATTTCTCAGGGCGGCTGCTGTTCCAGGGCGCGGGCGCAGGCGATGGGCCAACCGCCAGCGCAGTGGTCGCCGATATCATCGACATCGCGCGTGGCCAGGCGGGCGGCGAGATTGGCGCCGCGTTTTCGGTCCCGGTGGGTGAGCTTGAGGCGATGCTGCCGGCCGATGCGGGCCCGCGCAAGGGGCGCAGCTATATCCGCTTTACCGTCGCCGATCGCCCCGGCGTGCTGGCCGAGATTACCGCCGCGATGCGCGATGCAGGGGTTTCGATCGAAAGCCTGATTCAAAAAGGCCGGGCCGGTGCAGAAGGCGAAGTCCTGGTGGCGCTGGTCACCCATGAAGGCCCGGAAAGCGCAGTGGCAGAGGCGGTTCGCCTGCTCGACGGCTCGCCCAGCCTGAACGCGCCGCCGCTGGTGATGCATATTCTGGGGGATTAAGGCCCCAGCCTAGGGTTCCGCTTTCTCGCCCTTGGCGATCAGGTCTGCGTCGGAGCCGGCCGGGGCCTCGGGCAGCGCCTTGATATCGATGTAGTAGATCGGCGGCGGGGCATAGCCGAAGCTCATGCAGCCGCCTTCGCCCTTGCAGGATCCGCGATCAAGCTGCGGCGCGCGCGGCAGGCCGTCGTATAAGGCTTCGCGCGAAGTGGGGTTGCTGTCGGTGGTCGAGGGGATCCGCTGGTCCTCGCCTCGATCGGCCGCGCAGACCACGATCTCGCCATTTGTGGCCGGCACCCCGCAGCGGCGCTGCGGCGGGGGCGGGCCGTAAACCTGCTTGGTTGCGGCGATCGCGGCATCCACCTTGGCGTCTGCGGCATCTTGCGCCGCAGCAGGGACAGCCGCGACAAGCGCGATCCCCAACCCCAATGCAGCGAGCGTTCCCAGCAGTGCTTCGGGCAATCCGGTCAGCCTTCTCGACAAGCTCGGCTCCCCTGTCTAAGTCCCGCCGTTAGCGTCCTAGCCCCTTAATCCGGAATGAACATGACCAAACCGAATTCTCCCAAGCCCACCCCGCGCAGCCAGGTTCTTGACCGCGTCCTTGTGCTCGAAATGGTCCGGGTGACCGAGGCGGCGGCGATTTCTGCGGCGAAGCTGATCGGCCGGGGCGATGAAAAGGCCGCCGATGCCGCCGCGGTCGAGGCGATGCGGGCTGCGCTGAACGAGCTGGCGATGGACGGCACCGTGGTGATCGGCGAGGGCGAGCGTGATGAGGCGCCGATGCTCTATATCGGCGAAAAGGTTGGCTCGGCGATCGGCACCGGCCCCCGGATCGACATTGCACTCGATCCACTGGAGGGCACCACCATCACCGCCAAGGCCGGACCGAATGCGCTGGCGGTGCTGGCGATTGCCGAGGAAGGCAATCTGCTGAACGCGCCCGACGTTTATATGGAAAAGCTGGCGGTCGGCCCGGGCTATCCTGCCGGGGTGATCGATCTGGACAAGACGCCCACCGAGAATGTCACCGCCGTCGCTGCCGCCAAGGGGGTCGCGCCCAACGAAATCATCGTCTGCGTGCTCGACCGCCCCCGCCACGCCGTACTGATTGCGGAACTGCGCGCCATCGGCTGCGGTATCCAGCTTATTCCCGATGGCGATGTCGCCGGCGTGATCGCCACCACCAACGAAGATACCAACATCGATATCTACATGGGCTCCGGCGGCGCCCCCGAAGGCGTACTGGCCGCCGCCGCGCTGCGCTGTGTCGGCGGCCAGTTCAAGGGCCGCCTGTTGTTCCGCAACGATGATGAACGCGCCCGCGCCCGCAAATGGGGGATCGCCGATCTCAACAAGATCTACGACCTGGAAGAACTGGCCAAAGGCGATTGCATCTTCGCCGCAACCGGCGTCACGGACGGCTCGCTGCTGGCCGGCGTCAAGCACCGCCGCGACGGAGTGATGACCACCGAGACCGTGGTGATGCGGGCGAGTTCCGGGACGGTGCGCTGGGTCAAGGGCGAGCACCGCAAGGGGCGGTAGTTTTGGGGTTGGTTTGCGCTGGAGAAAGTAGTTTCGACGCCGCATTCCAGATATTCCAGAGTAACTAGGTCGCGGCCTGAGCCCGATGCAAAGGGCAGTCGCGAATTGCCCCACGCCCTGTCCGGCTTTGGCCGAGGTGAAAGTCTGCTGCAAATGACTGCTATTCCAACTATGCGCCAGCACCGCATGGATATCGACGGGTTGCGCGCATTGGCAGTATTGCCGATCATCTTGTTTCACGCTGGCATTCCTGGATTTCCCGGCGGCTACGTCGGTGTTGACGTGTTTTTTGTAATCTCTGGATACCTGATCACCTCAATCATCGCGCGGGACTATGCGGCGGGCCAGTTCTCCTATGTTCTGTTCTACGAGCGGCGAATCAGGCGGATATTCCCTGCTTTGATCGGGATGCTGCTCGCCTCGCTTGTGGCGGCCTACTTGATCCTCCTGCCGGGAGAGATGAACGATTTCTCGAAGAGCGTGATCGGCACCATATTTTTCGCATCGAACATCGTGTTTTACAAGCAGTCTGGCTATTTTGAAGGGGCCGCGGAAGACAAGCCGCTACTGCACACTTGGTCGTTAGGAATTGAGGAGCAGTTTTATATAATTTTTCCAATCCTATTTTTTATTACGTTGAGATATTTTTATAAACACAGTAAGTTTATAATACTTCTTGCCGCAGCTATTTCATTATTCATTTGTATATATTTTACACCGTCCAAACCTTCGGCGGCCTTCTATCTGATTCCAGCGCGCGCGTGGGAGCTGTTGGCCGGATCGCTCATCGCGATTGGGGCCATGCCAAAGGTACGATCAGCTCCCGCCCGCAATGGGTTAGCAGCGATTGGTGTCACCCTGATCTTGGCTGCGGTTCTCCTGCTTAGTCGCCAGACGCCATTCCCCGGCATCGCAGCTTTGTTGCCAGTAATCGGGACCGCCTTGGTGATTGGTTATGGCCAAGACACTGTAACGGGCCGGTTCCTGTCACTCTGGCCGTTCGTGTTCATCGGACTGATCTCGTATTCACTATACCTTTGGCACTGGCCACTGATCGTGTTCGGTCGAAACCTTGGTCTGATTGACGGACGAATTGGTTCAGCCATCGCAGTTGTGCTGGTGTCGATCGCCACTGGTTACCTGTCATACCGGTTCATTGAAACACCGTTCCGCGCCAAGGCACGGTTTAGTCAGCGTCGGATTTTCGCTCTGTCCGCCGCCGGCGCGGCGGCTGTGCTGGTTGGCGGGACGGGTTATTTGCGCTCAGATGGACTTCGTGACCGTTACCCACCTGCGGTCCTGGCTTTTGACGATGGCCAGCGCGACGTCAGCCCGATGCGAAACGCCTGTCATCCCTCGTTCGGCCTGGCTGAACCGGCTTCGGCCTGCGTGTTTGGAGGTAGTAAGGCCGATAGCGCCCTGTGGGGCGATAGTCATGGGGTCGAGCTGGCGTATGCTCTGGGGAGTATTGCTCATCCGCTTCGCTCGGCGACCTACTCGGGATGCCCTCCGGCCCTCGGTTTTGCCATGGCTCAACGACCAGATTGTGACCAGCACAACCAACTGGTGGCGAAATATCTGCGTGAAACCCCGCAAATCCGAACCGTCTATGTCAAAGCCTTCTACAGCGCATACATGGGTTCTCCAGATTTTCAGCGCGGCCTGACTGCGGCAGTGGACTCCCTCTTAAAGGCCGGAAAGTCGGTGGTCATAGTCGGTCCGATCCCGGCCGAGAGCGAGCGAAACCTGCCAATGCGGCTGGCCCGCCAAGGTGAGTTCCGCGTTCCCTTGCGGGACTACCTGACCCGCCAGAGGAATGTTATCGCGCTGCTCACCGCGCTGGAAGCGCGGGGCGCGAGGGTGATCTGGCCGAGCTACTATTTTTGTAACAAGGAGAGCTGTGCGGTCGTGGTTGGAGGCGCACCGGCTTTGTTCGATAACCATCATCTCAGCATGGCCGGCGCAAGGTATCTTGCGGCCCAGATCACGCCGCTGGTCTGGGGTGGAGGAGTGAGGCCGGTGCCGGTCGCTGGCTTGGGTCAACCCCAGATATTCAGGTGATGCCGCACCTGAAGCTCAAGGATCCTGCAGAAAATCCGCCAAGCCACAATTACAGTGCCCACAAATTCGTTGTCACCTGCAATTACCCCCAGACTCAACGCCTCTCCCTAAAAGAGGAGGATTGAGGGGTTGCCCGCCCCACCACTGGTTCTCTGGCGCGGACAGACCGGCAGTTCGGCGGTCTTTTGCGCGCGGGTCTGCTCGGCCGATTGATTATGCTTGGATTTGATCTGCGCCTGCGCGGATGTCGCTGCAAAAGCCAGCACCGCTGCTGCGATCGCGATTGTCAGTCTGCCCATGGGCGTATCTCCCGGTTGGCTGCGACTCGCCGTTGCCTAGCAGATTTGCGGAACGTGGGACAGGGGAAGTGGAGAGGGAGAGAGGATCGCGGCGTTGCCCGGGTTGCGGCGAACTCCGCATAGTGCGGGGGGGCCACCCCCCCTTTCCTACATACAACCAAATCGGTTATCATATTTTGATGATCGAACCAAAAACAACCTCCGTCGCCCGGCCCTTTGGCAATTTACCCGAACGCTGGTGCAAAGGCCGGATGGCGGATTTCTTGCGAGCGCTGGCCGGCTCGCATTGCGTTTCCTCGGCCGCTCGCTCGGTGGGCATGTCGCGGCAATCGGCCTATCGGCTGCGGGCGCGCCTGAAGGGCGAGCCGTTTGATATCGCCTGGGAGGCGGCGTTTCAGCATGGTTATGATGCGCTGCATCAGGCGGCGCTGGAGCGGGCGCTGCACGGGGTGGAGGTGCCGGTGTTCCATATGGGCGAGCAAATCGGCACGCGGCGCCATTTTGACGAACGGCTAACGGTGCATTTGCTCTCTGCGCGCAACCGCCACGGGGCGCAGCGGCTGGGGCGCTACACGGTCGCCAGCGAGTTCTGGTCCGAGCGGTGGGACCGCTTGTTGGCGCGGATCGAGGAAGGTCCGGCCATCTGGGAGCATGAGATGGGGCTAACCCCGGAGCAGACCGAGGAGCGTGAGGCGCAGGCCGTCTCCATGCTGGATCGCCGCCATGCCCCCGATCCGTTGCCGAGCGGACGGGAGGAATCCTGAGGTGAGCCGCGCCGATCATTTTGTCACCTGTCACCCTGCGCAGCCAGGTCACTGGTTTTACATGGAAAACAGGCGCGGACACTGGGGTTACACCGTGTCACCCTTGTCACCCTGGCGCAGGCCCAGACCGCCAGTTTCCGCGCTGCGGGGCGCACACTGGGTGACACACCAGACGATGGCGTCCGCGCCGCTCTTGCAATCGCGCAGTGCCCCGCTAGAGCCGCGACGGGGCAAGTGACACGCGGGAAGGGCATCAGCATGAAGATCATGGCCGGGAACAGCAATCTCCCTCTGGCCGGGGCGATTACGGCCTATCTGGAGCTGCCGCTTACCAATGCCAGCGTGCGCCGCTTTGCCGATGAGGAAGTGTTCGTCGAAATCCATGAGAACGTCCGGGGCGAGGACGTGTTCGTGATCCAGTCGACCAGCTTTCCGACCAACGACAATCTGATGGAGCTGCTGATCTGCATTGATGCGCTGCGCCGCGCCTCGGCCAAGCGGATCACCGCGGTGTTGCCCTATTTCGGCTATGCCCGGCAGGACCGAAAGCCCGGCCCGCGCACGCCGATCTCGGCCAAGCTGGTTGCCAATCTGATCACGACTGCCGGGGCTGACCGGGTGCTGGCAGTTGATTTGCACGCAGGGCAAATCCAGGGCTTTTTCGATATCCCGACCGACAATCTTTATGGCGCGCCGGTGATGGCAGCGGACATTCAGGCGCGTTACGGCGGGCAGGAACTGATGGTGGTCTCGCCCGACGTTGGCGGTGTGGTGCGGGCCCGGGCTTTGGCCAAGCGGCTCGATAATGCGCCGCTCGCGATCGTCGACAAGCGCCGCGACAAGCCCGGCCAGTCCGAGGTGATGAACATCATCGGCGATGTGAAGGACCGCACCTGCATCCTGATCGATGATATCATCGATTCGGGCGGTACGCTGTGCAACGCGGCGCAGGCGCTGATGGATGCGGGCGCTGCCAGCGTGACCGCCTATATCACCCACGGCGTGCTTTCGGGCGGGGCGGTGGCGCGGGTCGATGCCTCGGCGCTCAAGGAGCTGGTGATCACCGATTCGATCCTGCCGACTGAGGCCACGATGGGCTGCGCAAGGATCCGGATCCTGCCGATCGCGCCGCTGATCGGCGAAGCGATCCGGCGAATTGCGGATGAAAGCTCGGTTTCGAGCTTGTTTGATTGAGCCAGCAATGCGGCTTATAGAACTCAACCACGTGATCGAGGCCGGGATGGTGACCTACAAGGGTCTGCCCGCGCCGATCATTTGCGATTACTGGTCGCGCGAGGCCTCGCGCGCCAACTATGCGCCCGGCACCGAATTCCAGATCGGCCGGATCGATATGGTCGCGAACACCGGCACCTATCTCGATACGCCGTTCCACCGCTATGCCGATGGGGCCGACCTTAGTGAAGTGCCGCTTGACGCCGTTACCGCTTTGCCTGGCGTGGTGGTGCGCAGCGCTGCAACAGCGATTACTGCGGCGGCCTTCGCGGGGCTCGATCTGCGTGGGCAGGCCGTGCTGGTCCATACCGGCTGGGACCGGCACTGGCGAACCGATGCCTATTTCGGTGACCACCCGTTTCTGACCGAAGACGCGGCAATCGCCTTGCGCGATGCGGGGGCGGCGCTGGTCGGTATCGATTCGCACAATATCGATAACACTTCGGGAGGCACGCGCCCCGTTCACACGATCTTGCTTGGCGCGCAGATTCCGATTGTCGAGCATCTCACCAATCTTGGCGCCTTGCCGGCAGCCGGCTTCACTTTCAATGCGCCGCCGCCCCGAATTCGCGGGATGGGCACATTTCCAGTCCGCGCCCATGCGCTGATAGCTTAGGGGTAGGCAATGAACCTTGACTCAGACATTGCCCTTGCCATTCGCCTTGCCGAAGCGGCGCGCAGTGCGATCCGGCCCTATTTCCGCACGGCCATGACCAGCGAGCGCAAGGACGATGCCACTCCGGTAACGCTTGCCGATCGCGCTGCCGAAGAAGCCATGCGCCGCATCCTCAAGGCCGAAGTCCCTCGCGATGCGATCCATGGCGAGGAGTTCGGGGCCGAGGCTGGCACATCGGGGCGGACCTGGGTGCTCGATCCGATCGACGGGACCACGGCGTTCCTTGCTGGACGCCCGATCTTTGGCACGCTGATCGCTTTGGTGGTTGAGGGCTGGCCGGTGCTGGGGGTGATCGATCAGGCCATCCTGGGTGAGCGCTGGATCGGCGCGACTGGCCAGCCGACCACGCTCAACGGCAAGCCCGCCCGGACCCGCGCTTGCCGCGTGCTCGCCGATGCGGCGATTGCCACTACGGGGCCGCACTATTTCGACGATCACGACGGCGGGCATTTCATGGGCCTGGCCGCCAAGACCGATCACAAGCGGATGGTGATGGGCGGCGACTGTTACAACTACGCCATGCTTGCCTCGGGGCATCTCGATATCGTCTGCGAGGCAAACCTCAAACTGCATGATTACGCGGCGCTGGTCCCGGTGGTCGAAGGCGCGGGCGGAACGATGTGTGACTGGCACGGTGATCCGCTCCACGCGGGCAGTTCGGGCCATGTGCTGGCGCTGGGCGATCCGGCGCGGCTGGAAGATGTCGTGGCGGCGCTTGCCTGCGGGCATTGAGGGGCTTGCGTTTCGGGCAATCCTCGCATAGTGGCGCGCACTTCAATCGATACGGAACTAAGTCTTTCCTCGAAAGATTCGCGAACCGCCTGGCTAACAGGGCTGCCAGGGCAGTTCGCTCGTATCGCTGTTTAGGAGACGAAAATGCCCAAACTGAAGACGAAGAGCGGCGTTAAGAAACGCTTCAAGCTCACCGCCACAGGCAAAATCAAGCACGGCGCTGTTGGTAAGCGCCACCGTTTGATGAGCCATAATGCCAAGTATATCCGCCAGCACCGCGGCACCGACACGATTTCCGATGCAGATGCACGGACGATCAAGAAGTGGGCGCCCTACGGGCTGGGCTGAACGATTTCGCGCTGGATCAACCATCCTGCACGAACGAAATCGCGGTAACAGGAAATCGGAGTACTGAATTATGGCACGTGTCAAAAGGGGTGTAACCACCCGCGCCAAGCATAAACGGATTTTGGAACAGGCGGCGGGCTTCCGCGGCCGCCGCAAGAACACCATTCGTGTTGCGCGTCAGGCAGTCGAAAAGGCTGGCCAATATGCCTATCGCGATCGCAAGGTTAAGAAGCGCAGCTTCCGCGCCCTTTGGATCCAGCGGATCAACGCTGCGGTTCGGCTCGAAGGCATCACCTATTCGCAGTTCATTCACGGCACCAAGCTGGCCGGGATCGAACTGGACCGGAAGACGATGGCCGATCTGGCAATGAACGAAGGCGGCATTTTCTCGACCGTCATCGCTCAAGCGAAAGCCGCTCTTCCAGCCTGATTGGTGTTGGGCTAGACGAAAAAGGGACGCGAACCGTACTTGGTTCGCGTCCCTTTTCGCGTCTGTGATCTTGCTACTTGAGTTCTTCGACCGAAACCCAGCCCTTCGTCCCGAAATTGTCGGCCACCTCAACGAACAGTCCCTCGCGCTTGCCAGTCGGCGTCAGCGTAGTGCCCGAGCGAAGCGCACGCAGCGCCGCGCCTCCTGCGGCAGGGGTTGAACGAAGCGCGGTATCGACCGCCACAGTCGCCAATGCGGGCAAAGGTGCGGCGGCTTGGGGCGACGAGGCGATCACGGCCTGCTGGCCGACCAGCGAGTTGAACGCAATCATGAAGGCTTCGGCCAGCTGCTGGCCGTCCTTGGTGGTGCCATAGCCCGAAGCAGCTGCGCCCGCTGCCCAACCGCCGTTGCCTCCGAAAGTCAGGCTAGATTTGGTCACCGATCCGGTGCCGCTGGCGATGGTTAGGCCATTGGCCGGGCTGACCACGCGCAGGCCGGCGGCGAGGGTCTTTTTTCTTGCCGCCAAGCCCGCCGAACATGCCCAGCATGCTGCCTCCCAGCGGCATTCTGCCAACTAACGAGCTGGCCGCGCCCGAGCGCACCAACCCTTCAACCGCTGCGCCCTTGGCAAGCTCGATGCCCTTGTCGACTTCCTCCTTGTCGCCGGCAATCGCGGTGACGAGGAAGCGGACCGGCTCGGCGCTGGTGCCGTTTCGGGGGCTAAAGCAGCCCGATTCGAGCGCCAAGGCGTTGAGCAGCTCGCGCGGCGAACCGAGGCCGTATTTGGTCCAGCCTGCCTGATCGCCGTCAATCAGAGCGACCGTGCCCAGCGAGGTTTCGCAATGCGCCAGTGTTACCGGCGGTGCCTTTTCCGCCATCACCTGCTGCGGCAAGACCAGCGCGCCGAGTGCGATGCCCAAAACTGTCCAATCGGTATTTTTCATCATCATTCCTCTGCCAGAACCAATCAGCATCTGATAAGGGCATGATATTGAGCAGCATTGTAAAATCGCGACGCGCTTGATTAGGCGCCGCGTGGGGGCTTTGGATGTTGGATCAGATGATCAAGGAGCGGGTCATCGTGCGCTTCTTTATGCCATCGAAGCGGCTGGCACCCTATTTCAGTACCTATTATCTCACTGAGGCGGTCTTGCCCGAGGGTGAGGTTATAAGGGATCTGCTACATCCCGAATGGAGCAATTTGCGGTTTAGCAAGAACGATAGCTGGCAGGCCGCTATCGGCGACGAGGCAATTGTCCAGGCACCTCACTTTATCGCCACCGGGCCAACCAGCCGAGCTGCCCAGTTCGTGACTGGCAGCATGCGCGCTTGGGGAATCGGCCTGCTGCCGCAAGGTTGGGCCCGCCTGATCGATGCCAATGCCGAACAGTTCGCCGATCGGTTAGTTGACGGGGCCAGCGATCCAGCCTTCGCCGCATTCGCCCCGCTCTTGGACGAGTTGTTCGCCGGTAATCCCGATCCCGCCGCCGAGGCGGCGCGAATCGACGAATTTCTGCTCGACATGCTCAGCCGCCGCGCTCCACCAGAAGATGAACGACGGCTCCATGCGGCTCATACTGCGCTGGTCGATTGCGACGTCAGCTCGGTTGCTGAATTGGCTGAGCGGCTGGGAATGTCGTCCCGTTCGCTTGAACGACTCAGCCTGAGAGCTTTCGGCTTTTCCCCCAAGCTCCTGCTTCGCCGCCAGCGCTTCTCGCGGAGCTTGGCGCAATTCATGCTGGATCCCTCGCTAAAATGGATCAGCACGCTGGACTGGCATTATGTCGATCAAGCCCATTTCGTCCGAGACTTCCGCCGATTCATGGGGATGAGCCCCAGCAGCTACGCGGCTTTGGATCATCCCGTGTTGCGCGCTGCGGCTTCTGCGCGAACCGCAGCGGCTGGTGCGGCAGTGCAGGCCCTGCATCAGCCATAACTCCGGCTCTTGCCAATCCGGTCCTGTGATCGCAGTATGACGATTAACAATTCGGGGGGAGAACCTTCGGTGTCGCAAGTCAATACAGTGAATGTGCGGTTCCACCCGCCGCCGGAAGACTTACGCCGTTTTCTGACGACATTTTATCTCACTGAGATCGAAGTGGCCGATGGCGGCGTTATTACGGATGCGCTTCAGCCAGAGTGGGCTAATCTCCGCTTTTTCTCTGGGAAGAATCCAGACTGCTGGATCGAATCAGGAGATCATGTCCATGCGGCGAGCTTCGTCGCCACTGGTCCCAGCACGCGCTGTACCAATTTCAGGCTTGGCAAGAGCCGTCTTTGGGGGATGGGGCTGCTCCCGCTGGGGTGGGAGCAATTCATCCGTTTGCCCGCTGCTGACCACGCCAACCTGGTGGTCGATGGACAGGCGCACCCCAGCTTCAGCAGCTTTGCGCCGATCGCTCAGACCCTGTTCGAAGCTGAGCCGGATGAAGAAGCGGAACTCGCCCGGCTAATCGCGTTCTTTCGCGCGAGGCTCGCAAATCCTGCCGCCGATGCGGAGCGCATCTTCCTGATCCATGCGGCAATTGTCGATCCCCAAGTTGCGAGCGTGGCCGAACTGGTTGATCGGGTCGGCGCGGGGCAACGCACGATCGAACGCCTGTGCAACCGTGCTTTCGGCTTTCCGCCCAAGATGCTCTTACGGCGCCAGCGGTTCATGCGCAGCCTGTCGCAATTCATGCTCGATCCCTCGTTAAAATGGATCGGCGCGATCGACAGCCATTATCACGATCAGGCGCAGTTCGTCCGGGACTTTCGCGAGTTTATGGGGATGACCCCGCGCGAATATGCCGCCCTGCCGCATCCGGTTCTGGACAAGTTCATGCATGAGCGCGCCCGTGTAGCCGGAGTTCCAGTCCAAACGATGGACCGGCCTGAGGGATTCTCTGGAGCGGCGGCGCTGTAGATTTAGGGTTTGGAACCGCGCGCCGCATGGCTAAGGAGCGGCGCACACAACCCAATTTCTTCAATCGAACGGAATTCACCCCAGTGGACTATGCAGCAACCAGGCAAGAGTCGCTCTCGCGGATCGCGGGTGCAGTTGATCTCGACGCGCTGGAGAAACTGCGGGTCGAGTTTCTGGGCAAGGCTGGCTCGATTTCCGGCCTTCTCAAGACACTTGGCGCGATGTCGCCGGAGCAGCGCCTTTCTGAAGGTCCGCAAATTCACGCCCTGCGCGAGGCGGCGACCGAGGCGGTGGCTCACCGCAAAGCCAAGCTCGAAGGTGCAGCCCTCGAAGCGCAACTCGCAGCCGAGATGATTGATCTTTCGCTGCCATCTCCCGAAGCTCCCCGCGGTTCGATCCATCCGGTCAGTCAGGTGATGGATGAACTGGCGGAGATCTTCGCTGATATGGGCTTCGCCGTCGCTACAGGTCCCGAGATCGAAGACGATTGGCACAATTTTACCGCTCTCAACATGCCCGAGAGCCATCCGGCACGGGCGATGCACGATACGTTCTATTTTCCGGATCAGGGCCCGGAAGGCCGGGCAATGCTGCTGCGCACCCATACTTCACCGGTGCAGATCCGCACCATGCTGGCGCAAGGCGCCCCCTTGCGGATCATCGCCCCGGGCCGGGTCTACCGCTCTGACAGCGATGCGACCCACACGCCGATGTTTCATCAGATCGAGGGTCTGGTAATTGATCGCGGAATCCACCTTGGCCACCTCAAATGGACCCTGGAAACCTTCCTCAAGGCGTTCTTTGAGCGCGACGACATCGTGCTGCGTCTGCGACCGAGCTATTTCCCCTTCACCGAGCCTTCGGTGGAAGTCGATGTGGGCTGGACGCAAGTCGGTGCAAGGCGAATCCTGGGCGGACATGGCGATGAGCCAGGCAAGGGCTGGATGGAGCTGCTCGGCAGCGGCATGATAAATCGCCGCGTTATCGAGTTTGGCGGACTTGATCCTGATGAATGGCAGGGCTTTGCCTTTGGCGTGGGCGTCGATCGCCTCGCGATGCTGAAATATGGGATGGACGATCTGCGCGCTTTCTTCGATGGTGATGGTCGTTGGCTCGGACATTATGGCCTGTCGCCGCTCGATGTTCCGACGCTCTCCGGTGGCGTGGGAGCAGCGGCATGAAGTTCTCGCTGACCTGGCTCAAGGATTACCTCGAGACCGATGCAACGGTCGAGGTGATCGCTGCCAAACTCAATTCCATCGGCCTGGAAGTCGAAGGCATAGAAGATCCGGCGGCACGGTTGACCGGCTTCCGCATCGCCCGCGTTGTGTCCGCAGCGCCGCATCCCAATGCCGACAAGCTGCAAGTATTGAGCGTCGATGCCGGAGACAGCCAGCCGCTCCAGGTGGTCTGCGGCGCGCCGAATGCCCGCGCGGGGTTGATCGGCGTGCTCGGCTTGCCGGGTGCGGTCGTCCCGGCCAACGGCATGGAGCTCAAGAAGTCAGCGATCCGCGGGGTCGAATCCAACGGTATGATGTGTTCCACGCGCGAGCTGGAACTGGGCGACGATCACGACGGGATTATCGAACTACCGGTCACCGCCCCAATCGGCACGTCCTATGCGGACTATGCCGGGTCGGACCCGGTGTTCGATGTGGCGATCACCCCCAACCGCCCTGATTGCATGGGCGTGTATGGTATCGCCCGCGATCTGGCGGCAGCTGGGCTCGGATCGCTTAAGCCCATCTTGGTAGCCCCGGTAGCAGGCGACTTCCCCTGCCCGACCGAAATCCGCACCGATGATCCCGCAGGGTGCCCGGCATTCTTCGGCCGCGTCATCAAGGGCGTAAGAAACGGCGCTTCGCCGGATTGGATGCAGGCCCGGCTCAAGAGCGCGGGACAGCGGCCGATTTCAGCGCTGGTCGATATCACGAATTATGTGATGCTGGGCTATGGCCGTCCGGCCCATGCCTATGACCTCGCACAACTGAGCGGCTCGGTCGTCGCGCGGCGGGCGAGGGACGGCGAGACTGCCCAGGCGCTGAACGGCAAAGAATACATACTGGACGGCGCGATGACCGTTATCGCCGATGCCTCGGGAGTGCACGACATTGCCGGAATTATGGGCGGCGAGCATTCGGGCTGCTCGGCAGGTACCACCGATGTATTGCTCGAAGTCGCCTACTTCGATCCGGAACGGATCGCCGCGACAGGCCGAAAGCTTGGCCTTACCTCAGATGCGCGCAGCCGGTTTGAGCGCGGGGTCGATCCGGCCTTCCTCGATACCGGGTTGAACCTGCTGACCCAGCTGATCCTCCAGATCTGCGGCGGCGAAGCATCTGCGGTCATCCATGCCGGATCGCCGCCGATCGAGCCTAGAGTGGTTGCTTATGACCCTGCCTTGGCCGAGCGGCTGGGCGGGGTTGCGGTCGCGCTTGCCGAGCAGCAGTCAATCCTTGCCGCGCTGGGCTTTGGCATTGCTCAGGCAGGCCGGGGCTGGAGCGTCAGCGTCCCTGGCTGGCGCCCCGATGTCGATGGTGCTCCCGACATTGTCGAAGAAGTGATCCGGATCCACGGACTGGACAAGGTCGGCTCAGTGTCGCTCCCGCGCGCTGATGGTGTGGCCAAACCCACTGCGACCCCGCTCCAGAAGCTTGAACGCCGCTTGCGCCGTGCTGCGGCGATGCGCGGGCTGAACGAGGCGATAACCTGGTCGTTCCTGCCCGAGGGGGCGGCCGACCACTTTGCGGAGGGGAACGGCGGGCTGTGGGTGCTTGCCAACCCGATCAGCGAAGACATGAAGGCGATGCGCCCTTCACTGCTGCCGGGGCTGCTTGCGGCTGCCGCCCGCAATCTGGATCGCGGCGCGTCCGCCTTGCGACTGTTCGAGATCGGTCGGCGCTATTTGCGAAGCAGCGATGGCACCAGCGACGAACGGCTTACGCTGGGTGTGCTGCTGGTGGGCCAAAAGAATTCACGCGGCTGGGCGATGGGCAAAGCTGCGGATTTCGATGCCTTTGATGCCAAGGCCGAGGCCCTAGCGCTGCTCGCTGAGGCAGGCGCGCCGACCGAGAATCTGCAAGTCTTGGGAGAAGCGGGCCGGCAGTTTCATCCCGGCCAGTCGGCCACCCTGCGGCTTGGGCCCAAGACCGTGCTGGCGCGCTTCGGGATGCTGCATCCAGCCACGCTCAAAGCCTTCGACATCGATGCGCCAGTGGCGGCGGTCGAGCTGTTCCTCGATGCCATCCCGGCCAAGCGCGGCGCTGCCAGCTTCGCCCGCACCGCCTATGCGCCGCCCGCGCTGCAGGCGGTGACGCGCGACTTTGCCTTTCTCGTCCCAATCGAGTTACCATCGAGCGATCTAGTCCGGGTGGTCAAGGGAGCGGACAAGGCCAATATCGTCTCGGTGCGCCTGTTTGACGATTTTCGGGGGGCTGGCGTTCCGAACGGGCAAAAATCGCTGGCGGTCGAAGTCACGCTCCAGCCGGGCGAGAAAAGCTTTGACGAGGCCGAACTCAAGGCGATTGCCGAGCGGGTAACGGCTGCTGCGGCGAAGCTTGGCGCGACGATGCGGTGACAGGAGCCGGCAATGACTGAGTTTGAGCGGGAAGAGCGCGCTTTGCGCTTTGCTGTGGAGCGTGCGCTCCACTATCGAGCAAAGGTGGCGGTGGCAGAGCGAACGCCAACAGCTGACTATGGCGCGATCCACGCCAGTTTTGCGCGCTTGTTGCCCGAAAACGGGGATGATCCCGAAACGATAATCGAGGAACTGGCCCGGCTTGCCGAGCCCGGGCTGCGCGCGACCACCGCACCGCGCTTTTATGGCTGGGTCATCGGCAGCTCGCACCTGACGGGTGTGGCGGCGGACTGGCTGACCAGTGCCTGGGGGCAGAACGCTGCCAACATCGCCGCATCGCCTGCCGCATCGGCGGTCGAGGCGGTGGTCGAAGGCTGGCTGCTGGATCTGCTTGACCTGCCGCGCGAGGCATCGATCGGTTTTGTGACAGGGGCGACCGTCGCCAACACCGTCTGTCTTGCTGCTGCCCGAAGCGAGTTGCTGCGCCGTCAGGGCTGGGATGTGGAGGCCGATGGGTTGTTCGGGGCGCCTGACCTGCCGGTGCTGATCGGTGCTGATGCCCATACAACGGTATTTACCGCGCTGAAGCTGCTCGGCCTTGGGGCCCGCCGGGTCATTACTGTTCCTGCCGATGATCTGGGTCGGATGATCCCGGCTGAGCTTAAGCGCGCGCTGGCGCAAATCAGCCGGCCGGCGATCGTGATCGGTCAGGCTGGGCAGATAAACACCGGTGCCAGCGACCCCTTTGCCGAAATCGCCCCGCTGGTCCGCGCCGCTGGCGGCTGGCTGCATGTCGATGGCGCGTTCGGTCTGTGGGGGCGGGCAAGTCCGCTGACTGCTGCGCAAACCACCGGGATCGAACAGGCTGACAGCTGGGCAACTGACGGACACAAATGGTTGCAGCTGCCCTATGATTCGGGCTTTGCGATCGTCCGCGATTCAGCGGCACACCGCCGGGCGATGGCGGTTTCGGCCAGCTATCTGCCACCGCCGGTCGGGGCCGAGCGCGATCCTACAGCCTATGTTCCGGAACTGTCGCGCCGCGCCCGGGGCTTTGCTGCCTGGGCCGTGATCCGGCGACTGGGCCGCGCCGGAATTACCGCAATGGTCGATCAGTGCTGCGCTGTGGCAACGAAGATCGGGGCGGATCTGGCAGGCGATAACGGGGTTACTCTGGTTGCGCCGGTCGTGCTCAACCAGACAATTCTGCGGTTCGGCAGCGGCGATCAGGCTGACGCGCAGACACTGGCGGTGATCGAGGCGCTGCAGGCCGACGCAGTCGCCTATGCCGGGGCGTCGCTTTGGCGGGGGCAATGGGTTATGCGCATTTCGGTTTCGTCCATCGCGACGACGCTGGCTGATGCCGACCTTACCGTTGATGCGATCCGCCGCGCCTGGGCAAAGGTCCAGCAACAAGGCTGACCTTTCCAATCGGGCAAGCAGGCCCTAGAGGGCGCGGCCATGACTTCTAATAGACGCACCTTCGCGATCATCTCGCATCCAGACGCGGGCAAAACCACGCTGACCGAAAAGCTGCTGCTGCAAGGCGGCGCGATCCATCTGGCAGGCGAGGTCAAGGCACGCGGGGCTGCGCGGCGGGCGCGGTCTGACTGGATGAAGATCGAGCAGCAGCGCGGGATTTCGGTGACCTCCAGCGTGATGACCTTTGAGCGGCCCAATCCTGACGGAAGCATCATCACCTTCAATTTACTCGACACACCGGGACACGAAGATTTCTCGGAAGATACTTACCGCACGCTCACCGCGGTTGATTCGGCGATCATGGTGATCGACGCCGCCAAAGGGATCGAGCCGCAGACCCGCAAGCTGTTCGAGGTCTGCCGGTTGCGCTCGGTGCCGATCATCACCTTCATCAACAAGGTTGACCGCGAAGGCCGCTCGCCCTTCGATCTGATGGACGAAGTGGCCGATGCGCTGGCGCTCGATGTTTGCCCGATGGGCTGGCCGGTCGGGATGGGCGGGCAGTTCCAGGGGGTGCTCGATCTGTCCACGGGCCGGGTCAGCCGTCCCGAAGGGGGCAGCCGCGAATTTCTCGGCAAGGTTGAGCAGTCGCCGGAATTGCCGCCAGAGATCGTCGATGAAGTCGAACTGGCGACCGGCGGCTATCCTTCGTTTGACATCGAGGCCTATCGCCACGGAGATCTGACGCCGGTTTATTTCGGTTCCGCGCTCAAGAACTTCGGGGTGGCCGAATTGATCGATGCGATTGCAAAATTCGCCCCGCCGCCACGCCCTCAGCCCAGCAATTGCGGGGTAATCTCGCCCGAACGGCCCGAAGTGACCGGGTTCATCTTCAAGGTGCAGGCCAATATGGACCCGCAACACCGCGAGCGGATCGCCTTCATGCGGCTGGTCTCGGGCACATTCAAGCGCGGCATGAAGTTGATCCCGTCCGGGCTCGGCAAGCCGATCGCGGTGCATTCGCCGATCCTGTTCTTTGCGCAGGACCGCGAGATTGCAGATACGGCCGAGGCCGGCGACATTATCGGGATTCCCAACCACGGCACGCTTCGGGTGGGCGACACGCTGTCCGAAAAGAACGAAGTGCGCTTTACCGGCCTGCCGAACTTCGCGCCCGAAATACTTCGCCGCGTCGCGCTCAAGGATCCGACCAAGACCAAGCAGCTGAGGAAGGCACTCGACGATCTCAGCGAAGAGGGCGTGATCCAGGTGTTCTATCCGGAAATCGGCGCGCAATGGATCGTCGGCGTGGTTGGGCAATTGCAGCTTGAAGTGCTGATCTCTCGGCTGGAGGCGGAATACAAGGTGGAAGCGGTGCTAGAGACATCGCCCTTCGACACCGCGCGATGGATCAAGGGCAGTGACGCGGCGCTCAAGGGCTTCACCGATTTTAACAGGGCCAATCTATCGCAAGATCGCGATGGTGATCCGGTGTTCATGGCCCGCTCGTCGTGGGACGTCAGTTACCAGCAGGAACGCAATCCGGAGCTGACTTTCACCGCGATCAAGGAGCGGTGAAGGCTTCCGGTGGCCGCCCTTTTGGGCTAGCAGCATTGCATGTCCGATTTCACCGAAACGCTGACGGAAGACCATATCGCGATGATTTCGCGGCAGAGCGTTTTCTTTGTGGCGACCGCTGCCGCCGACGCACGGATCAACCTCTCGCCCAAGGGCTATGATGCCTTCCGGGTGATCGCGCCGGACCGCGTCGCCTATCTCGATCTTGGCGGCTCGGGGAATGAGACTAATGCCCATCTTTTGGCGGATGGCCGGATTACCATCATGATGTGCAACTTCCAGCAACCAGCGCTGATCCTGCGGATTTATGGCATAGGCCGTCCGGTGCTTTCTGCCGACCCGGATTGGGCCGAGCTCGCGGCACATTTCACGCTGCTTCCAGGGACCCGGCAGATCTTTGATATCGCGGTAGGCAGCGTCCAGACCAGTTGCGGCTGGGGCGTGCCGGTGATGGAGCTGGAAGCGGAACGCGCGACGCTGGTCAAATACCATGCCCAGCAGGATCCTGAGAAGTGGGCGGCCAAGATGAAGAGCCGGACCACCAGCATCGATGGCCTGACTGCGCGGCCTACGGATCGCTATATCGCGGGCGAGGCCTGACCCGCCGAGTGCAACTTACTTTCGCCAGCTACAATATCCACAAGGCGGTCGGGCTCGATCGGCGCCGGGATCCCGACAGGATTCTTTCGATCCTGCGCGAGATCGACGCGGATGTGATCGCGTTGCAGGAGGTGGACCGTCGCTTTGGGCGGCGCGAAAGTGTTCTTTCGCTGGCAGCGATTGACGAGCACACACCCTACCGCGCCGTGCCGCTGACCATGCGGCCCGACAGTATCGGCTGGCATGGCAACGCGCTGTTGGTGCGGCGCGAATTCCGCATCGTTGAAGCCGGCATAGTGCCGTTGCCGACTCTTGAACCCCGCGGAGCTATACGGGTCGATTTGCTCGCGGAAGGTCGCCGGCTGCGGGTGGTCGGGATGCATCTTGACCTGTCTGGCCTGCGTCGCCGCCAGCAGCTGCATACTATCCTGACGCATGTCGGCGGGTGCGGCCATGCTTGTCCGACCGTGTTGATGGGCGATACCAACGAATGGTCGCTCCACGGCGGGTCATTGCGCGAATTGCATGGGCCATGGCGAGTTCTGGCGCCGGGAAGGAGTTTTCCGGCGCGTCGCCCGGTAGCCCAGCTCGACCGGATCGTGATCTCGCCCGAATGGGAGCTACACGGAGCCGGTGTTCATCACAGCGCACTCGCCTCGCGAGGTTCCGATCATCTGCCGGTATGGGCGCGACTATCTTTGCCTAAAAATTAGGCAACTGCGCGATTCGCGGGCGTCGGGCGATAAGTCAAAGATAGCTCGTCTGGCGAAATGTCCCAGAAATCTCGGCTATCGGCGATAATGGCACAACCCTTGCTGCAGTAGCGAAGCCGACGGTTTGGTCGGCGGCTAAAAGGGGACGGGCATGAAATTCATCATCGCCATCATCAAGCCGTTCAAGCTTGACGAGGTACGTGAAGCCCTCAGCGCCATCGGTGTCGCGGGAATGACCGTGTCCGAGGTAAAGGGCTTTGGGCGACAAAAGGGGCAGACCGAGATTTACCGCGGCGCCGAATATTCCACCAACATGCTGCCGAAGGTGAAGATTGAGGTTGCGGCCAGCGACGAGTTGACCCCGCAAATCATCGAGACGATCCAGCAAGTCGCCAGCACCGAAGCGATTGGAGACGGCAAGATATTCGTGCTCGACCTCGCATCCGCTACCCGCATTCGTACCGGTGAAACCGGAGATACCGCGCTGTGAGAGCAGTGTCCGACAGGAGGGAAACCACCATGATCCGCAAATTTCTTTGCGGCGCCGGCGCGCTGGGAGCTTCGCTCTTCACCGCCGCCACCGCCTTTGCCCAAGATGTTGCCGCTGCGGCAACGCCCAGTCCCGCCGCGAGCGAGGCTGCTGCTGCCACCACCAGCCTGATCAAGGCGCCAACCATCGAACAGATGGCGACCATGGTCGACAAGGGCGACACCAGCTGGATGCTGATATCGTCGGCACTGGTGCTGATGATGAGCGTTCCGGCGCTTGCGCTGTTCTACGGCGGTCTGGTGCGCACCAAGAACATGCTCAGCGTGCTGATGCAGGTATTCATGATCGTTTCGATAGCAGCCCTGGTCTGGGTTGGTTGGGGCTACTCGTTGGCCTTCACCACCGCCGACAGCCCAGCGCCGCTATTCGTGGGCGGGCTTTCCAAGGCGTTCCTTGCGGGCGTCTCGGCATCGACTTATGCCGCAACCTTCTCGAACAACGTCTATTTGCCGGAATATGTGTTCGTCATCTTCCAGATGACCTTCGCTTGCATCACGCCGGCGCTGATCGTCGGTGCATTTGCCGAACGCGTGAAGTTCTGGCCTTTGATGCTGTTCGTGGTTCTTTGGTTGACCGTGGTCTATTTCCCCATCGCCCACATGGTATGGTATTGGGCCGGTCCTGATTTCCTGCCCGATGCGCCAGCTGACTATGGCTATCTTTGGGGCAAGGGCGCGCTTGATTTCGCGGGCGGCACCGTTGTCCATATCAATGCCGGTATTGCGGGCCTGGTTGGTTGCCTGATGATCGGCAAGCGCGTCGGCTTCGGCAAGGAAGCAACCCCGCCGCACTCGATGACGATGACCATGATCGGCGCCTCGCTGTTGTGGGTGGGCTGGTTCGGCTTCAACGCCGGGTCCAACCTGGAAGCTAATGGCATCACTGCCGTGGCCTTCATCAATACCTTCGTCGCGACTGCGGCGGCGGCAGTAAGCTGGGCTCTGGTAGAGCAGGTTCACCATGGCAAGCCTTCGATGCTGGGTGTAGCTACCGGTGCTGTGGCGGGCTTGGTTGCGATTACTCCGGCTTCGGGCTTCGCAGCTCCGATGACCTCGATCGCTCTCGGCCTGATCGTTTCGCCGATCTGCTACCTGTTCGTCTCCAAGGTCAAGAATGCATTCAAATATGATGACACGCTTGATGTGTTCGGGGTCCATTGCATCGGCGGGATCGTCGGCGCGATCGGCACCGGGATTGTC
>JBKJTN010000032.1:0-3522 GCA_046590275.1 Novosphingobium sp.
ACGCCACAGGTAAACCATCTCGCCATTCAATTTGACGTACATTTCATCGAGGTGCCACTTCCACTGGCGGAAGCCTTTCATCCGGTTCACTCGCTGGCGGCGGATGTCCGCTGCAAACATCGGACCGAAGCGGTTCCACCAGAGCCGCACCGTCTCGTGACACAGGTCATGCCGCGCTCGAAGAGCAGGCCCTCGACGTTCCGCAAGCTCAACGGGAAACGCACATACATCATGACGACCAGCCGGATGACCTCTGGTGAGGACTGGAAATACCGGAACGGAGACGATGGCTTAGCTCGAGATTTGCGCGTCATCTGTCGGTGCTAGCAGCGACACGCCGCACCTTCCACATTGGTCTGACAAGACCGGCGAGCCGGGCCGCGGCAGTGCACCCTAAGTGCAAAGCGCGGCCCGTATCTTCAGTATCCGATCTTCAGTGTTACGAAGACCTGTCGCGGCGCGCCTGCCAGCAGCGTCTGGTTGTCGCCACTGTTGCCGAAGCCATTAGAGCCAATCGTCGCGACATAGTCGTCGTCGAACAGGTTGGAGCCGTTGAGCTGGATTTCAACCGGTTTGCGCATCCCCAGATCGAAGCGGTAGCCCAAAGTTGCATCCACCAGCGCGCGGCCCGGGACCGACTGGTCATTGGTGTAAGTGAAGAACCGCTTCGACATATAACCGACACTAACGCGTCCGAACAGCTGATCATTGTCATAGGCGATTTCGCCGTGGAGCAGATGTTTGGGCGAATCGACCACGGTCTTGCCTTGCGTGGGGATTGTGGTGACAGTGGTGACGCCCATGACAGTGGTCGTGATCACGACGTTGTTGCGGTAGGTATTGTCGTTGTAGCTGTAGGAGCCGAACAGCGACCAACCTTGACCCAGCTTGACTTCGCCGGTCGCTTCGAAGCCCACCGAGCGAACTGCACCGACGTTCTGCAGTGCGTTTGCGGAGCCGACGATCCCGACCGAGGTCGGAATGGTCAGCAAGCGATCGCGGAAGTTGACGAGGTAGCCTGCCATCACCCCACGGAAGCTGCCTGAGCCGATGCGCAGGCCCGCCTCATAGGTGTCTGACTGTTCGGGTTTGAGGAACGGCTTGATCGCATCAAAGCCGGCCTGTGTCGACGAGAACGGACCTGCGGTGGTCGAGGATGTAAACGCCCGGGTTACCTGGGTGAAGCCGGCAAAGGCTTCCAGATCGCTGCCCAGCTTCTGGTTGATCCCGACATGCGGCTGGAACCAGTCTTTGACGCTGAGATCACCGATGGTGCGTCCGCCCTGGACGATCGCCGCAGCGTGGTTATCGACCTTGAAGCCTTTCCAGCCTAGGTTGATCTTGGTGTCGCCCAACGTGATTTCGTCTTCAACATGATACTGGAAAGTCTTGGTATTGAAGTTGAAGTCCCACTGGGTGAAGAATGGCCCGCGCATGAATTTGAGATGATCGCGGCCCGCAACGGTGCGGCTGGTATAGGCGTAAAAGCGGCGAGCTTGCTCAAAGTCGTTATTTTCATACCAGGCCCCTAGGGTGAGCGCATTCATTCCCAGATTGGCATTAAGGCTGGCGAACACGCCCTTGCGGTTGATGTCGTATTCGGTGGTCCGAACGGCCATCGGCACACCCGTTGGGCTGTTGCGATAAGGTGTGCCCCAGGTGCCCTGGCCTTCGTTGTTATGGTAATAGCCCTTAAGGCGGAAAGTCACCTTCTCGCCCAGCGGCGCTGTCAGGCCCACCGCGGCAAGGGTATCGCGGCGCAGGCCTGAGGCGTCGTAATAGGCGTCATCAACGGAAGTGATCGGAGTGGGATAGACAGTGCCGGCGGCGGGGTTGAGCGGCGTCGTGCCGGTATCGCCGCGATTGGCACCAATATCGGCGACCAGTACCGCCAGCGCATAGTTCGACGGGCCGAAATTATCCCAATCGTAGCCGAGCCGGTTGATCATCTCCAGCGAGAGATCCTGATAGTCCTGTTCGGCGCGGTCGGAATAGCTGATATAGCCGTCAAGCGTGACGCCGCCGAGCGGGATAACCGCCTTGGCATTGGCCATGAAGCTGCGTTGTACGCCTTCACCCTTCCATTTGCCGGCGTTCAGATAATGCACCGATGCGAGGGCGCGCGGGCCGTCGGCTGTGCCAACCCCGATACGGGCGAAGCCGCGATAGGTGTTTTCCGAGCCATAAGTTGCGCTAGCAGCGACGCCAAGCGCATCGCGCGGGTCGATCGAATAGAACTCCAAAGTCCCGCCCAAATTGTTGGTCGACTGGGTGTTGAGCGAGCCCGAACCTTGCGAGACCAGCGTCGAGCCGATGTTTTCAGGAGTGATCGCCCGGCTGATATGCAAGCCATTGGTGTTACCATAGGACATATCACCCAGCGGAATACCATCGAGATTGAAGCCAAGCTGGTTCTGGTTGAAGCCGCGGATCGTAATCCGGGTCGACCATTCATAAGCACCGAAGGCATCGGCTGACTGGACATTGACGCTGGGCAGTTTTGCGATGGCGAGCAGCGGGCTCGACCCCGGGGTCAGGATACGAATATCCTCGGCCTCGATCTCTTGCACCTGACGAGTCTGACCCTTGCCAAATACGACGATCGCATTGTCGGTATCAGCGTCACCGATGGCCACATCGCTCGGCGCGGCGGTGGTTTGTGCCAATGCCGGATGGGCGCAAGTGGATACAGAAACCAGCATTAAAATCATATATTTATGCATGTTAAACCCCCGAACAAGTATGGCTCTTGGCAGTGAAATAGAAGAGTTGTGTTACGCTTGTATGCGAATCCTGCGTCAACCCTGTTACATTATTCTGCCCTGTTGCTTTATTCTGCAGAAATTAGACCCCCGCTATGGCCATTTGTCAAGACTGCGAGATTTCCGTTAAATCATGGATGCGCATTGGCCACATCGCTTGTTTGCAGCCTTGCCGTTGCGCAAAGTTACAGGCGTTTATAGCGCGCCCTCCACCGCGCTGCGCGTGATAGTCCTTGCCACCAAGGCTGATTGAGCTACTTTTCGGGCCAGGGGGATGAGATGGCAACTGTAAGTGTAGACGAGGCAAGCACCATCGGCGGCCATCCCAAAGGGCTCGCCTATCTGACTTTCACAGAAATGTGGGAACGATTTTCGTTTTATGGAATGTCGGCTTTGCTGGCACTCTACATGGTCAAACAGTTGCTACTGCCCGGCCATACCGAGAATGTACTTGGGCTTGGCGCTCTGCGGAACATCTTCGAATTTCGCGGACCAATGTCTAACCTGGCGTTCGCCTCGCTGATCTATGGCTGGTATGCTGGGTTGGTCTATTTCACTCCGATCCTAGGCGGTTGGATTGCCGACCGGCTGCTTGGCGCCAAACGAACAGTCATACTTGGCGCGGTGCTAATGAGCGCCGGCCATTTGGCAATGTCGTGGGACGAGAGCTTTCTGATCGCACTGCTGTTGCTGATCCTTGGTTCGGGCTGCCTCAAGGGCAATATCTCGGCACAGGGCGGGACGCTTTATCCGCGCGAGG